>CAYSXI010000091.1:0-19537 GCA_964434955.1 uncultured Pirellulaceae bacterium
TGCCTTCAATGATTCTCTGCGCGTGCGGGTTGAAGTAATGGCCGGTCTCGAGATGGCTCGAGATTAAAAGAATCACACGGGCATGGGCATGATCGGGGCTTGGGCGATCGAATCCGCCCCACAATGCGTAACCGGTTCTCGCGCCGGCCGAACAGATATTGGTATGCGAATTGTGGCCGTCGACACCCCAAGCCTGGATGCAGCGGTTGGTGTAACCATCTTCGCCAGGCCGGCCAACATGGTACATGATTCCATCTTTTCTTTTCTTGCGGCTCTCCCGCATCTTGGCCGCAATGTCCTCGAGCGCTTCGTCCCAACTAACCCTTTTCCATTTACCTTCTCCGCGCTCTCCCACACGCTTCAAGGGATAAAGGATTCGTTCAGGGTCATAAACCTGATTGTGGGTGGCAGGTCCCTTCGCACAGTTTCTTCCCCGGCTTCCCGGGTGAACGGGATTTCCTTCAAACTTCTTGATCTCAAAAGTGGTTTTGTCAACGTAAGCCAAAAGACCGCAGGCACTCTCGCAATTAAAACAAACGGTCGGGACGAGTTGATACTTTCTGGCCACACGGCGTGGCCATTGTTTACCGTCCCATTCAATCCACTCGTCCCATTCCGAAGGTGGCGGATACTGACTCATGCGTCCGTCCGGATGTTGCACGGTCGTCATGTCAACTTGCTTCGGCTTGACCTTGGACTCGTCAAACGTCGGTAAAGCAGTTCCCCCGGCATCCGTCGGCCCGTCAACCACCGGCGACTGCTTGGCCTTTCGCAGCAATGCTTTGAAAATCCGGTTTAGTTTTTGCGACATTTCGCTCATCAGATTTCCTAGCTGTTGGGAATTTCCTGGGGGGCCATGACGTAGGCGTATTCAAACAAATAAAGCCCGACCAGGGACATCAAACCGGCAACCGCACCCGTCAACAAGAATTGTTCACTCCAAAGCGCTAGGAGCACGATCGCCAGTGGCAACACATGTCCCAAGACAACGGATCCGAACCAGAAATGAATCTTGTAGCGACCATGGCTTATTTGATGTGCCGCGCGGGCCGCAACTTCCGTCGCGTGAGGCATGCCAAATTCGCCAAAAAGCGTGACAAATAGGTCCAGAATCAACGAAGCGGCGAATACGTAAAATGCGACCTGAATCAATGAGTCGTCAAACAAAAAGAAAACATTGAGCCCTAACAGCGAGCCACTTCCGGCCATCACCGCTTGCAATAACAGGTGGAAGGGCAAAAGCGTGCTTTGCCAGAGGTCTCGGCCCTCCGCCTGGCCAAACAGGAACGCAGTGTAAACGGCTGTGCCAATTGCAAGCGGTATCAATAAACCCAAAAGCGTAAGTCGAATCGCTCCCGGCAACTCCATGAATTCAAAGCAGACGAGGACTTCAATCGCCGTCCAGACGGTCAACAAGATGGAAAACGCGACCAGGATGAATGCCCCGCGAGCCAACCAGCTGCGCCAATTGGGGCGTGTGAGGATTGTCAAAAACATTTCCGGCTTTTCCAGGTCGAAGACCAGGAAGCCAGTCGTGATCCCGACAAAAATCAATGCGACCATCCCACCCACCGCCGCAGCGACGGAATCGAATGGAGCGATATTCAAAACCCAAAAAAGCGCCAACAACAGGACGATTCCTGCCGCGATCCCTTTGGTCACCAGGTAGGCTGCGACCGGCCAATGCCAGGGAACCTTGTGTTGAGCGTTATACGTGACTTGAACCATTTGTTCAGCGATCCGACCCTGCCCGAGGTTAAGCGGACTGTCATGGGGTGATCCCTGGGGCTTGGGTTCGCGAATCGCTGCGCCACTTTTTGACTTGAGGCCGGATGCCGTTTTGCCAGGCTCAGAATGCGACGAACCGGATGCACTCAGCCGATCGATCGTAACGGGCGTGCCGTTCTCGCCGTGAATGGGGACAACGTCCGCCCACATGTAGGTTTCGGGAGTTCGCTCGGTGGCAGTCGGGTGCATCGCGACATCATTGCCTTCAATGTAGAACAGCTTGGGTGCGGTTCCCTGTTCTGGTTTGCGAACGGTGACTCGGTTTCGCGCCAGCGTCTGACTGATTTCGGAATTGGGATCATCCATGTCGCCAGAGATGATCGCATGCTCGGGGCAAACAACCACGCAGGCCGGTTCCAGGCCAACATCGATACGATGGGCACAGTAATGACATTTTGCCGCTGAATGCGAATCGGGATCGATGTAAATCGCGTCGTAGGGACAGGCTTGCAAACAAGCCTTGCAGCCGATGCAAACGTCCTGGTCAAACTCGACGATTCCGTCGTCGCGTTGATACATCGCGGTGACCGGACAGATCCTCGCGCAGGGTGGATTCTCGCAGTGATTGCAACGCGTCACCTGAAAATGGCGCTTCGTGTCCGGATACTGCCCCGTCTCAACGTATTTCACCCAGGTTCGGTTTACGCTTAACGGGACTTCGTTTTCGGACTTGCAAGCCGTCGAGCAAGCGTGGCAGCCAATGCATTTTCGATTGTCAATTACGAATCCATAGTTCATTCTCAATGCCTTCTGAGAACGTGATGCCAAACTCACTGCCTTTGCGGCTTTGTTCAATGCCTTCGCGGCTCTCTATCCCAGTTTAATCCAAGCCAATCATTTACACAGGACGGGTTGAAATATTCAGCTGGGAAGAACCGGTTTCAGAAAGGCGAATGCGAAAGTCCCCATCATCGCGCCTGCCAAGGTCCATAGGGCCATCCATTCGCCTCCACCCAATTGGGCGTAGATCGGGCCGGGGCATGAACCGGTAATCGCCCAGCCAACACCAAAAATCATGCCGCCAATGACAACGCCTTTTTGAAAGGGTTTGGGACGGTAGGAGATTGGAGATCCGTCGACTTCGCGAATCCCAAATTTTCGAATAAGCCACATGCAGATCGCGCCGACGACAACTCCCATTCCGATGATCAGAAAAAGTTTGGCTTCCTGAAAGAGAAACATCCGGTGGATGCGTTCCCATTCCGCGACTTGTGATTTGACCAGCACGATTCCGAAAAGCGTGCCAACCACCAAAGCAAACAGCAAGCGACGCCAGTTAATCGAGGCGTTCGAAGGAGGGCTTACATCTTCAACGTTTGAGTTTTTCATGGGTCAACTCGCAGGGAAAATGAACTGAGACAGGCTCCACGTCAACACGACGCCTCCGATAAAGAAACAAACCGTCGCAATCAAACTCGGAAAGTTTAAATTGGCCAACCCGGTCATTGCGTGGCCCGAGGTGCATCCGCCCGCGTAACGCGAGCCGAAGCCAATCAACATGCCGCCTATTAATAGCCGGATCCCGCCAATCGGTGTCCGCATCGACTCGGGGAAAAATTGAACCGGATCCTGACTCAGCAATCCAACCGCAATAAAGCCTCCCGCGAGAATTCCAATAACGAAGAAAAGGCGCCAAAGCGACTTCTTGATATCAAACTCGGAAAAGTACGCGGGCCCTTTTTTGAATGTGCATAACGCACCGATCTGTTGGAAACTCGTGGAAAGTCCAAACGGTTTGCCGGTAAGAATAAAAAGCAGGGGGATGGTTATCCCGATCAGCGTCCCGGAAAGCCACCAAGGCCAAGGAGCCAGAAGGAACTCAATCATGCTTGACACCCCTTCGTTTCCGCTTGGTCGACCGCTCGGCCTTCCTCGATCCAACGATCAATGCCTCCCAACATGTCCGCAACCGGCTGCATTCCATTTCTCAGTGCAAGGCTCGCTGCGACAACCGATCTGCCCCCTCCTTTGCAGTGGAAAACGATCGGCTTGTCCGACGGAATGGAATCAAGTCGTTCGGGCAAGTCACCAAGGAATATCGATTCGGCTTGTGGAATCGAAGCCTGGCAGCGTTCCGTGTTGCCGCGAACATCAATCAGCTGGATATCAGCCTGCGTCTCGGCGACTTGCGCGGGCGTGAAGCGTTCCATGGTTTCGGTCTTCCGTCCAAGCTCTGATACTTGCTGTGAATCAAAGTAGCCGGCAAATTTTTCGAATCCAATTTTTTGGAGGAGGTGTACGATTGCCGGAAGTGCGTCTTCGGTCGTGAGCAGCGAAATGGATTGTTCCGGATCAAGAATCGATCCCGCCCACTGCGCCAGGTGACGTCGAGACATGTTGATGGTGTTCGCTACAAAGCCGCGCGCAAACTGCGCCGGGGAGGATGTATCAATCACGACGCCGGAATTGGCGGCAGTCGTCACCTCGTTCGCGTCGAGTCTCGGCGGCATTGCTGACGCGTCGAGCAAATTGGGGCCCTCACGATTCAAACGTTTCATGAGGGCAAAATACCTTGGGGTTTCGGGTTGATCGGCAAGCAGGTACTCAACGAAGTCATTTTCGTCTCTGATTTGCAGCGCCGGGTTAAAACGTCTTTCATATCCGACCGTGCTGGAAGGGATTGAGCCAAGCCCTTTACCGCATGCACTTCCGGCGCCGTGGGCCGGCCACACCTGAATATGATCCGGGAGTTCCAGAAACCATCGCAATGAGCGGAACATGTCCCGAGCACCCGCATCCGCTGATCCTTCGACTCCGACCGCAGTTTCCAAAAGGTCCGGGCGGCCAACCGAACCAACAAATACAAAGTCACCCGTGAAAACACCAATCGGTTCATTAGCTCCCCCGCCCCGGTCGGTCACGACCAAAGAAATGCTTTCCGGGGTATGTCCGGGAGTATGCCGAACGGAGAACTCGATTTTTCCCAAGCTAAATTGGTCGCCATCACGAAGCCCGAGGTGTTCATAATCCTTGGCAAACAGATATTTCCACTCGGCGGGGCCAGTGTCCGAAAGATAAAGCTTGGCACCGTGTTTTTCCGCCAGCTCCCGGGCGCCGGACACAAAGTCCGCGTGAATGTGTGTTTCGGCGGCGGCAACGATGCGAAGCCCCTCCTTCTTGGCGGCACGGATGTAGGGCTCAACATTTCTCCCCGGGTCGACGACCAATGCCTCGCCCGATTTTTGACAGCCAATCAGATACGAAGCGTGCGCCAGATCGGGATCGTAAAAGTACTTAAGTAACATGACGATTTGCCTATTGAAATATCGGGATATTTAGATGTTTTGAGTAAAAAAATTAGCCGAAGCGGCTTTGGATACACTTCATGATGTCTTCCAAGTGCGGTTCGGCGATCTCGTAGAATACGCTTCGTCCTTCCTTGCGACTTTCCAGGAATCCGCAACGTTGCATGAGACGAAGGTGATCAGACGTCGTTGGCTGATTCAAGTCGCAAAGTTCCGCCAAGTCGTTGACGCTATAAGCGTTCCCCGAGAGCAGCAACTGGACAATTTGAAGTCGCTGTGGATGCGCCAGAACGCGCAAGCACTCTGCCGCCTCGCCTAACGCATTGATATCCAGCATTTTTCTGACCTTGGTTCCCATGCTGTTAATATATCGGAATATTGGAATATGTCAATTAATAAATTATTGGATTTCCATGAAATCAGGTTTCAACTAGAATACGGGGAGTTCATCGACCCGGAAAGAAAGGAAAATTGATATGCCTTGCCAAGTTCGCTCGTTACGCATCGCAGGACCATTTGCCGTGGTTTTTGCCATGCTTGTTGTGGCTTCCCATTCAACGGGACAGGAAAAACAGGCGGAGGAGAAGGCTGACGTGAAACAGGAAGAGAAAACCGGGAAAGTTGAAACCGCGAAACTGGGTGCCACGCGGAATGTTCACGTTTGCAACGGCTTATTTCTGGCCGGACAGTTTCAAGAGGACGATTTCGACGTCTTTTCCGAGAACAAGATCAAACGAATCATCACGCTGCGTGTCTCAAATGAGATCAAATGGGACGAAAAGAAAGTGGCCGAAGAAAAGGGTTTTGAGTTTATCGAAATCCCGTTTCGCGGCGAAGAAAGTTTGACCGACGAGGTCTTCGACAAGGTTCGAAAACTGTTGAAAGAAAAAGACAAAACGACTTTGTTGCACTGTGGCTCCGCCAATCGGGTTGGTGGCGTATGGCTTCCCTATCGCGTGCTGGACCAGGGCGTCGACCTCGAAACGGCGCTCAAAGAAGCCAGGGAAGTCGGTTTGCGAACCAAGGCCTACGAGAAAAAAGCGATCGAATACATCAAGCGGAAGATGAAAAAGTAGAGTCGTCCAGGTTGCGGCTTCCGACAAAGTTTGTCATTCACCGTCGAATTTCGCCGAAGGCCGTTCCCTTATCCAGTTTCCAGATTTTCTTCCGGTCGTTATCGAATCGAACGACCCTCTTTTCGGTCATGATCCAAAGATGCCCTTGTTCATCGATAAGGGCATCTTGAATCGAACCCAGGCCCGACATCTTCCAGATGATCTCTTTGTCCCGCGTCATTTCGTAAATGCGACCGGTGTTTCCGGTCGTCGCAATCAGAATGTTTCCATTCATTAGTGGTTGAGCGGCAAGATAGGACTTCTTGTCAGCGGGCAAGCTGTATTCCCAGACGATTTTTCCATCGGGCGTCACTTCGGTGATTCGGCTCCGGGCGGCGATCAAGGTGTTGCCGCTCGGCAAACGGCTTGCATCGTTCACCCACGATTTGACTTCGTGGCTCCAGATTTCTTTCCGGGTCTTGAGGTCAATTTCAACCACCCGCTTGTTGCTGCCGGTTGTGATCAAAAGGTTGCCGTTTTGAAGCAGTTGGGTCCCGTTGATATTGGTTGATTTGTTCCAGACCAATTTGCCTTGCGGCGTGATAACTTTTAGCTCGTTGCCGGAGAAAGAGTGAACGATAAAATTTCCGTTCGGCAGTTTTTCCGCGCCGGAGATTCCTTTCGATTTGACCGTCAAAATCTCTTTCATCGAATCGTCGTACTCGACGATTCGTTCATCGTCGAGGACTAGAAGGGTGTGTCCGCCAAGCGATCGATGCGCATAAAGATGTTTGTAAATGGGAATCCGTAATTCGATCGATTCAAGGTTCTCTCGAATCCAATCACGACATTCCTTGATCTTCTTCTGCCTCGCTTCACCCTCGGCATAGGGAAGCTGTCCAAACTTTTTCCCTGTCACACTTCCCAATATTTGAAACGCGAGGTAGGAGCGAGGTTTTTTCTTGTCGGAAAGGAACTCGGCAATCTTTAACAATGCATCGCGCTGTTTGAGATCGACAAGCAATCGAGCCGCTGCAAACTGAACATCCAGGTCATCGTCTTTCAGGCGTCGACGAAGATCGGGGATCGACTTTGCCTTGAATTGGCGCGCCAACGCTTCGATCGAAATCATTCGGAGTTGGACCATGGCCGGATCGTGGGCGCATTGCTTCAAGAACTCAAAGTCATTTTTACTTGCGATTTTCAGAAACGCCTGCGAGACGTTGTAGCGAACATTGGCATACTGATCGTTGATCAGGAGCAAGCGCAGTTCCGGCAGAAAAGCTTTTGGCGGCGATTCGACGATGTCTCGGAGCGCAGCAAGAATCAGCCGTATCTCAAGGGGCTTTCGTTCATCGAGGATTTGTTTCCAACGCCAACGAAGTTCGGGGCTTCCATTGCCGACTTCTTCAGGAAGGGTCGACGGCAACAAGGCAACGAGCATCAACGATTTTTGAGCTCGTTCGCGTTTCGAAAACTCCGGGGACGAAAGATCATTCGCCAATTGCACGATCCGCTTCGTCTCCATTTTCTGGTGAGCGTGCAGAGATAAGTACTGGGCGGCAGTAAGATCGTCCAGGCCTTCAACGGGGGTTTCTTTGAGGAAGGACTTCAGCGCGGAGCGAAAATGGCTTCCGTCCTGAGCGAATCCGAGAGCAGGAACGATCAGCAGAGTCACGAGGGGAATCAACGAGCGCAAAATGCGAAAATGCAATCTGCTTGTCACTCGATTCCCAACCATCATCGCCCTTGGCATTCTTGAATTGGATTGATGCTGAATCCGCGCAACCTCGCGCGTTCCGTGAAACTATTATCGGCATCCAGCAACGAATTCCAATACTTTGCCAGCTCGACGTCCCGGCGATTCTGCCGATTTACTGGCAAATCCAGAGTGCGTCCTCGAGCTAGTCGATTTGGCATTGCTTGATTCGACGCAAGAGAATCGCCTTTTCGTGAGGCGTGATGGCTTTGCGAACCGCTTCTTCGAAATGTTCTTTTGCCAAATTGACGTCGCCTTTCAGCCGATACATTTCACCCATCGCCGCAGGCAAAAGATGCGAATGAATAAGCATCGGTTCTCGGCCGACATCCATCAGTTCCGCGATCGCGTTTTCCGGCCCGTCCCGTTGGCCGATTGCGATGGCGCGATTCAGACGATAAACGGGCGAGGGGCGGATTCGGACGAGTTGATCATAGAGTTGAACGATTGCGTCCCAGTTCGTGTCTTCGAATCGTTTTGCCCTGCAGTGGTTCATGGCAATCGCTGCTTCCAGGTGATAGCTCGACGGCGTCTCGCATTCCGCTGATCGGGCAAAGAATTCAAATGCCCGGTTCATCATTCGGCGATCCCATGCCTTCCGATCTTGATCCTCGAGCAAAATCAATTCGCCTTCCTGGCCGATTCGAGATTGAAAACGGCAAGCGTGGAAAAGCATGAGCGCCAGTAGGGCAAAGCTTTCGTCGCTCTGGCAATTTTGGCTTTCTGTCAAAAGATGGCAGAGGCGTGCGGCTTCTTCGCAAACATCTTGTCGGATTGCGTGGTCCGTCCCGGAAGAACAATACCCTTCGTTGAACATCAAGTACAACACATTGTGCACGGCATTCAAACGTTCAAGCAGTTGTTGCCCCTCCGGCAGGTCCAGCGAAACCTGGTTCTGAATTAACGACTGCTTGGCGCGATAGATTCGTTTTCGTGCCGTCTCTTCGGTCAATAGGAGACCCCGCGCGATCTCCGTCTCGCTGAAACCACAAATGATTTTCAATGTCAGTGGGATTTTCGAATCGACGGGCAAGGCCGGGTGACAACAGGCAAACATCATTCGCAAGACGTCATCGCGAAACTCATGTTGATTCCATTCGAAATCGGATTTTGGATCCGAACCGGGCGATGAAATGTATTCGGAGAGTTCCTCGGCCTTTTGCTGAAAGGTCTTCTGTCGCCGAATGGCGTCGATCATCTTGTTTCTCGCCACTCGGTAAACCCAACCCGTTGGATTATCCGGAGCTCCCTTGATCTTCCAGGATCGCAGCGCGTCAGCGAGCGCGGCCTGTACCGAATCTTCGATCAAGTCAAAATGTTGAACACCAAACTGGCGAACGAAACGCGATACCAGTTGGCCAAACTGATTCCGAAAGAAATGCTCGACCAGTTGATTCGCTCGCGATTCGGACATGCGAAAACCTTGGAGGCTGACACGGAAATTCATCAGGATGCCCGCGGACGGCTCGGTACTGTCACAACGAAAATTGCCGACGCGCGGGCCACAGAATGAGAGGGACTAGGATTCTTTCGAACCGAAGCCCGCGAGTTCACGAATTTCAACCGAACCGGTTGGCGAATCGGTTGCCGGGCAAGCTTTCGCAATTTCGCAGGCAGCATCAAAATCATCGGTTTCGATGATCGAGTATCCACCCACAATTTCTTTTGACTCCGCGAACGGTCCGTCCGATACCAGCTTCTCCTCGTTTACCACTTTGCCTTCGACTTGAAGTGCATCGCCCGGATCCACCATCCAGCCCGCTTCGAATCCTTTACCAATCCATTGGCTCCAGGATTCCAGAACGGATTGCATTTGTTCGGGTGAAAGTTCCTTTTCCTGGACTTCGGCTGAATTGCGATAAATGAACAAGTATTTTGCCATGACTGATTTCCTTCATGCTAACAAAGATGTTCCGTTTCAAGCTCAATTTGGCTTGTTTCACAAGGTTGACGAATGGACGTCTTTGATTGGGACATTCGACTTCCGGTTTTTCAAAAATATTTTTTTGTGGCGAATCATTTGGGGGGTAATGTCCCAACGTATTCGAGAGCCAGATCAAGAATGGCCCGCCGAATCCTGGCCGACTTCAATGCGTCCACACTCACATCAACCATCCCGCCCATTTTGCGGCCGGTGAAAGACAATGGATCGATCCCGTCGAGTTTCAACGCTTGGGCTTCGTTTTCTTTTCCGATACGCGCCATGCCGCCATCTTTGTGAACACCACACAACATGTTTCCTTGCAAAAGAAAACATAGTCCGCCAAACATTTTCTTTTCCGTGATCCCATCCAGCTTGCTCAGTGACTTGCGCATGATTGCTGCAAGATTTTCGTCATATGCCATCGTCAAACCATACTACAAATTTGTCACTCGAATGCTTGTGAATTCAATTGTCGGACCTATTATGACATCTTGAGAATTGAGCAGAGCATTCATGTTCAAAAACGGGAGAACTTTATGAAAAGCAAATTACTTGCTGCCTTGCTTGCAGCCATTTGCCTGATCGGCAATGTCGATTTGGCCCAAGCCCAGGACGCGAAGAATTCGAAGAAACTGAAGATTTTCATCCTCGCCGGCCAATCCAACATGGAAGGCAAGGGCAGCGTCTATACGATGAGTCATCAGTTGACCGTGCCCGAGAAAAAAAGCCGTTTCGCCCACCTCAAGAAAGGGGATCAGTGGATTGAACGCGATGATGTTCAAATTCATTACCTGGGTGGCGCCGGTCGACGAACCGGGAAGCTGACGATCGGATACGGAACGGCTCGAAAGGATGACAAGCGACTGTTTGGTCCGGAACTGGGGTTCGGTTGGGTCGTCGGAGATCACTATGACCAGGATGTGTTGATCATCAAAACGGCATGGGGCGGCAAATCCATTGATCGTGACTTTCGGCCCCCCAGTCGCGGCTACCCGGAGTCGATCAACGAGATGTTGGAAAAAGGCAAAAAGCGAAATCCGAACTTGACGATGGACGAGATCAAGAAATCGTATGGCCATTTCTATCGTCAAATGATTGAGGAAGTCAAACAAGTTACGGGCGATCTGAAAACCTACGCACCAAACTACCAGGGCCAAGGATATGAGATTGCCGGCTTTGTTTGGTTTCAAGGCTTCAATGATCAGTTCGGGCCCACCTCGGTTGAAGACTACGAGGACAACATGGTGGCTTTCATCAAGGACGTTCGCAAAGACCTTGGCGTTAAGGACCTGCCATTCGTCATTGGCGCCATGGGCCATGGTGGAAAAAACCAAAAGGGCAAAGCCAAGCAAATCGCAGATGCGCAAGTCGCAGCATCAAAGCATTCGGAATTCAACGGCACGGTTCATACGATTCGGACGGCACAGTACTGGGACGAGGAAGCACAAGCCGCTTTCGAAAAGTATTGGGTCGACCGAAAAAATCGCGATGTCAAAAAATGGCAGGAGTTTGGCAATGACCGACCCTATCACTACCTTGGCTCTCCCGTGTTCTTTTACACGGTCGGCAAAGAGTTTGGCGACGCGATGATCAAGCTCGACAAATAGACGTTCTCGCGAAGTATCGCCCGAACGACCTGCGATGTCGAAATAACGAAAGGTAATCTCGAAGCCCGGCGTTAACGCTGGGCTTTTTTCTTTTTCGACTTGGGCGATTTCGGTTTGGGCATTTGTAAACCAAATTTTTTCATTCGCATCTCCAACTCATTCCGCATTGCGGCTTTCGTTTTCGCATGCGTTTCCAAATTGGCAAGGTTGTGAATCTGTTTGACATCTTTGTTCATGTCGTACAGTTCCTCTTCGCCGCTCGGATATCGCATGTAAGCCCAATCGCGTGTTCGCCAGGATACGCCTCGCGTGAATGAAATCGCGCCGGATTTCACTTTCGCCTCGGAATTCTTCAAAACAGGTACCAGGCTAACTCCTTGGACCGATTTGGGCACTTCAAGTCCAACCAGGTCGCTGGCCGTTGGAAAGATATCGACCATCTCCACGATCGACTTGCTTCGGCCTGCCTTCATGCCGGGGGTCGAAATGATCAACGGAACGCGCGTGACTTCCTCGTGCAAGCTCACCTTTTGCCAAAACCCGTGCTCTCCCAAATGGTAGCCGTGATCGCTGGTAAAAATAATCGCGGTCGATTCTCGCAGCCCTTTCTTGTCCAGGTGATCAAGGATTCGGCCGACCTGTTCATCCATGAATGTCACGGAAGCATAGTATGCCTGCCACATTCTCTTCTGGTTGTCCGGGAATTCGCCAATCTTGTTGTTCCCGTTGTGAATTCCCGTGTGGCCTTGTCTGGGAATGTCATCTCGGTCGTTCAAGACCTGTTTCGGCATTGGCATTTTTTGCCAGGGATAAGGTTTGAAATACTGTTCCGGGGCGACCATCGGGTAGTGGGGGCGAACCAGTCCAACCGCCAAAAAGAAAGGTTTGTCCCCGTGCTTGTCCAATAGCTCAATGGCCTTGGTTGCCGATTTGTGATCTGGTTGATCCGATCCATCCCCTTCGTAACGGACGGTGACAAACATGCGATGAGGCATGGCGGTGGACTGTCGGCCTTCGATTTCCGTCTTGAATTCATTGAGGTTCAGGCAGGCATAGTTGCCCGGTGTCAAACACTCCTTCCCAGCGGAGTTGAACTTCTCGGTCCAGGATTCGGGGATGTCCTTGCCGTCGGTGCCGGCTTCGATGTCGCCGGGGACTCGCATGTGATAGATCTTGCCGACGCGGGCTGAGTAAAACCCATTCTCCTTGAGATGCTGGCCAAGGTTTGTCTGGGCCCTGCCCTTGTATCGGCTAAACATAAAAGAAGTTCGCGAAGGAGCGCACCAGGTTCCCTGGCAGTAAGCTCGCTCAAAAAGCATGCCCGATTTGGCGAGGCGGTCGATGTTCGGAGTCTTACAAAACTTGTCGCCGTAACAACCGAGCACATCCGCTTTCAGGTCATCGGAGACGATGAACAAAACGTTTTTGATTTTTGTGTCGGGCGCTTGAGCTGCGGGCGCTTGAGCTGCGGAATCGAGCGATACAAGGCTGGCCAGCAGCAGGAAAAAGGACAAACAAAATCCAAGCGAAGTAAGCAATTGGATTGGCGATGAATCAACTTTCATGGATCTCTCAGTTGGTTCCGATAGGCTCGGCGATTCGGCATAATGAAACGATATCCATCTTAGCGAAAGCAGCATCCTTTTTATTGTGGAGAATTTGTCGTGAGTCAAAATTTATCACGACTTCAAGGTTTGCGAACCGTTGTGTATTACGTCGAGGACCTTTTCAGCGCCCGGGATTGGTATGAGAGCTGGCTTGGCATCAAGCCATATTTTGATGAGCCTTTCTACGTGGGCTTCAATGTCGGAGGATTCGAATTGGGGCTTCATCCGGCTCATGAAGCAGGGCACGACGACCGTCGCGCAGGAAGTGTCGCTTATTGGGGCGTCGAAAATATTGAAGACACCGTTGTCCAGCTGAAGCAATTGGGCGCGTCGACGCTTAAGGACATCGAAAACGTTGGAGGCAGGATCCGAGTCGCCGAATGTCAGGATCCATTCGGAAACGTGATTGGAGTAATCGAAAATCCGGATTTCCCAAACACCATTCCGAACGAGCGGGCCGGGTCATGAGCGAGTCGTACATACACGGTTTTTCTCGCGAAGAGCAAAAGCGGCTTTCTCGAATGCAGGATATCCTCAACGAAAGGCATCTTGAGTCGATTCCGCTGTCGGGGGTCAACCGGTTTTTGGACGTCGGCTCCGGGCTTGGGCAGATGACCCGCATGATCGCGTCCAATTTGCATCCGGGAAGTTGTTCCGTTGCAGTCGAACGCAGCGAAGAGCAGCGGCAACAAGCCGTGAGTTTGGCCGCTTCAGAATCGCAAGCCGATCTGGTTGATTATCGAATCGGCGACGCAACGGATCTCCCGCTCGAATCGGTTGAATGGGGCTCGTTTGATCTCGTGCACACGCGATTCTTGCTGGAGCATGTGTCAGATCCGCAAGCCGTCGTCATGCAAATGTGTGAGGCAGTGCGGCCCGGAGGGAAAATATTCCTGATGGATGATGACCATGAGTTATTGCGCGTTTGGCCTGAATGCCGAGAACTGGAGTCACTATGGACAACGTATTGGAAATCCTATCAGGACATTGGTTGCGATCCACTTGTCGGTCGAAAACTGGCTGAGTTACTCAAGTCGGCCGGAGCGGAGATTCTATCGACCGGTTCGATCCATTATGGTGCTTCGAAAGACGAACCTCTCTTTGATCTGGTCGTTGACAACTTAATCGGTGTCATCGCCGGAACGGCTGACTCGTTGATTGCCGCGGGAAAGATTGCCAAACTCGAGTATGAAAACAGCTTGTCGGCCATCGGAAGCTGGCGAGAAATTGATTCCGCCACCGTTTGGTATTCGCTGCCATTTGCCATTGGTGTTAAACCTGACCTCAGCTCTTAGAGAACGTACGCCCATGTTTGAATCTTGCGTTTTGGAAAACCACTTGGTCCGGCTCGAGACCATGGATTCTTCCCACTTGAATGAACTTGCTGCCGCGGGCGATGCGGCTGACATTTGGCGATTCATGCCGGTTACCCTGCTGACGCCCGAACACTTTGGCGGCTTTCTGCAATTCGTGGATGATGTTCGTGCCAAGGATGAGGGAATCTACTTTGCGTGCCGCTCCCAGGCAGATGGCAAAGTCGTTGGAGCGACAGGATTTTGGAATGCCGACGCGAAAAATCTGCGAGCCGAAATCGGTTTTACGTGGCTTCATCCGGACTATCAGCGTACCGGTTTCAACACCAGCAACAAGCTTTTACTTATGGAACATGGATTCGAGTCGTTGAAATTGAATCGCATCGAGTTCAAAACGGATTCATTGAATACCAAGTCGCGCGAAGCATTGAAAGGAATTGGGGCAACCGAAGAGGGAACCTTGCGCTGTCACATGATACAGCCCGATGGTCGACTTCGGCACAGCGTTTATTTCAGCGTTCTCAAAGATGAATGGCCCGAAGTCAAATTGCGACTTCAATCGAGATTGGAACGACATTCGAGTGAAAGCCACTAGCTGGCGGCGTCTCAAGGTGCCGCGGGAATCGTCGAAAGACAGGGCTATTCATGAGGCGGGGTTAGTCGAGGTCTTCTTCGACGACAATCTTGATCTCCGTTTTTCGCGTGTTGACGGTAAACGTCAAAGGCGATGTCTTGTAGTCCGCGAAATAAGCTTTCACATGTCCGCCGTGATTGTGGACGACACCGTCGTCCGGATTGAAAACAATAAACTGCTTAACAATGCAGTAATGTTCGCCGGCAATGGCGCCGTCGTAGTCCCTGAGCGTTGTTAACCGGAAGCTCCCATCCCTTTGGATGTTCCCAGTTGCCGAATACTTTTTGTCTGCGGAAAGAAACTCGACAATCCCCGTTTTTACCGGCGTGCCATCTTCAAACACGACTTGGCCTTCCACTGGATAGCGTTTGGGAATCCCATCTCCACAACCGGCCAATAGCAAGATGAGCGCAGCGAGAAGGAGGAAGCAACTTCGGGTTTTCATCGATCGACTTTCGCGTTTGCGAGCCAATTAGAATCCTTCGATTTCAGCCGTCTCGCCGTCAGAGCGATGGCACAACCGACCAAGCGTGATCGTGTCAATCGCATTGGAAATCGAGTGCGTACTGGCATCGGTCATTGCGAAGTGGCATTGGCTCGGATGCCAGCTTCCCCATTGATAAGTAATGGAAGGGTCAAACGCATCCATGTCTCGAGCAATTGGAACTCCAGGGCCACCAACTCGACAGATGGCGGTTAACTCTCGGCCCGTATAAATCGGGCCATCAAAGGGAGGAATTTGGAGCTGGTCGTAAGGGATGTGAGCTTCACCCACAAGAATTGTGTTACTCGTGCCGTCTCGAATCACTTCCAGTTTGACTTTGTCGATCCAGGAATAGGGTTTGGGTGGAAGTGGCCGACCCCATGGGTCTTCGCCTTCCGAGCGACAGGCTGCACGACTGCTGATCAAGACACCTGATCCATTTCCACCACGGTAGAAATCACCACCGTCGCCCATTGCATCCAGCGTTCCATGATTCCCGGCATAGTCGCTACCGACCCCGGTTTGTGATTTCTTGGGCGTGCCACCACATCCGCAGGGCAATCGGTTTTCGATGATGGTTTCGGTCACCACGGCCTGGTCTTTACCACTTCGCCGAGTGGGGCAATAGAACGTCGCAACGTAGTTGGTGCGAAGTTCAACATCGACAAACTCGGTCGACTCGTACAGGTCCCATTTCGAGAATGCCTGATTCTGTTCAATAAAGGGAAGAATCCGCACGAACCAACTTGGCTCATTGAGCCCGCATTGGTTTTGCAATCGAGAATTGAGGCGGGGCCAAAGTCGCGCAGGTGGAAATGCGCGATACGATTCATGGAAATGCAAATTCGCAATTGCCATTTGTCGCAAGTTGTTTTTGCAATGAGAACGACGGGCTGCTGCACGAACTTGTTGCGCCGCTGGAATCGCCAAAGAGACCAAAATCGCAATGATGGCCAACACGACCAAGAGTTCAACCAGCGTAAAAGCTTTTCGTTTCATCGAATGAAGCCCAAAATCTGTTCCCAGGAGCAGTACCACTTGAAAGTACTATTCTCAACAAAAATGACCGGTTTTTCAAGAAAACCGTATCCAAATCATAGCTTGCGTAAGGCAAATGGCCGGTTTTCAAAACCGCCATTTCTAAACTTAAGCGAATATCCCGAATAAATGGGCGGATTTCAGGAAGCATCGGTTGCCCGGAACTCCGCTGTGGGTTGGACGATTTGAGCCAACAAGGCGGTAGCACCGCTCGAGTTTGATTCTCAATCGGCGCGTTTCGGATTCATGTAGAAATTCCGGTCCAGTTCAACCGAATCGATTTCCTGACCAAATGTTTTGGACTGAGCTTTCTCGGTCGGAGTGATTCGAATCGACTTTCCGTTCACCATGACATCAACGGGGTAGGAAAATCCATCGACCACATTATCGAAAAAGTAGGTCAGCTTCTTTCCATCAACCGAATAGTGGAACTCGGGAATCTTGGTCGTTCGCAGGTATTGATCAAAGTATTTGTCAAAATCGATTCCCGATTTCTTACTGATGTACTTTTCGATCTGGTCCGTTGTCACGGTTTTGTGCCAGAAGTCTTTGTTCAATCCAATCAAAATCTCACGCCACTTCTTGTCATCGTCAATCATGTGCCGCATGGTGTGAAGTAAATTCCCGCCCTTGTAATACATGTCGCCTGAGCCTTCACGATTCACCCCATAGGTTCCAATAATCGGCCGGTCATTGCCGATCCGTTTTCGGCAACCGATGACATAGTCCTGGGCCTGCTTTTTGTCGAAGTGGTATTCGACAAAAAGGTTTTCCGAGTAATTCGTAAAACTCTCATGAATCCACATGTCCGCGGCGTCTTTCATCGAGATGTTGTTTCCAAACCACTCATGTCCCGACTCATGGACGATGATGAAATCGAATTTCATGCCGACTCCGGTCCCGCTCAAATCCGTACCGCGGTAGCCATTCTGAAACCCGTTGCCATAGGTGACGGAACTCTGGTGTTCCATCCCAAGGTAGGGAACGACAACCAGTTTGAAACTGTCTTCGTAAAACGGATACTTGCCAAACCAGTGTTCGAAGGCTTCGATGGTTCGGGGAGCTTCAACAAACTGCTTGAGTGCTTTTTCCCGTTGGTGTCGAAGGACCCAATATTCCATGTCCAGTTTGCCGAATTTTCCTTTGTATTCATCCTTCAAAACGATGTAGTCACCGATGTTAAGGTTGACACCGTAATTATTGATCGGATTCGTGACGACCCAACGAAACGTACGGGTCTTTCTGTCTTTGTTTTCCGTTGTCTTTTTCAGGCGACCGTTGCATACGGCCGTGAGTTTTTCCGGAACCGTCGCATTGATCGTGATTCCCTCGTCGGGCTCGTCATATCCATGATCCTTGTTGGGCCACCAGATGCTTGCCCCGATCCCCTGACACGAAGTTGCTATGAAGTCGTTGCCCTTTTCGTCCTTTCTCCAGGTGAGTCCGCCGCTCCAAGGCGGATTGCGACTAACCACCGGCTTTCCACCGTATTCAATCAGAATGAGGTGTTCGCTGTCTTTGGCCAATTCGGTGCCGAACTCAACCCAGTAAACATTCCCTTCTCGTTCAAACTTTAATTCATTCTCGCCATGAGTGACTTTGGAAATCTGCAAGGGTTTTTGGAGATCGATCTGCATCTTTTTTGCAGGTTTCAAGACGCGAAACTTGATCGCGTTGGAGCCTTGGATCGTTTTCGTCTCGGGAAATATTTCGATTGACAACTCGTAATGCAAAAGGTCCCACCACTCGCGTTCGGGAGTCACCGAGCCTCTCAGTTTTTCCTGCCGGGTAAACTTCCTTTGAGCCGAAACTTGGTTGTCCAGGCATACCAGGAAAGTGAATGCAATGAGGAGCATTTGGGGCAGAAGTTTACGTTGCATAGTGAGTTGCTCAACGAGTGGATCGACGAAAGCGGAAATTATAACTGAGATGATCCTTGGAATGAAACGTTGTCCCGGCGACTTTAGTTGCGGCAAGTCTCGCAATGGGGGATGTTCTCAAGGGAAAGCTCATGGAATTTCATGTCGCGCAGGTCAAACTGGATCACGCGACCTCGTAACGGTTCGCCGAAACCCGCCAGCAACTTGATGGCCTCCATCGCTCCCATGCAGGCTACGGTTCCGGAAGTTGCACCAAATACGGGGAACTCGCGTTTCCAGTATTCCGGTGTTTCAGGTGTGAGGCAGCGAAGGCAAGGACGCCCGTTCGCAGGAAATGTCGTTATGGTTGCCGATGTATCGAACATCGCGCAATCAACCAATGGAATGCCGTGGCGTACACAGGCATCGTTCATCGCGAAGCGTTCTTCGAACAGGGGAGCGGCACCAACGCAAATGTCGGCTTGCGGAACCAGTTCCTCCGCCAATTCCTGATCGAGGTTCGCCGCGACCGGAACAATTTCCAGGCGCGGATTCAAGTCCTTGAGTCTCGCTTCGACCGTTTCGATTCGTGGTTTTCCAAGCCAATCATGGGTCATTAATAGCTGCCGATTCAGATCTGAATGTTTGACATTGCCGCCGTGAGCAATCAGCAGTCGTCCGACCCCGGCCGCTGCCAGTTCGTAAGCGACGACGGAACCCAGGCCACCGCAGCGTGAGATCAAAACGCTGCTGTTCTTGAGGCGGCGTTGCCCTAACTCACCGAAACCGTCCGTCCAGATTTGCCATTCGTAGGTGGCTGCCTCTTCCTCGGTCAAAAAATCGGCCGGATCAACCGGTAACTTTCTCTTTCCACTCATTCTCTTCTACTACACTTCCATTCTCAATTTTGAAGAAGGCTGTACCCAGAGTCTTCGCTTCGGCAATATCGTGGGTAATATGCAGGATCGTGACGTTCTCTTGCCGGTGAATTCTCTGCAACAGGCTGGCGACCTGAGTTTTGGTTTTTTGATCCAAGGCCGCCAATGGTTCGTCGAGGCAAAGTAACTTGGGACGAAACGCCAGGGCACGGGCAACGGCGACGCGTTGCCTTTCGCCGCCGGAAAGACCCTGCGGGTAACGGGGCAAGAGATCGACGATCCCTGTCAATTCGGCAAGTTGTTTGACTCGTTCGGCACGCCGGGCACGATTGATTTTCCGAACCTC
>CAYSXI010000092.1:0-19267 GCA_964434955.1 uncultured Pirellulaceae bacterium
GTAGCAGCTTCTTGGGTTGAAAAAAATACAATTCAGGAAATGCCAGACCATCATGATTATTTGAGCTCAGGGCTTCTACATCATTTTTTAGGTCGTAAGCCAGGTAACCAAACATCCAATCCCGGGTATGACTCTGATATTCATGCAATTGTTCAAAGGCTTGATGGCTATCGGTTTTGATGGCAGTGAGCCCATCTACAGCCAATACCGCTTGAATTTTGCTGTGATTTTGATGATAGGTGTTGGAATCCAGCCAGGCAACTTCTTCATACTGTTGGGCCCAACCGAGCAGTTGTTTTTTTAATTCTTCGGAAAGAACTTTCGAAAAGCGCCGAGTCGTTCGATTCAATTAAAGGGATTTTTCAAATTGATGGAGCAAATCTTGAAGTGATGCGGCGGCCTCCGTATCTACAATGCGCCCCTGTTCCGTGGAAAAGCTTTCTGAAAACTTTGGAAGGGAAAAGGTCATCAAATGGCCAGGCGAATAATCGGAATACGTTTCGTCGTACCCGACCTTGTGGGAATAGTAGGTACGCTGATTCAAGTAACCGTATTCGTATGCGACTAATTTTCCATCTAACCGCAGTTCGGAAATGGCGAATGAATTGGATCGCGAAAGCGCAATCGCCTGGTGCCCGTAAAACTGAAAACATCCGGCGTTGGCGTGAACAGATGTTCCCGATTTTCCCTTCCAACCTCGATGTTCCAGGTCGAAGATTTCTTTCAGTCGTGACTCCAGTTCACCGGCGTTGAGGTGACGCTCAAACCGGAATTCCAGGTCGCCTCGCGAACCAAGTTTCTTGAGGCGTGAGCGGATTTTTTTGCGGTGCCCTTTGGATGTCCTTGCGAAATAGGATTCAAAGTCCGTATCGGTTTCGATGAGACCAACATGGTATTGAGGAAAAATCCGGCGACTGGCATTTGGGATCTGTTTCAACAAGGCCGACCAGTTAGGGCCTTGTTCATTGATCCAATCGAGCCAAAGTAAATCGATTCCTAGGTCGTTGAATCCTTTGAGCAGGGTTTGGACCCCGTTCGATTCAAAACCCGGAAGCAACATCAAGTCGGCGCAACTGGCCCAGGGGTTCTGCAGCAGCTTGGCAATTCGAAGCGGTCCTTTTCGTTCAACCAAAAACCCCAGAGCGGCGACGATTTCTGAGCTGCGGTTTTCTACCATGGCGACCTGCCAAGGCTGTTCGTTAGCGAACGTGTTAATGAAGTAACAAAGTGGCTCCGAACGTTTGGCGGGTGAGCCGACCGAAGCCTGCGCGTGCAATCGATTCCACTCGAGAGCCCGTTGGCGAAGACCTTCCAGATTGTGGATCGTTTTGAATTGCATCGAATCATACCTGGGACGGAGATATCAATGAAGCTGGAAGCCAGTTTTTGATCGCCCGGCCGGTTTCCCAAAGTGAGTGACGAATGCGACTTTGAAGTCGTTTCGAGATAATATTTACTTTCTCGAGGGCGATTCTTTCGGTGTTCCAGTTTGCCTTGTAAGGCTCATCACCGCGAAGGAAATCAAATGATTCGTGTCCAAGTTTCATCGCGTGTTGAATGGCAAGCCGGCCAAGAAGGTGGCCCGGTTCAAGTTCTTTTCGTTTTGGGTCGTGCCCGGTTTGGTACATGTAAGTACGGTTGCCACCGGTGAGGAGAAGCACGGATGCAAACATCTCGTTATGGTACTTGGCGCCGATCAGGTGGGCCTGCCGGTCGGCAATCATTTTTCCGATGGCCTTTCGCAGAAACGTTTCGAACTGCGCGTCGGCAAAACATCCGGGTTGGCCAAGCACCTGCCGTCGCAGTTGATGAAGCCGAACAAATTCTCCCCAAACGCCAGGTAGGGACTGCTCAGAATCGCATTTGACGACCGAGACCTCCGGGAGTTGCTCGTTCTTGCCCGCCTTGCGGACTTTCCGACGAAATGATTTTTTGATTTCTGATTCGAACACATTCCAGGGCTTGTCGATTTTGGTTACCCAACACCCTTCGATGGGTTGGCGCGTCGCCTTGTAGCCTTGGTTTTCCAGTTCGGCGATCAACGCCTGGAATATCGGGCAATCGGCGGCGACGCCTTCAAATTCGAGAAAGTCAATTTTTTGCTGCGGGTCGTTCAATTGTTCCTGGATCCAATGGCAGAACGTCGGAATCACAATATCTTCACTGCCCGGGTGAACCAAAGGAGAAACGTAGTCCGCACAAGCCCGTCCGCTCGAGGCAAACGCCAGGCTTCGACCTTGAGCCGTTGTACGCAGAATCAACGGCAACAAGCCATGCCAGGTTCCGGCTTCTTCGATGGCGACAACCCGATTGATGTCGCTGTCCCCAAAGACTTCGTACCAACTGGACATCCAATTCCAGTTGCAGAACGGATGGCTAACGGCGAGCGCATCCCATTTTCGTCGGGACTCGTCGATTTGCTTCTGATGAGTGAGGACAACTAACTTCACAATGGACTCCAGTTGAATTAGAACGCGGCAACGCGTTCGTTGAGTTTGGTTTGCAGCGAGTCGATCCAATGGACTTTTCTGATTCGAACCCAGCACCACCGCAATGCATTGGATATCGGACGCTCGATATAAAACGTCGCGACGGACGAGACAATGATCATGGCAATCGTTGCCAGGATCATGCTCAACAGTGGACTCACACCGTTTTGATTCAGGTGGTAAATCAGTGTGCAACCGAGATTGTTGTGCATTAGGTAAAGCGAATAGGAGATGGCGCTGACGTATACCAGCGGGCGAAACCGAAGTGGTGGGAATTTTCCAAAGGCGCTGAAACCAAGAAGGCCAATCATCCCGACGGTAATCACCGGATTGTGACCGTGTTGATCAATGGCATGGAAAACGACGGCCGAGGCCACGATCCCCGTCGCGTTCAGCCAGACTTTGCCGCGCTTGTTTTTGATTTCGTTGATCAAGATTCCAATGGTGAACAGCGGAAGGAACTCCAGAATCATGATGCGGTTAAGAAATGCCAGATTGTTGCCCCATGCGGAATGGGCGACGGTCGGCATCATTTTGAGTGGTAGGCAAACGGCCAAAGAAAGCAACAACACGAGTCCCACGGTTCGTACCGGCGTTCGCAGTTGGCCGCTGATGAACAGGAACAGAAGGACCGCGTAGAACAAAATCTCGACTTGGAGCGTCCAGGTAACAGGCTCGATGCAGGAGTAGCCAAACAAGTTGGGCATCACCGTCATATTTGCCGCAAATTGATGGGGTGTGACGTGCGAAGCGCTCAAGGGCAAGACCAGCAGGAGTGCAAGATTGACCAGCATCACCAGCCAGAAAGAGGGAAAGATGCGAATGAAACGACTTGCGAGGAATTCCCCCGGTTGCCGTTTCTTCATGAGAGTCATGGCGTTAACGAGGCCGCTCAACATGAAAAACAACTGGACACCGTACTTGCCCCACGCGAATTCAAAGCCGAGTGGCGAGGTGTATCCGTATTTGACGGAATACACGTGCGTGAAATGGAAAAGCAGCAAGTTGATCGCCGCCAGAGCTCGAAGCGAGTCAAGCTCAACAATGCGACGGGTTGTCGAACCAGGCGAGGCCGGGTTGGGCAGCATGGCTTGAGTTGTATCGCTTGGCTGACCGTTTTCCGAGGTGGGCGAAAGCGTTGATTCGTTCGGCATATTTGTGTTTTGGGATTGAAGTCGATGAACCGTCATGCCGAACAAATGCAAATTAGGTGCCGCAAAACGAATGTGGAATGGACGACATCGAACGCGGCATTGAGCGACGTTTTGTCGAAGTTGGTTTAGAAAAAGCAACCAGCCCCGAATTCGAACGTTGCAAAAATACATCATTCCGGGGAAAGGGTGCTGGCAGTTCCAACAAAAGTCGTTCCAGAAAACATAGCTCAGAGGTAGCCAACTCGTCGCAATTCCACAAAAAACTTGGCTAAACAACGCAGCTTTTCAGCAGCCGATTGTTCTGCTTTCACCCAAAGAACTTTTCAGAGAAATGTCTATTGACCCAAAGTCCTGATTCCCATAATTTCTGCCCCGTCGAAGTTTGAAACTTTGACGAGCGAACAAAGGAATGTTCTGGCTGATGGCAAGTTTGCACCGGGCCGATAAATCGTGCCTGCGAACTGCGGCTGTCGAAGGGTGACACGGAAGTTGCCTGACCACGGTTGTAAATGCGATCGGACCAGTCAAGGAGGAGACCCAGGCACGGAAGCTTGTCAAACTCGTCCAATCGCTCTCGGATTTCCGCGGATCCTTAGCCCCCCTAGGACCCAAAGTTACCGGGAGCTTTTTTTATGCGCTGACGGTAACTTTCTCCTATCGCCCCTTTCCCATCGCTGCCGACTTGGCAGTTTGAGACGCTGACGGTCTTCCCGGCCGTGAACCTTTCAGCGGAATAGCTGTCGTTTGATCAATTCGACGCGAATTCTTTTCGCAATGCACATTTTCTTTATCCAAGCGACCTTGCCGTCTTCTTTGATGGGGCGCGGTTCATTAACCTAGGAAACATCTTTTATGGGCGGAATTGCGCAGTTGGAAATCGACAACGAATCCGAGATAGAGCCGGAGTGTAGGGACCAGGAAACACCGGGCCTGAGTGGTTCCCGCAAGCGCGATGCGGAGTCTTGGTGGAGTCGTCCCTGTGGCGGTCGCGATGTCATTCGTTTGGCGTTGCCGTTGATGGTTTCGACGTTTTCTTATTCGGTCATGCAGTTTTGCGATCGAATGTTTCTTTCCTGGCACTCGCAGAGTAGCTTGGCCGCAGCCTTGCCGGCGGGAATCATGGCCTGGACATTTCTGGCATTCCCATTCGGGCTCGCGTTGTATACGAACGTTTTTGTCGCCCAGTATTTCGGTGCCGAACAAAAGAAAAAAATCGGCTCGGTTCTTTGGCACGGTCTGATCCTGGCGAGCATGTCGATACCGCTGTTTGCATTTTCCGCAATCGCACCCAAGCTTGTTTTCCAATGGGCCGGGCATGAAGCCGGGTTAATCGCCAACGAAGCCGTCTACTTCCGCTACATGGCAATTGGGTCAATTGGCAATATCTTTGGGGCAGTCCTGACTTCGTTTTTTATTGGACAAGGGCGCACGTTGGTGGTGATGGCCATCGATGTTGCCGCGGCAGGTCTGAACATCTTGCTCGACTTTTTGCTGATCTTTGGCTTTGCGATCGGAACGTTCAGTCTCGAACCAATGGGAATCATGGGGGCCGCGATTGCAACTTCGATTGCACTTTGGTTCAAGGCGGCCGTGGCGTTCTTGCTTGTGATGCGAAAGAAAAACCGCGAGACGTTTGGCCTGTTCGACAAGTTTCATTTTCAATGGAGTCTTGTCTGGCGAATGTTGCGTTTCGGTTCCTCGAACGGAATTCAGTTCCTTGTTGAGTGCATCGGAATTGCGGCGTTCGGTTTGATGATCGGAAGGCTGGGAGAAACCCAAGCGGCTGCTTCGACCATCGCGATCAATATCAACATGTTGGTCTTTGTCCCGATTTTCGGATTAAGCATGGCCGTTTCAACGATGGTCGGTCAGCAGATCGGCAAAGGCCGTCCCGAGCTGGCCGCACGGGCGACCTGGACTTCGTTGCAAGTCGCCGTGACCTATACGTTTCTGTTCGGGATGAGCTACTTGCTGCTTCCGAAGATCTACATGCTTGGATTCGAATCCGGGAAAACGGATTTTGAAGCAACGGCGCAGCTAGTCCGTGGACTCCTGGTATTTGTCGCCGCCTACTGCATTTTTGATTCAATCCAGATCATTTTTGTCGGCGCCATCAAAGGCGCCGGTGATACCATGTTCGTCATTCTGACAACGATCGTATGTTCGACACTTTTTGTGGTCGCTGGATTCGTAGGTCAATACATCGTTGGTTCCACCAATGGACAGCTTTATTGGTGGTGGGCGACGTTGACCGGCTGGATTGTGCTTTTATGCATCGTTTTTGGCAGCCGATTTCTGCAGGGCAAGTGGAAAAGCATGAAAGTCATCGAGCATACGCTTTGACGAACATTCGGAACGCCTCGAATGCAGTCGGAGATTGGGATAGCCGCACGAGAACGAAGGCCAAAAATCTCAAACCAATATTGGGAACTAACTCAATATTGGTTTGATGACTTTCCCATGGACATCGGTTAGCCGGAATCGTCGGCCCTGATAGCGATAGGTCAACTGTTCGTGATCGATGCCGAGCAAATGCAGAATCGTTGCATGAAAATCATGAACGTGCACAGCGTCCGATGCGATGTTGTAGCAATAGTCATCGGTTTCGCCATAAGACGTGCCGGCTTTTACGCCGCCGCCTGCCATCCAAACTGTAAAGCACCGTGGGTGGTGGTCTCGACCGAAATTGTTCTTGTTGAGTTTTCCCTGGCAATAATTGGTCCGCCCAAATTCGCCGCCCCACACGACCAAGGTGTCGTCCAGCAGGCCACGTCGCTTCAAGTCTTTGATGAGGGCCGCCGTGGGTTGGTCCGTCTCTCGACATTGAGTTCGAATGCCGCCCATCAAATTGCCATGTTGATCCCAGCCAGGATGATAGAGCTGGACGAAACGAACTCCTTTTTCGACTAGCCGTCGCGCCAGCAGGCAATTGGCTGCGTACGAACCTGGCTTTTGAACATCGGGCCCGTATTCTTCGACGACGTGTTTGGGTTCGTTGGAAAAATTGGTCACGTCCGGAATGGACGTTTGCATTTTGAAGGCCATCTCGTATTGGGCGATGCGGGTTTCCAAATCGGCATCGGAACGATCGGCGATTTTCTGTTGGTGAAGCTCATTGAGCGCGTCCAGCATCATCCGGCGCGAATTTCGATCGAGGCCTTTGGGGTTGTTTAAATAAAGGATGGGGTCGGGGCCGCTGCGGAATCGAATCCCCTGATGTTTCCCCGGCAAAAATCCATTGCCCCATAGACGGGCGAACAGTGGTTGGCCGCCCTTGTTTTTTGTGACCAGGACAACAAAGGCGGGGAGTTCTTCATTCTCGGCACCGAGGCCATAGTTCAACCAGGCTCCCATGCTGGGGCGTCCCGGAAATTGCGAACCGGTTTGCAGCATGGTGACCGCGGGACCATGATTGATCGCCGGCGTATGCATCGATTTAATGAAGCAGCAATTGTCGACGATCGAAGAAGTGTGCGGCAGCAACTCACTGACGGTTGCTCCCGATTCACCCCTTTTGGCAAACTTGAAGGGCGTTCCGACCAGTGGAAGGCTGGACTGGTTGCCACTCATTCCCGTCAGTCGCTGCCCTTTTCTCACCGAATCAGGTAGTTGCTTGCCATGCAGTTTGTTGAGCAAGGGCTTGTGGTCAAACAAGTCCATTTGTGACGGCCCGCCACTCTGAAATAGGTAAATGACCCGCTTCGCCTTGGGGGCATGTGTTTGGGATGGATGAATCGATCGCTGTTCGGAGGTGCCGGACAATCCGCTCGCCGCGGAGTCCCGGCTCAACAAATGTCCAAGTGCGACCGAACCCAGTCCCATCCCAAATCCGTTCAATAGTTGGCGGCGGCTGAGACCGATGGGAGAGTCGAATCCGGTGCAGGCTTGATTGCTCGGTTGATTTTGCGATTTCATTCTGGAGTCCGTTGCATCCCGCGGGTGGTATCGATCTACAATTTAGCAAAATGTGTTGCGCCGTTGATACTTGCACCTGGCGTTTCAATACATATTATTGACTAGGCGTTGTCGGCGATTTTTTTTGTTGCCAAATTTGAACAAATGGCTGAAAAAAATCGTCGTGACAAGTATTCGGAATGAGGCGGTGAGAATCGCAACCCCTTGGACGGCCCATGGACCCACTTTATCTGTCATTGATTCTACTTGCCGCCGGGTTGGTTGTTTTTGCGCTTGAATTTTTTCTTCCATCTGCGGGCATGCTCGGCATTACCTGCGCCATCTGCCTTTGTTCTTCGGTTGTTCTTGCTTTCATGCACCACTGGATCGCAGGCGTTGCCGTGCTTCTGGTGATCGCGACCATGATTCCGCTCATGTTTTCCGTGGGCGTCCAGATTTGGCCGCACACTCCCATCGGCAAGCGAATCCTGATTGGAAAAAAAGATCGCGAAGATGTCTTGCCGGACCCCGAAGGGATGGCGACTCTGGAAGCATTGGTTGGTCAAATTGGGATCGCCAAGTCGAAGATGCTCCCCAGTGGATTGGTTCGAATCGAGGACCAGGCCTACGATGCGGTTTCTGACGGGTTTCCGATCGATGAGGGAGATCGAGTTCGCGTCGTCGCCATTCGCACAAAACGAGTCGTCGTCCGACCTTTGCGGGACAGCGAACCCGAATTGGTTGATGCGGCTGGACGAGATGAAAGCCTGTTATCTAAATCGCTTGAAGATCTTGGGTTCGAGTCATTGGACGACGATATATCCACGCAGGATTCGGGCACAAATTAAACGGCCGTGTCATTCTCTCTTTTGCGTCGTTCGCATGTTCGTTTCTTGATCGAATCGATTGAATGATATCTTTCATCATTCGGCGGTCAAATGATTTATTTTTGTTGGCGGACTATACTTACACCAAACTTAGATCGTTCGTTCAGTTGACCTGGTGTTTTATATGTCTAAGCGGCTCTTGGGGATGTGCAGAACATTCTTTTTCGGCTCGGTGATCTCAATTGGCATTTTGTTGGTTCACGCGAAATCGACCGAGGCACAATCCAGTGAACGACTGGAGACACGATTAAAAAAAGTTCCCCTTTCTCAATTGGTCGAAGAATCGAACCAGTACGGAAATGCCCAGCGTGGGGCCCTTCTGTTTTATCGCCCGGAACTCAATTGCGCCAAATGCCATCGCGTCAAAGAGGGGGTAGATAGTCAACTCGGTCCGGAACTGGAGAAGCTCGGGGAAGAGACCAAAGTTGAACACCTGATTGAATCTTTGCTGACGCCTTCCGCCAAAATCCGCGAAGGCTATTCGACGATCGCTTTGACGGATCTCGATGGGCAAACCTCTCAGTTCCTTCTGGTGGAAGAAAACAAGGATTCGATCGTCTATCGCGATGTCGATTCGGGAAAGAAAAAGACGGTCAAGAAGGACGATCTGGATGATTGGTCGACTTCCAAGATCTCGATCATGCCTGAGGGGTTGGTGAATCAGCTGAAAACGCAGCAGGAGTTTTACGACATCGTTCGTTACCTGGCCGAAATTGCCAAAGGTGGGCCGCAAAGAGCGATGCAGTTGATGCCTGTTGGCGTATCGCTTGAGCCGGAACCGCTACCGGAATACGAGACGCGGGTTGATCACGCTGGTTTGATCGCAGACTTGAACAACGACAGTATCAAACGCGGCCAGGAGATCTACAAACTGAATTGCCAGTCTTGTCATGGAACCAAAGATGAGGAAGGTTCGATGCCGACGTCGTTGCGATTTGCCTCCGGTAAATTCAAGCGAGGTTCGGACCCCTACTCGATGTATCAAACATTGACTCATGGATACGCGATGATGGTTCCCCAACGGTGGATGGTGCCAAGGCAAAAATATGACGTGATTCACTTTATTCGTGAAACCATGGTCAAGCCGCACAATCAATCGCAATATCGCGCGGTGGAGGATCAATATCTCGCTTCGCTACCCAAGGGAAACACTCGCGGTCCCAAGCCGATCGACCGGCGTCCATGGCAACAAATGGATTACGGGCCGATGATGATGAACACGATCGAGATCGGTCAGCGAGGAACGAACATTGCCCAAAAGGGGATTGCCGTCCAGCTGGACAACAATCCCGGTGGAATCGCCCAGGGCAAGCACTGGATGATTTACGACCACGACACCATGCGCGTCGCCGGTGCCTGGTCGGGGGTCGGTTTCATCGATTGGAAGGGCATTCATTTTGATGGCCAACACAACATTCATCCGCGTGCTGTCGGACGATTGCATTTCCAAAACGAATCGATGCCAGGCTGGCTGAATCCGAGCAATCCAAATCAGGAAGATCAGCGAATCGTGGGGCGCGACGGCAAACGCTACGGTCCTTTGCCCCGAGAGTGGGTGCAGTTCAAAGGACTTTCCAATTATGGCAACCAGACTTTGCTGCATTACACGGTCGGCGAATCTTCGGTCCTTGAACTACCCGCCTTATCGTATGCGGGCCAATCGCCGGTATTTCAGCGAGTTTTCAATATCGGCCCCCGCAAGAATCCTTTGACCTTGCAAGTGCTTCGTGATCGAAACCTGAAACGAGTTGGCGATGCCGAAGGGCAGAAGATTGTCTTGGCACCGCAGGGAGCGGCCACCGATGCCAAGATGGAAGCACCGAAAACCGAGTTTGATGGAACCACGGGGTATGTGATCGGTGACGCCGATTCCATCGATATGAAAAATAGTGATTTCACGATCGTTGCCCGTGTTCGCACCCGAAAGGGTGGCACGATATTTTCGAAGTCCCCGCCGGAAGGGGATTGGGCACCCGACGGCAAGACCGTTTTTGTTCGAGACGGTCGGCTGACCTACGATATCGGATGGGTCGGGGCGGTTACCTCCAAGCGTCGAATTAATGACGGTCGATGGCACAATGTGGCGGTGACTTGGCGAAAAAGCGATGGAAGAGTTCAATTCTTCATCGATGGAAAATTGGATCAGACGGGAACATTGAAACCGGAAGGTCGCGAAAAGAAGTTGGTCGGCAAGATCGGATTCACCAACGACAATTTTCCTCAGAAGAGTTTTTTTGAAGGGCAGATCTCCAACCTGGTTTATTTTCAATCGTTGTCAGATGAAGGGTTGTCCAAGCGTTTCAATTTCAATAAACCTGGCGAATCCGCGGTCGTCAGTTTTAGAATCAACCCCAAAGATGCAACGATCAAGGATCGTATCAAGAACCTGGTCGCCAAACGGTTTGGTGGCGAAACCGCCGAACCCGGTACGCCGGTCAAATTCGTCGCGGTCAGCGAGGAACTTCAGAAAGCCGGGATGAAATGGATCACGACGCCCGAAGGTGATTTGCGATTGCAAATCGCTGCTGGTGACGAGCCTGTCCGGTTTACGCTTTCTTTGGGTTCGGCGACCAGCGTCGAAAGCGGTAAGCAACTGGTTTCCAAAGTGAATATCGCGAAGCCGACAGCCAACCTGCAATCGATGACCAAGGGTGGCCCATCCCGATGGCCGAACACATTTGAAACCAAGATTGAAACCAAGTTTGACCAGGGCCCCTTTGCGGTCGACTACCTGACCCACCCCGCCAAGACGCCCTGGAATTGTCGAATGCGTTTGACGGGACTGGATTTCTTTAAGGATCCCAACGTTTGCGCCGTTTCTGCTTGGGACGGAAGTATCTGGTTGGTCACTGGACTTCAATCGAAGGACAAAACGCTGACTTGGAAACGGATTGCCAGCGGGCTGTTCCAGCCATTAGGTGTTCGCATCATCGACGAGAAAATCTATTGCACGTGCCGCGACCAATTGGTGTTGCTACACGATGTTAACGGCGACGACGAGATTGACTTCTTTGAGTGCTTCAATAGCGATCATCAGGTCACCGAACATTTTCATGAGTTTGCGATGGGATTGCAGACCGACGAGGAAGGCAATTTTTACTATGCCAAGAGCGCGCGGCATGCCAAGGAGCCGTTGGTTCCCCATCATGGCACGCTCTTGAAGATTTCCAAGGATGGGAAGAGCACGGAAATCCTGGCTTACGGATTCCGCGCGGCGAATGGCGTTTGTCTCAATCCCGATGGAACGTTCATCGTGACCGACCAAGAGGGTCATTGGAATCCAAAGAATCGAATCAACTGGGTGACCAAGGGAGGATTCTATGGAAACATGTGGGGCTACCATGACATCACGGATTCATCCGATGAAAAGATGGACAAGCCTTTGTGCTGGATCACCAACTCGTTTGACCGCTCGCCCTCCGAGTTAATGTGGGTGAACGGTCCGGCCAAGTGGGGCCCGCTCAACGGTTCGCTTTTGAACTTTTCGTACGGCTATGGCAAAGTTTACGTTGTCCCGCATGAAAACGTTTCCGGGCAGATGCAGGGCGGGATGGTCGAGCTGCCGATTCCCCAATTCCCAACCGGTGTGATGCGCGGCCGATTTTCGCCCGCGGATGGACAACTCTATTGTTGTGGAATGTTTGCCTGGGCGGGAAATCAAACCAATCCCGGTGGCCTATATCGAATTCGATATACCGGGAAGGAAGTCTACTTGCCCAAATCGTTGAAAGCGAAATCCAGGTTTATCGAAATTGGATTCAGCGGCAAGCTTGATCGCGGGGCCGTTGAGAAGCTCTCAAACTACTCGGTGCGGACTTGGCACATCAAAAGAACGCGGAACTATGGTTCCCGGCACTTCGACGAAAAGTCATTGAAGGTCGAAAAGGCGGAATTGCTTGATGATGGCAAGACGATTCGAATCTACATCAATGACTTGAAGCCGACCCGCTGCATGGAGATCAAGTACGAGCTGAAATCCGAAGATGGCACACCCGTTTTCGGAAACATGCACAATACTATTCACGAGTTGGGTCGCTGATTTGTTTTAGTAGCTCAGCAAGGTTTTCCGCTTCGCCCGTCTGCAGGTGATGGAATCGGCAACTCTCCGCAGCGGTATCTAGAGCTGCCGTAAGTTGCCCGAGCGCCGAGACGATCGAGTCCCGCGCCGAGTTTTCGAATTGTAGCTTGCAATCGATTTCGGCAACCGCGCCCATTTGCTCGCCAATCACGCCGTCGATTTGCCAGACTGGAGTCGGTGCGGTCGAAGTGCCGGATTCGGAATCCATGAAGCCCCGCCAGACAAATGAGCCGTCGAGTTCGGCGAACATGAATTCAAACGTCTCCATTTGGGCCATCAGTTCTTCAAACGTCACCGAAAACGGTTTCGCCGGGTCCCGACGCAAGAGTCCGTGAATCAAATTCATGATGGCAGCTCAGTCTCCTGATTGATCCAATTCAGGTAGGCCGGGTTGCCGTTGGAAATCGGAATCGCGATTAACTCGTGGATTTCATAGGGGTGCACCGAATCGAGGCACGCGTTGATTTGAGCGACCTGAGCCTCTCGAGTCTTGATGTGGATCTGGTATTCGCTGGATGTTTCAACATTGCCCTTCCATCGATAAACGCTCTCGATAGGTCCAATGATTTGAACGCATGCCGCAAGATGCTGTTCAACCAGTTCTTTCGCGATGCGATCGGCATCTGATTTTTGATCACAGGTCGTGATCGCCAATACGTGCATGGATGACTCCCGTTTCGGTTTTGCCGTTCGTTTGGTTCCTAACGATTGAATGCGACATGCGCTTTTGGAAAAAATCTTTCTGATTCGTAGAATTTGCTGCCGATTACTTTCTTTGACGACGAGTCTACAGCGAACCGGTCGTCGACGAAAGGATTTGATTTCCGCCAACGGATTGGTTTTGGAATTCGCACTGAACCAACAGGTATAAGGTCCGATGGCGCAAAAACAGATTTTGATCGTCAGTCTTGATGAGCATGGAACGATTCAGGAACGAATCCTGGACAACGCTGACGAGTTGATTGCAGAATACGAGCAAATCGGTATCGACGACTGTAGTACCGATCTTTCCTTGCGAGGCTACCCGGTTGTCAAAGGGTTGGTGGGCCCGATTCCGGAGAGCAAGACGACCGTTCGCTATGAATCGGGAAAGGTCTTTGAGCAGAAGACCAAAGAGTGGGCCGCGACGAAAACAAAACGTCGCCGGCGAACGCGTGCCGCCATCGAGGCGGAAGAAGCAGCCAAACGCGAAATGGAAGCAGGTTCGATTCCTGCTCCATTGGGCATCGTTAACGTCAATTTGCCGGCGGCTGGATCGTCGGAAATGGTCTAAGGCGGATCCAACTCAGCTGCTTGCCGACGGAACCGTTACGGACGGCTGGCCCTTGCGGGCGGCCGTCCGTTGATCAAGGCCTTTGGCTAAGTCCTTGGATTACGACTGATAATTCGTCTGCGCGACTTGGTTGGAATAGGCATCATCCGATACCGGCAAAGCCGATCCGCGTTTTCGACGGGGTGATCGGGTTTCGCAGCGGGGTTTTCCGGATGAGAGGACCGCGGCGATTTCATCAGCAGAGAATCCACGCTCAAGCATCTTTTCTTTCAATCGCGAATCACGCCAAGTTGCGAATACGCCTTTGAAGGCGTGTGAGAGCGTTGCGATGATGAACCAGGAAAAGGTGCAAACGATAGCGACCAAGGGAATAAGGATGTCTTCACGGATAAGGTCATCGACCATGGTTGGATTCCTGTTTTTTAGCGGGTTTTGACGTCAACAAAGCGTATTCGGCATCGATTGCCGGATCTTGGCCAAAAAATCGGAATATTTTGCCATTGGGATACAGGCAAAAAAACGTCTTTGATTTGGCGAATTCGAATGAACCCTGTGAGATAGGGATGCGTAATTTGTCTGCCTGGACGCACCATCTCAGGCTCGACCACGATGAATAAAAATGTTGCAGGCCGCAAAGCCTCCGCGTTCGTCGTGACCAACGGTTGCCTTTCCAGTCGAGCCGGTTGTATGGATTGCACGGTTAAAAAAACGAAATGATTTTTTGACCGTGGTCGATTCGTGATCTATGTTTCCTTGCCCTTCGCCTAATGCGCCTCGACAACCGTTGAAATCGCGCATTCAGATGACAGGAAGCAAGGAAATTTCTGAAACGGCAAACTGTGACGGACCGCACGCTCCACCATTAAACTCTGCGGGACGTTTTGGTTTTGCTGCCCTTAAAGGATGGACAGCTCCCATGAACTTTAATGCTCCCAACATACGCGAATCCAGCGGACCGGGTAAACCGTCGCCAGCGCCCTTCGCGTACCCCGGATGGCTGAAAACAACCGTTTCAGCTTTCCTCCTCTTGCTGTTGGCAATTCCAGTTTCTGGCCAACAGAACTCTTTTCAAAACCGTGCCAATTCTCAGGTAAAAACCAACCAGTCGGTTCCCGCGGTCCCCAACAAAAGTCAACCCGCTTGGCGTGTGCCAGGAACCAGCAGTAACAGCAGTGGAACCAACGCCAATTCGACGCAACCCGCAGTCGCGAATCAGGACCAGCTCGTTTTGAGCCAAGGTGTTGAGTTTGAAAAGCAAGGCCGATGGGGTGAAGCTTTTTCCCTTTACAACCGGGCTGTCAAAAAGCATCCCAGTAACGAGAAGCTTCGCAAAAGGCGAAACATTGCCCGACTTCATTTTGACCTCGAGCGACGGTATAGCGATTCGGCTTATCTTAAAACGCTCAAGGGTTCCAGCGGAACGAAGTCACAGCAAGTTTACGCGGATGTTCTGGCGAAGATTCAATCCTACTATGTCGACGAGCCCAACTGGCAGTCTCTTGTGAACCATGGCGCTGCCAGTCTTGAGATTGCCATTTACGACAAGACCTTTCGCAACAAAAACATCGTCCGAAAGGTTGATGCCAATGAAATGCGTCAGGCCCTGATTTCCATTCGCAACACATTAAAGAATTTCAAGGTCAAGTCGCGACAGGACGCGTACGTGGCCGCAAGTAGTATCAGCCGAACCATGAATCAGCAGCTTGGCATTCCCGTTCAGGCTTCGATCTACGAGTTCATTAGCGGAACAGTCGTGGCACTGGATCCTTATTCTTCCTTTATGACAGGTGCCCAGTATTCCGAAACCATGTCCCAAATCGAAGGCAACTTTGTGGGGCTTGGTGTCGAACTCAAAACTAGCAAAGAGTCTTTGGACATTGTGGACGTTTTGAAAGGCGGTTCGGCGGCTCGATCGGGGCTCGTGGGCGGCGACAAAATTATCGCGATCGAAGGCAAATCCGTCGCGGACATTGGCAGTGAGGTGGCTGCAGATATGCTTCGCGGCCCCGAGAACAGTTACGTCATTTTGACGATCGAACGCAAAACCGGTACCAAGCACCGGCTGCAACTTCAGCGCCGCCGAGTGGATATTCAAAGCGTTGAGGACGTCAAACTGGTCGATGAAGAAAACGGGATTGGCTACATCCGACTGACCAACTTTCAGAAAACCACGACGCGTGATTTTGATGCCGCCCTCTGGAAACTGCACCGCCAAGGCATGCGAAGCCTGATTGTTGACGTTCGCGACAATCCGGGGGGACTTCTGAATGCGTCGGTTGATATCGCCAATCGATTCGTCAGCGAAGGCGTCATCGTCTCAACACGGGGGCGGAACCCGCTCGAAGATTTCACGCATCGCGCCAAGCTGGCCGGTACCTGGCGAGTTCCCTTGATCGTATTGATCGACGAAAACTCGGCGAGTGCGAGTGAGATTTTTGCCGCAGCGATTTCCGATAACCGGCGGGGAACCGTGATTGGTCAACAAAGCTATGGCAAGGGAAGCGTGCAAGGCATTTTCCCCTTGAACGTTTCTGGTGGCGGCATTCGACTGACGACGGCGAAATTCTATTCGCCCAAGGGAGTCGCGATCAGCCAGCGCGGCGTCAAGCCAAACATCGAGGTCCAATCCGTCTTGAAACCCGACACGCACCGGCTTCGTCCTTCGGAAGATGCGATCCTGAAAACGGCCATGCGAGTTGCCAAGCGAAACCTGGGCGTCACGCCGAGCAACAATTAGTCGCTCCATCATCGAAACCAAAAGCAAAAGGGCCGCCAATTCTGGCGGCCCTTTTTTGTTCGTGATCCTTGCTTGGTTCCTATTCGCCTGGCAGCTATTTGTCTGGCACCTATTCGCTTTTGGCGACGGGCGGCTCGTGGTCATCGGCGTCCGTGTTGTCGACTTTGTGCTCAACACTTTCCGGCACCGCCGATTTAGTGCCCGGCGCAAGGAAAGGGCCCGGCGAATGTTCTTCGACGATCTCTTCCAGTTCCTTGGCGTCGACGGATTCCACTTCGATCAGCCGGTTGGTCAACGCGATCAATGCGTCTTTTCGAATCTCGAGGATTGCCCGAACTTGTTCGATTCCGTCATCGATGATTCGTTTGACTTCTTCGTCGATTTCTCGAGCTGTTTTCTCGCTGTAGGGACGAGACATTTCGCCATCAACGGCACCGGCCAGGAATGCGGATCCGCGTGACTCGCGGTAGTTGATTCGACCAAGCGAGCTCATGCCATATTCCATGACCATGCCACGGGCGATATCGGTCGCCCGCTCGAGGTCATTCTGGGCCCCGGTGGAGATGTCCTGGTAGATCATTTCCTCAGTCAGCGTGCCTGCGAGCAGAATCTGAATGTTGCTTTCGAGCTCACTCTGAGTCATCAGGTAGCGGTCTTTGTCCGGACGCTGCATCGTATAGCCGAGCGCAGCAAGTCCGCGTGGAATGATTGATACTTTGTGAACCGGATCCGTATTAGGAAGACTGTAAGCCACCAAAGCGTGACCACTTTCGTGGTAGGCCACGCGTTCTTTTTCTTCTTCGCTCATGACGCGTTGTTTCTTTTCCAAGCCGGCGGTCACACGCTCGACGCCTTCGTTGAACTCCGCCATGGAAACTTTGTTTTTCTCTTTTCGAGCGGCCAGCAGGGCAGCTTCATTGACCAGATTTGCCAAGTCCGCACCGACGAATCCAGGCGAAATGGCCGCGACCTGTTTCAAATCGACGGTCGGGTCCAGTTTGACGTTTTTCACGTGAACCTTGAGGATTTCTTCTCGGCCTCGAACATCCGGGCGATCAACCAGAACGTGACGATCGAAACGGCCCGGTCGCATCAAAGCCTGGTCCAGGGTTTCAGGGCGGTTGGTGGCCGCCATCACGATGACACCCGAGTTGGAATCGAACCCGTCCATTTCGACGAGCAAAGCGTTCAATGTTTGTTCGCGTTCATCATGTCCCCCGACGACACTTCCGCCGCGAGTCTTGCCAAGTGCATCCAATTCATCGATGAAGATGATGCAAGGCGCTTTGGTTTCGGCCTGCTGGAACATGTCGCGCACTCGAGCGGCACCCACACCGACAAACATTTCTACAAAGTCGCTACCCGAGAGGCTGAAGAAAGGTACGCCCGCTTCGCCGGCAATGGCTTTGGCGAGAAGTGTTTTCCCCGTTCCCGGAGGCCCGACGAGCAAAACGCCTTTCGGAATCCGGCCACCAAGCTTCTGATATTTTTCCGGAGACTGCAGGAAGTCGACTACTTCTTTGACTTCGTCGACGGCTTCGTCGATGCCGGCAACATCATTGAATGAGACTCCAAGATCCTCCTCGGCATACATTCGACCTCGTGAGCGACCGAATTGCATCGGGCCGGATGCTCCACCAAGGCGGCGCATCATGAAGACAAACAGCAGCAGAACCATGCCGAACAGAATGAACAAATAGGCGTAGCGTTCCCAAAAGGATTGGCCCGGGTATTCATTGAAATTAATGTTGGCAGCTTCGAGGTTGGAAATCAGTTCGGCGCGGGCAATATCACTATCGGTTTTGGTGGTGATAAAAGTCACCACGCTATTTGCCTTTTCTTCACCGCCCTCGACGACTCGGCGGCTGACTTTTCCTTTGATTTGACGATCTTTGACGATCAAGTCCCTGAGTTTGCTGTATTCGTAATAGCGTCCCGGTTTGTTGGGGTCTTCAACCGTAATCATTCCCGACTTGCCTGCCGCCAGGGTTTCGCCCCCGTACTCGGTGTACTGCGTTTGTTCGACGAGGCGATTGAAGTCGCCCGTCTGAATCTTCTCGTTGGACGGTCGGAGAAACACAAAAAGGCAAACCGCGATCGTTGCAACAATCACGATGGTGAACCAAAGCAATCCCGAGTTGTTCTTGCCTTCAGCAGGTTTTTTCTTGTCTTGATCCATGAGCTGTCATTCTGAATTGGTCGATATTCAACTGTTCTTCGTAACCGCACGAGAGCGAATTGAATAAGCGACTAAAAATTGGAAAATCTGCCGTCGAACCAAAGCGTGAATTCGACGGGACAAGGTCAGGACGACCATGCGCAAAACATGATGAAGCGAAATGCGCGCCAATCGAAACTCAATCGCAAAATTGGGCTCCCGGATCGGATTCGCCCTTGATCCGTCGTATGCAAGCGACTGGGAATCTCGAATCATACCAGATTTCCCAGCTTTCCTGCCGACCCGCCATTCGGGTTGTAGCAAATAACGCGGAATTCTAGAATCAATCGCTTGACTTTGGTTCCGTCCGTTCCGGTTGAGAGGGATCTATCGGATCCGTTTTTTCGCGACCAAATTGAAACTTTGATTGTGGGCTGGCGTACGTTATTCAAACGATGTTGAGAAATTCGAGCATCCGCTGCGGTTCTGTTTCAAAATCTCAACACCGATCCCATTCCGACGAATTGCCGACGATTCTGCAATTTGTAAAAACGCTCTAAATCTTTGCCAGCTTTACTTCTGCCAGCTTCAACTCTT
>CAYSXI010000093.1:0-19209 GCA_964434955.1 uncultured Pirellulaceae bacterium
GCGTTTGACGCACTCGGTCGACAAAACGATCGCCGGCAACAGGGAAGAGTCAATTTCCGGACGGATTGGGAAAACGACTTTGGCGATTCGTTCACATTTCTCGGCGGAACCTACAGTGGAATCAGTGGCGAATCGTTTCCAATTGCGATTCTGATGACCACCTTGCCGCACAATAATCAAATCTATGGAAGCCATGCTCTATTTCGTTGGAATCGGCAGTTGAGTGAGGATTCGTCCACGACGCTCCAGGCTTACTTTGACTACTTCTCGCGCGACACGATTGCTTTCGATAACGAAGTGTTCACGTTTGACGTCGACTTTCAACACCGATTCAAGATCAACGAACGGAACAAGTTCATTTGGGGAATGGGGTATCGCCAGTATTGGGATGATCTCAGCCCCAATCCACTTCCCGTACTTGGCCCTGTCTTGGGAATTGCACCTCGATTCGGCCTCTTCGACAACTACTCGTTATTTTTCCAAAACGAAACCGAAGTCATCAAAGACAAGTTCTATTTCATCGCCGGAACGAAAGTCAGCGACAACCCGTTTACCAACTTTGAATTCCAGCCATCGATTCGGGCACTTTGGTTACCGGATGACCGAAGCGCCGGTTGGGCATCGGTCTCCCGCGCTGTTCGAACACCCACCCGATTGGAAACGTCCATCGTAACGGGAACCACGGCGCCCGTTTTTCCCAACCCCCGCGTGCATTCAGAAAACGCCCTCTCTTACGAACTGGGATTTCGACGGCAACCCAACAAGTTCTTTTCTTACGATGCCGCGGTTTACTTCACGCGGTTCGACGATATCGTCCTGACCACCAACACGCCTCCTCTCACGTATGACAACCGAGGAGAGGGAACATCCTGGGGTGCCGAGGTTTCAACGAAAATGCAAATGACGGACGATTGGGATCTTTCGGCCTGGTATGCCTACATCGACATGGACATCACCGAGGCCAATCCGGGTTTGACGGGACGCGTTGATATTTTTGCCCCCAACCAGGCGTTCTTGATGTCGCATCACAAGCTCACACAGCATGTCGATTTCACGTTGATGACTCGCTACGTCGACAACTTGAAAAACAATGCCGCGGACAAATACCTTCAGGTGGACATGCGACTGGGAGCGCAACTGACCGCGAATTCGCGATTTGACTTGTCCATTCGAAACCTGTTGGACTCGCATACCACGGAAATTCTCGAGACCAACGGGGGCAGCGGTGGGAAACTTCCGACCGAAGCCCAACAAAGCGTCTACGGCGTGTTTACCTGGCGTCGCTGATTCAATCGCTATATCCCGCAAAACTGCCCCAAGTCATTGCGCGATTAGGCATTTGTTTTGAACACCCTTAGATCCGACAAAGTTATTTTTGGCACTATCCTAGGTTTTCGTAAGCGTTGAATAGTCGCTTGGGGCAGAAATTTGAACTCTCAACGAAGCCAAAAACCGTATCTTAGGGGCGGGCCGATCGGTCTATTCGTCGCCCTTGCGCTATCGTTGTTTCTGCCGACGGTGACCCAAGCACAACAGGGACAGGTTGTCGATCAACAAAGGGCTCAACTGGTCAAGCTTGCGTACATTCTGAACCTGGCCAAGTACGTCAAGAATGCGAGTCCGGTGGATCAAAAGCACATGGTCGTTGGGATCTATGGCACCAATCCGTTTCAAGCGAACCATATCAAGAAAGCCAGCGGGCGGGCCGTTTCCAAAACGAAAACGCTGAAGATCGTCGAGATCAAGAAAATGGCTGACTGGGTTCCCTGCGACATCGTCTTCATTCCCAGCAGCACCGGGCAGCAGGATGTCGCCGCGATCATCGAAGCATCGGCGGGAAAGTCGATTCTCCTGGTCGGCGAGGATTCCGCGTTCCTGCAAAGCGGAGGCGTCGTCAACTTCAGTATCAACAACCAGGGAAGCATCGATCTCCAACTGAGTATTACCAACATGAAGAAACACAAACTGCAATTCGACGCCCGGTTGATGAAACTTTGCAAACCCTTCAAGGCCCCAAAACCAGACCCGAATAACCAATAACCCCGGACCTCAAAATAACCCCTGGCTTACAAGTAGCACCTGACTAACAAGTAACCTTCGTTTGTTGACAACTTAATGAAGTTCTTTGACCGCAATTCGATCAAAACCCAGATCCTGTTGATTGTTGCCAGTTCAACGGTGATCGCGGTCGGCTGCGCTTTCGCGACCATTGTCATCAACTATTTTGTTTCGGCACGCAAAACCCGCGTCAACCAGGTTTCGGCAGTCGCAGAAATCCTCGCAAGCAACAGTTCCGTGGCTCTTTCGTTTGGTGAATCGGAAACGACGACGGAGCTGCTTCGCTCTCTCGAGAAACAACCGCAGATCCATTCGGTCACCATTGTCGACTTTGAACATCAGAGTTTTGCCGAGTATGGACCGCAGGATTATCTCGTCGAGCAGATGGATGCCTCGCGACAAGACCACGCCTGGCATCGTTACGATGGCGACATGCTGATTGTGCATCGTCCCATCAAGGAGTTTGATGAGACGATCGGTGGCCTCTACGTCGCCGCAGACACATCGGATTTGTGGGCCAATGGCCGCGCGTTCATGCGAGATACTTTGTACATCATCGTTCCGGTGATGATCTTTGTTCTGACGGTTTCGTACTTCTTCCAGCGAAGCATCTCGAATCCCATTCTTCGTCTCACGCGAGCCGTCCAAAACATCTCGCGAAACAACGATTACTCCATTCGGTTCGGGGAGCAGGTCCCGGGTGAGGTCGGGGTGCTCGGCCAGCAATTTGATTTTATGCTGGATCAGATGGAATCGAAAAACCATGAACTGACCGCGATGAGTAGCCAGTTGAAGCAATCCAATCTCGATCTGGAACAACGCGTCGAGGACAGAACACAAGAACTGAAAGAAGCCTACGAACAGCTGGTGGATGAAAATGAAAAGCGACAGAGGGCTTATCAGGAACTCGAGGAAACTCAAAGCCAACTGGTGGAATCGTCACGGGCGGCCGGCATGGCCGATATCGCGACGGGCGTTTTGCACAACATTGGAAATGTTTTGAACAGCATCAATGTGGCAAGCCAATCGGCTACCGACGAAATTACGGAACTTCGTTTCGACATGCTGGAGCGAACCGTCGGCTTACTGAATGAGAAGAAACATGAGTTGGGCGATCGCTGGATCGAATACCCGAAGTTTCAAAATTTGCCGGTCATGCTTGAGACCCTTTCTGGCAACTTCCGGTCCTGCCAAAAAAACGCGGTCGACGAATTGGAAGCCCTGCGGGAAAACGTTGAGTTTGTGAAAGACATCGTCAAGTCGCAGCAGGAGGTTGCCTTGAAGGGCAACATGGTCACAACCACTCGTGGCTCCCGCCTGTTTGAATATGCTCTCAAGCTGCTTTCGTCAAAAATCTCATCAGACGTGACCATTGTCAAACGCTATGACGCGGATGGCGAATTCCAGGTGGACAAAAACAAAGTTCTCCAGATCCTGACGAACTTCATTAAGAATGCATTGGAAGCCATCTCTAGTTTCGAGGGTTCGACGCGACAAATTGAATTGATCACCGAGGAATCCAAGCCCGGCTGGATTGCCCTCAAGGTCAGAGACTCAGGTTGTGGAATCAGTCGAAAGAATCTCGAAAAAATGTTCTCCTTTGGCTTTACCACCAAGAAGTCGGGACACGGGTTCGGCCTGCATAGCGCGGCGTGTGCGGCCAAGGAAATGAATGGTCGGGTGACGGTCGAAAGCGATGGCGAAGGGTTTGGTGCCTGTTTCGGGATCGAAGTCCCCATGTCGCTGGAATCCGTAACGGAAACGCGTGCCAGGCACGAGACACTGGTCTAGCCAAACGTTGGGCACCGACCCATGAATCTGAGAACCATGAATCTTACTCGTCGCTTGGTCGCACTTTTCGCCAATCGAAACGAATCGGCTTCGTGACTCGCCAGTGATTGGGGTTAACTCGATTTCCCTGCATCCGTCTGAACGAACTTGTCGGCAGTCACACCCATTGAAATGTAGGTGCTCATCAATCCATCCACACTCATATCGGCCGCCTTGATGTTCTTGACCGGCATGAACAGCATCCCGCCGCCGAAGGGCACCGGGGCGGTGGGAATCACCACGATTTGATATTCCTGTCCCTCGATCTTGAAAATCGTCGGTGACGCGAGAAATGCCAGGACGGCCGGTCCGCCTTCTCCAAAGAAACAGTACACGGCCGACATTCCTTTGAGCGCCTCATTGTCATTGGTCTCAAACATCTCAACAAACTTCTGCGATGTATCATAGAGACTTCCAATAATGGGGATGCGACTGAAGAAGAAACTCGTGATCCATTTGAAGTACTTCTTGGCTCCGAGCTCGATGAAAACACCGAACAAAAAAATCACTCCAAGCACAACGAGCCATCCAATGATATAGGTTTGTGCTCCATCGGGCGCGAGGCTCAAGCCAATTTGAGCCAGAAGTTTACCGACACTGGTTTCCGGGCCAACGTACTGAGCCACAAAGTTAACGACCCAGGCAACCACCGCGACCGTGACGACGATCGGCAACATCGCCAGTGCACCGGAAACAAAAATACGTAGAAGTCGGCGAATCACGCCAATCACGATACTCATAACATTCGCTCAAGAAGATTCTGTTTAACGAATGCTATTCTGTCGCAAGCTGGCCACAAATTGAATCACCCAAGCCGCGATGGCTGACCATCTTGCCTGTCCAAGCGTTGGGCAACTATTCGATTCCGTACTTTTCAAGCAATCGATAAAGGGATCGCCGCCCAATTCCCAGTGCTTTTGCCGTCCTTGTCTTGTTGCGATCGTTCTTCTCGTAGACCTGAGAAACATGCGCTCGGTTGATCGATTCCAACTCTTCTGCATCGTGAATCACCGGCGTTTCGATACCGCTTTCGACGATTTCGTTCGGCAAATTCTCGACCACGATCTCATTGGAATCGGCGAGAATTTTGGCCCGCTCAATCGCGTTCTCCAACTGGCGAATATTCCCAGGCCAACTGTATCCATTCAGGATTCTGCTCGCCTGCTCCTCAATCTTCCAATCCTCTCCGGCAAAATGGTCGATCAAAAGCTGGACATCGCCAGCACGTTCACGCAAGGGCGGCAGGGTGATGCCGAGAACATTGACCCGGTAGAACAAATCTTCACGAAAATTGCCAAGCTTGACTTCGTCAGCAAGACGCCGATTCGTTGCCACGATCAATCGCACGTTGACTTTCCGTTCCTTGACGGAACCAACCCGCCTCAATGATCCATCTTCGAGAACACGAAGAAGTTTGGCCTGTAACGATCCTGCCAGCTCTCCAAATTCATCGATAAACAACGTTCCGTTATGGGCCGTTTCGAAAAGCCCTGGCTTGGCAGATGCCGCGCCCGTAAACGCGCCTTTTTCATGACCGAACAGTTCGCTTTCCATCAGGGCTTCCGGAAGTGCGGCGCAATTGATCACCACCAGTGGTTTATCACTTCGATTGGATTTTTCGTGAATGGCCCTGGCGACCAGCTCCTTGCCCGTTCCGCTTTCGCCTTCGATCAAAACAGGCTTTTCCGAAATCGCCGTCTTTTCGATCAAACGATAAACTTCGTTCATCGCATCGGATTGACCAATCATTCGGGAAGGTTTTTGGATCTGATCGAGAACTCGCTTCAAGCTGCGATTCTCTTTCTTCAATTGTTGATTCAAATAAGCGCGTTGAATCAACAGGTCCAGCTCATTGAGCTTCGCCGGCTTCGTCAAGAAATCGAAGGCGCCGCGCTTCATCGATTCAACCGCGTTTTCAATGGTGCCACCCCCGGTCAGCATGATGGCCTGTGTCTCGTTGTCGCCTTCTTGCAGCTGCTCCAACAGCTCGAGCCCATCCATTTCCGGCATATGAATATCAATGACCGCGACATCGAAAGCCGACTTTTCCGTCAACTCCAACGCCGCCCGGCCGTTTTCAGCCGATTCGACCTGGTAACCGAATTTCCGAAAGTACGAACACGACGCGTCGCGAAAGTCTTCTTCGTCATCGACAATCAAAAGGCGGATTAGTTTTCGGTCGACAAGCGTCATCGTCGAGGATCGTTTCGAAGGCGTTTTTTGAATCAATTCGGCGTTCCTTTCATTGTCCAGCACTTGGGTGCAAGAGTAACCCCGAACTCGAGTTATCCAGCAATTTTCTTCGAATCGTTTGTGGAAACATCCTGCTTTTCAAGCACGCCCACGGGCCGGTTGCTTTCGTCAACAACAATCAAGTGGTGGATCGCCGGATTTCCTTCAAACACCCGTCTCGCCGCACATCGGGTTTGCGTCGAATTGATGGTTACCGCTGGCGCTGTCATGTGCCGTTTGACGTGGTCGAACGAATCAATACAAATCCTCCGCATCCCAAATTGATCGACTTCAAACACGGCATCCAGTGCCGAGATATCTCCGCCGTCATATCGTTCGCGAATTTCGTGATATCGGTCCACGTCGGTTAACGTCAGGACGCCGGAACAACGTCCCATCTCGTCCACGACCGGTGCCGCCAGGGATTCCCGGCTTCCAAGCTTGTCGAGCGCATTATCCATGCTTTCAAAACTCTTGACGGTTACCGTTGGCCGCATCAATTCGGATACGGATTTGCATTTAGCTTGTGATTTGCACTGAGACATTTTCATCTCCTTTTTTCCGTTTGACGGGCTGAGGTCGAAAAGAAAGTACGGGACAGTGGGCCGTTCGAATTACCTTCTCGGCCACACTGCCAAGAATCAGTCGGCTCAGGCCTTTGCGACCATGCGTGCCGATCACAATCAAGTCACAGCGTTTTTCCTGGGCGGTTTCGATGATCTCCTGGGCCGCATTCCCGCGAACAAACTCATGTTCAAACTTGATGCCGTCGTGATCCGGTGTAATCTTTCGAAAGCGTTCGTACTGGTTGGCAACTTCAATTTCAAAGTCGCGAGCCGCGATGCCGCTTGTCCGTGGAAGCATGGGAGGCGCGACAAAAACATAAACGATTCGAGCATCATTCTCGGAAGCCACATTCGTGGCGAACTCGTTCAACTCCTGCCAGTCTTCATTGACGTCGATTGGTACCAGGATTCGCTGACTACCTTTTGACATTTGAAACCCCTTTTCCATTCGTTGAATCTTCTGTTTCAAGCGGTGAACAACTTTGATTCGTTGGCTCGCTACACGAATAAAGCAATCCGCATGCCAAACTCCCCGGTCGACTCTGGTTCGGCATTCTCAGGAAATGATGGAGCTCTGATTGCAGAAAATGCGGTTAGCGAAAAAATTCCACCCGCAAATAATCAGCACTTCGGAAAACGCGGAACAAAAACGAGAGAATCTTGCGAGCAAGGTGTGCGGGCCAAACCCGAAAGCGTGCCATTCCGCACACCCATGAAAACCTTCGCTTGTTCAGGAAAGACTCACCGATGAGGGCGAATCAGAATCGAGCGAATCACGGAACGAGATTTTCAACTCCGTACCGCTTTCTTTACTCGAACTCAATTGAATTTTGGCACCGTGGGCATCCATGATTCGCTTGGTGATCGCCAACCCCAAACCTGTGCCCTTATGCTTCGTCGTAAAAAACGGTTCAAAGACCCGTTTTGCATCGTCTTCGGGCAAGGGCTGTCCCTGGTTTCGGATCTTCAAATTAATCCAGGGAGGGTCCTTTTCGACCTGAAAAACGATTTCGCCTTGCTCGGGACTGGCATCGATGGCGTTTTGAAACAGATTCGTAAAAACCTGGTCGAGCCGGAATCGATCGGCCTGAACGAGGAGCGGCTCCTGGGTATCCAAGTCCCATTTGATTCGAACGTCCTTTGCACTCCAGGACGATTCGAGATTGGCCCAAATCGATCTTGCCAACTTTTCGATATCCACCCGTCCGAGTTCCAGGTTAATCGGCGCCGCGTAGTTACGAACCTCTTCGTAGAGCATTTGAAGTCGATCGAGAGCACCTTGAATCCGCTTTGCCTGGCGTGACGCATCCGGCATCTCTTCCACGTCCAGCATCAACGCTTCAAGGCATGCATGGCTTCGCTGCAGGGCATTTCGACTTTCGTGTGCGAGCCCGGTGATCATCTGCCCAATCAGGGCCAAGCGTTCCGATTGCTCAATCTGTCGCTTGGCCTGTTCGTTCAAGTCTTCGGCAAAAAAGGCCTGATAGGCTGCCGTGATAATGGCCATCTCCAGGTGCAGGAGCTTGTTAAGCGACTTGATCGTTTGCTGCAATTCCTCCCTGTCGCCGGTCCAGTTATCCATCAGGCTCGCAATCATCCCCTGTCCAAGACGTGCCAGAGCGACGTTGGCATAGGTCTGATCAAGCCCAATCATGACGTGACGTCGACCAACCTGCCACCGCGAAGTGACGTAGTCCCGATCGAAGTTCCCGTCAAAAAACTCCTGGATCCAATTGAGCAAGGTCTTTTTCAACCGCTCGATTTGCTGTTCGCCACCACGAATGACTTTTGCCGCTTGCGGAGTTTGTTGGATCTGGAAATAGAAATCATCAACCAGATCGGCAAACCGGTCTTCCACAAGCGATTTCGCTGCCTGAATCCGTTGGCGATCGTCCTCACCCCATTGGACGTAACTCTGCAGTTCCCGATAAAACCGAAACATGGAATCGGGGTCGAAAACTTGCTCAATGTCATTCAAGGACAGTCACCAAACTTTGATTGAGACGGGATCTAATGATTAGACCACGTATGTCATGAGTTCTGCACCCACCGATTTGGCGGTCTCAGGATCCGGTTCGCAGCGAATCACCAAGACGGGGCAGGGGGCAAATCGAACAACTCTCTCCGCGACGCTGCCCATCAACATGCGAGACATCCCGGTTCGACCGTGCGAAGGCATCACTACCAACGAAGCGTCAACTTCCTTGGCAAATTCACAAATCTTGATCCCGGGATCACCGAACATGACATGGAAATTCAGCTTGTCGGCATCGGTGAAATCCTTCATTTGACGGCGGAATTCTTCCTCCAGTCGAGAAACCACGGTATCTTCGTGAAGCGTGTTCCAGATCACTCCGTATTCCACAGCCGACAAAGGTGTCGTTACGTGGACGATTCGGATCTTCTCCAGATCGCCGATCATTTCAACTGCTTTGCCAAGCGATTCGCGAGACTGTTCGGAAAAATCCCAAGGAACTACTGCAACTTTGTCGCCGGTTGAAAGTTTCATGACTTACTCCGAATTTTGTTTTGTGGACCAAACACAATCATGAATGTTTGCAAACCCTGTGCCACAAACCGGGGCCGTGAAAGACCGTGAAATTGGATTTTCCACGTGCGGAAGGGCGCGCATCCTTTACGAAGTGTGCGATTTGATGGCAGTGTTTCCCATCTGATAGATTGGTACCGAGGAGCAAAGCCCAAAATGAAACTATCGTTGAAAACCCAATTGTTGATCGTCGGGCTCTGTGCCATCCTGTTCTTGGCTTCGTTTGGCTTGCCAAGCAATCTTGGTATTTCCTTGCTTTGCCTGGTTTCCTGCCTGATGCCGGCGTTTGTAATGCCGGCCATTCTGTATTCTCGCGACGAGACGCGCGCCTTCTTTGTCGGATGCGCTTTGGCTGGATTTCCGCATTTCGTTGCCAACACCATCATGGTGGTTACCGCCTACATCATGCTGATGTCCGACAGTTACATCGAATTCGATGACCTTTTCCTGGAATTCGAAAACGCGGAGTTTATGGTGAAATCCATGCACGGACTCTGCTATGGCTTTGCCTTGCTCGGTGGATTTTTGGCCTTGGTTTCTTACCGCATTTTCAAAGAACAGAAAAAGACGGAACTGCCCGCGCAGCAGGCACCTTCAAAGACCGAAGAAGTGCTGTTTGACGATTTGGAAGATTGAGCGTTCAAGCCATTCGGAACAAGAGCGGCTTATTTCTTTTCGCCGAGTCGTTCTGGCATGTCAGCGAGTATGAATGCCGCCACTGCGACGGTAATCGCACAATCACCCAGTTCCTTGCGATCAACTTTGTCGACCGTGTCGGCCCAGGTATGGTGGGTGTTGAAATAGCGACGTCCATCGACTTGCAGCCCCAGGCATGCGGTTCCGAGGACTTTCAACTGCCCAACATCCACACCTGAAAAACCGGCTCGAACGTTGGTTGCGTTGATCGGTCGAAGAAGTTGAAGAATGTCGCGAAGCTGTTCGACCGCAAGCTCCTGCTTTTTCTCGTCTTTCATTTCGACCGAAAGCCCTTCTGGCGCAAAGCCGCCAGAGTCGGACTCAATTCCCGCAACGTGAGTTTCATTCTGATGCCTGGCGAGATACGCCGTCGCTCCGGCGATGCCATTCTCTTCATTGGTCCAAAGAACCACACGGATGGTTCGCTTGGGCTTCAACTTGAGTTTGCGGATCAGCGTCAACGCTTCCATTGCGGCGACACAGCCAGCACCGTCGTCCTGGGCGCCTTGGCCCACATCCCACGAATCGATGTGTCCGCCGATAACGACAATCTCCTCTGGTTTTTCGCTCCCAACGATTTCGGCAAGGACATTCGCCGAAGGCACCATGCCTTCATCCTTGGCTTCCATGTAGAGCTTCACTTTGGTTTTCTTGCCTCGCTTCTGCAATCGCGCCAACATGGTTGCGGCTTCCACCGAAATTGCGGCGGCCGGAACCTTCTTCACATCGGCCTTGTATCTCATGGCCCCCGTGTGGGGCGAATTCAGCGAATAGGCAGTAACGGATCGGACGAGCGCTGCGACCGCACCTCGCTCCGCAGCCCAAACCGCACCGTTGGAGCGGTACTGCACGACACGACCGTATCCTGAACCGGTCGCACGCGAATAAGGAGGCATGGCCGCATTGAAGCAAACGATTTTGCCTTCCACTTCTTCGTCGGAAAGTTTGTCCAGCTCTTCCTTGCTGTCAACAACCACAACCTCTGCCACGATCCCTTCTTTGGGTGTCGCCACGGAACCACCAAGCCCAAGCATCTCGAACTTCAATGGGCGCGGCTCCAGAAGCTCGCAAGATTCTTTTCCGCGAACCCACTTTCGAACCATGACTTTCTCGGCACGAACATTCTCGTGACCGTCAGCCTTCATCGATTTCTGAGCCCAGGCGATCGCCTTATCCAGCTCCTTGCTTCCACTCAGTCGGTGACCGATATCGTCACATAGCTCCTGCAATTTCAAGTAAGCATTGTTTTCCTTGCGACCAAACTCAATCAATTTCTTGGCGGCATCCTTATAGTCATCGGCAACGGACGATTGCTTGGTGGTGTCTTGCCCAAGTCCGTTCTGCTCAAAGACGAATCCGACCAATACAAACGCCAGCAGATAGAACGGTAGTTGTTTCATCAATTTCCCCGGTGGTGAATCACTAACTTGAACCAACAGTTTAACCAACAAATTGCCTTGATTCGATTGGCGAGAACGAAGTGCAAGATTGGAAACAGTTGCTCCCGATAAAGGCTGAATTCTGACAAAAATCACCAGATTTGGTTTTCATTGCGAGACACCAGCAGTCAGAATGTGGGCGAAGGCGCGATGGGGGTCGCGACAGCTCGGGAGGGTTCGCATCCCCGTTCATGTCCAATTCATCTCTGAATTTCAACGGGGGATACGATGTTGATTCGGTCAAGCTTTCTGGTTGCCGCGATTCTGGCTTTGTGCTTTCTCTGCCATCCGTTATTGGCCCAGTTCAACAGTGTGCAGGTCAATGTCGACGCCCTGGGGTTGGACATCCTTGGAGACGCCGCCAACGAACCCTCCATTGCCGTCGATCCAACCAATCCCAACCGGATGGCAATCGGCTGGAGGCAGTTCGATACGATTTCCTCCAACTTCCGACAGGCGGGAGTTGCCTACACGACCGATGGCGGACAGACCTGGACGGCAAGCACGCTCGACCCGGGACAATTCCGTAGTGACCCGGTTCTTGATTTTGATTCACAGGGCAATTTTTACTATTCCAGCTTGAGTTCGGTTACCTCAGTTGAAATGTTCAAGTCCACCGACGGGGGTCAGACCTGGTCCAATCCCGTTGTCGCTCACGGCGGTGACAAACAGTGGATCGCGATCGATCGAACCAATGGAATCGGCGCAGGAAATATTTATCAACATTGGAACGTTCAGTTTACCTGCTGTCCGAACACAAACTTCACCCGCTCGACCAACGGAGGCGCCAGTTTTGAAACCTCCATCGCGGGTCCCCAACCGTTCATGAAATGGGGCGGAATGGAGGTCGGTGCCAACGGAACGCTTTACATGGTTGGCTCGGCGCTCAACACTGGCAGCGGACACCTGTTTTCCAAATCAGAAAACGCAAAAGATGCTTCGCAGACACCTACCTTTAGTGCGGCTCAATCGATTGACTTGGGCGGCACGACTTCGTTTGGAGGTGTCAATCCTTCGGGATTACTAGGCCAGGTCAATGTTGCGACGGATCATAATAATGGGAACATTTACGTGATGGCTTCGGTCAACCCAACAGGTTCCGATCCCCTGGATGTGATGTTTATCCGGAGCGAGGATGACGGTGACACCTGGTCGGCTCCGATTCGGATCAACAACGACGCCATCGGCGGGGACTCCTATCAATGGTTCGGTACAATGTCGGTTGCTCCCAACGGGCGAATTGATGCAATTTGGCTCGACACGAGAAACGATGGAACCGATGGAACTTCCCAACTGTTTTATGCCTACTCCAAGGATTTCGGAGAAAACTGGCTGGGCAATATTCCCGTAAGCATTGCGTTTGATCAGTCACTTGGTTACCCAAGCCAAAACAAGTTGGGTGACTATTTCGACATGGTTTCAGACAACGAGGGAGTCAACATCGCTTACGCCGCAACGTTTACGGGCGGTCAGGACGTCTATTTTCTGCGTATCAATTCGATCCCGGAACCGGGTTCGCTTTCGTTTTTGACTTCCCTAACTCTTGCCGGCCTGTTTGTCCGTCGAAGAAAATACCGAGGCCGATGAAGGCCCAGGATGGATCCCAGCCAGAAGGATGGTTTGGCATCGATTTGTCAGGCGAAAAAGTCACGCGGCGAAACATATTTGGATGGCTTCCATTCTAGATCGCGAATTCGCCGATCAGCGGAAGAAAATGAGTGAGGCTTGGCGTGTCCATGTCGACCACCTTGCCTTGGTCATCATATTTCCGGACGCGGACCGCAATCTCAAAGAAGGGGTTCGCCTCGAACTCGGCGATCTCCGATTCATTCATTGGCCCGCCTTGAAGCATTAAACTCTGGCGCGAAGCTTCCGAAAGTCCGGCCAGGTATTCCGAATCCACGCCACACAGGTAACGCTTGGCATCGACATGCATTCGAATCGGTTCAATGATCGAAGCTGGAAAATGCTCGGCCAGAATTTCAGCGCCGACTTCCTCATGCCGGGCGTCGATTCCTCGTTCCGCGATGTCTTCACCCAAATCATGACAAAGGTGCCCAAAGTCATGCAGCAAACATGCGACGACGACGGAGTCAGGCTCATCGTTTCGCTGGGCAAACGTTGCGGCTTGAAGTGCGTGTTCAAGCTCCGTCACTTCCTCGCTGTACCGCATGTGGCCCGACTTCGTGAAAACTTCCTCGATCCACCGAAGCGTTTTTGTGTTCTCCATGTTCTTTCCTCTGTGCATTCCTCTGGCAAGGAATTGAAAGGTCCGTGGAACTGGATTGGCATATCCATCACAATGCCGGTAGCTATTCTGGACTGCGACGAAAGGTCCGGCAATCGCACGCAACTTGGAATCCCTAATTGAGGAACACGATGTCGTCACTCAATTCAATCGGAAACAACTCGGTAAAACGGGCGATTTTCGCCGCAACGACCTTTTGTTTTTTGCTCGCCCCGGCTCCGGCTCAAGGGCAAACGTCCAAGGAGCCGCAGGCAAATCCCCAGAAGCAGAATCCGCTTCCCGATATCTTGGTGATTCGGGATGGTTGGCAGGCCGACCCCGCTACGGTCAAGAAAGTGCTCAACTCAACCGCACGAGAACTCTGGAAAAACTTCCCCGATCGAAAACTCCCTCCGATGATCGTGTACCCCAAGAAGGGCCCGATTACGCTTTACCAACGCGGTCCCAACGACGAAATTTTCATACGTCTCAACACCGGCAAAACGTTTTGGGCCCAGTATGCCTTTCAATTCTCGCACGAACTTTGCCACGTGCTTTGTGAATACGATGCGGACCCCCATGGCAACAATTGGTTCGAAGAATCCATCTGCGAATTGGCTTCGCTCTACACGCTGCGACAGATGGGAGAAACCTGGAAAGAAAACCCGCCCTTTGATCACTGGAAGTCATATTCCAAACATCTGGCTAGTTATGCACAACAGCGAATGGAACGGTCGGAGTTGGGCAAGGACGAAACGCTGGCGGATTGGTTGCGTAAAAACATCCAAACGCTCTATGCAAATGCGACACGTCGAGACCTCAACCTGGTGGTCGCAACCAAACTCCTGCCGATGTTTGAAGAAAATCCGGAGTATTGGCAAGCGATCGAATATCTGAATAAGGCCAAGCCGAAACAGCGACAGAGCTTTCAACGTTATCTTTCCGACTGGAGAGATTCCTGTCCGGACGAACAAAAAGGGGTCGTCGATAAGATTGCCGCCGAATTCAGAATAACTCTGGAATCAAAATAGTTTCTTCAAGTCAAATTCTGGGATCCTAATCAACCGGGGTTGCCCGGTTTGGTCATTGGCTGCCCACTCGGATTTGAAAGTCTGATTTGCGCAAGTCCGGTTTGCACAAGCGAATTCCGACAAACAATTTGAAAAACTCCCCCACAAGAGTTACCTTGGGGGCTTGGATTGTGCTTCGACTCGAATTGGGTAGGGACATGCTGACTTGTCTTCCAAGAATGCGCTCGCTGGTCGTAATGGCGGCGTGCTTGCTCGCAACTTTTGGCTCTTCGAATTGCTTTGGGCAATTCCCTGGCGGCTCCGGGATTGGTGGCGGGGGAGTTCCCAGGTCGCCCTCAACGCCTGGCGGCGGATTCAATCGGACTCCCGGTCGGACGAACCGACCCGGAAACAACTTTGGTCGTTCGAACAACTTCAATCGCAACCCAGGTTATCCGGGAAGTCGAAATAACTTCCCGAACAGCCGCACGCCCAGCAATCGATATCGTCCGGGCAACAACATCCCCGGCTCCAACTTCAATAATACGCCAGGATCGCCTGCCAACGGATACCAACCAAACACCAACAACCGGTTTGGTTCGTTCAACAACCCGTTTCGCAACCGATCTGCTCAGCCGACGTCTCTTCCCGGGCGGCAAAACAATTTTGGCCGAACGCATTTCGATCCCGTCCACGTTAACCACGTCAACATCCACTCCGGGGGGATCGGTGGTAACGACCCGTTCCGCAATATCCGCTCTCATCAACCGACGCAGATGCGAAAGCAGATCGATGACGTCTTGAACAAGCAAAGAAACTTGAACAACTTGTTGCACGCGACCAACGCGGCCCGACGTCATGGACTCGGAAACGACATCCATAGTCAATACCGTTCGCAAGCCATGACCATGGCCCGAAGTCAAATCCAAAAGGGTTCGAACGAGTCGCTTCCTTATGTTGCGATGGCCAAGTTTTCGCTTGAAGACAACGACATGTCCCAGTTTCGCAGTTACACGCGGCAACTGGAAAACAAGTTTCCGGGTCACAAGCACACGCACTTTTTCAAAGGCATCGAGCATCTCGACAACAAAGACTGGAAAGCCGCTGAACGAGAATTGAGGGCCGCGCGAAAAGCGGGTGTTCCCGAAGAAGACCTCGCGGGTTACTTGAAGATGGCCATCGATAACCAGAAATGGATCTGGGAATACGCGATGATCACCGCTTCGTTGATCGGGACTTGGCTTTTGGGAATGGGTTTCTTGTATGTGATGGGTTTGATTTGTTCCAAATCGACACTCGAGACGATCAAGTCCGATCCCAATGTCGACATGTCGCGGCAGCGCACCAAAAACCGCTTCTATCGTTTCGTCGTATTCGCGGCGGGAATTTATTACTACATTTCGCTCCCGATGGTCGTCCTTTGTTCGATTGCGCTTCCGGGCGCATTGATTTATGCGGCGTTGAGCCTGCATGTGATTAGCTGGCCCATCATCGGCCTGGTTCTTTTCGGCAGCATTGGCGGCATCATCACGGCAACAAGTGGTCTGCGGGCATCGTTTATTTCCGTCCCGAACCCGGAAGTCGAAAGAAAGCTGTCTCGTGAAGAAGCGCCCGGACTCTGGGAAGTCGCCTACGAGGTCGCTGAAAAAGTTGGTACCCGTCCGGTCGACGAAATCTGGTTGCTTGGTTCAGCCGACTTGGCGGTGACGGAACGTGGCTCGTTTGTCCGCAAGATGCGCGACCGCGCGAAACGCGTACTCGTACTTGGTACGGGTGCCATCGACAAAATGGATCAGGGAGCGTTTCGCGCCATCCTCGCCCACGAGTATGGTCACTTCCAGAACCGCGACACGGCCGGTGGAGACATCTCGATGCGGGTAACAGCGTCGATGGATCGGTTCATTGAGAAGATCATCGAGCGCGGAAAAATCCGCTGGTGGGATATCGCCATTCGTTTCTTGAAAACTTACTACGTGATGTACCACCGAATCAGTTTCGGCGCAAGTCGGCTTCAGGAAGTCATGGCGGATCGCGTTGCCGTCAAAGCTTACGGTGCAGCCGCGTTCAAACGTGGTCTGGAACATGTGATTCGCCGTGATCTCGAAGTCTCGATGTCGATGAATCAGAAAATGTCGCGTGCGATGATGGGTTCCGACCCGGCTGAATCCCTCGAGAAAGATCGCTTCTCGCCCTTCGCTCGTGAGCAGCTGTCGAAAACCTACGAAGAAGCCTTAAAAGAAACGACGACTGAATATGACTCCCACCCCAGTCCCATGGAGCGATTCGCGATGACCGCGAAACTTCATGAACAGGGCCAGGAAAAGGATGCCAACCGATCTGTATGGGACCTCTTTGCCCGTCCGACATCGGTGCAGAAAGAAATGGATCATGAACTGGATCGGCTTGTCGCCGAAGAATCGCAGGCTCAGAAAAAGATGAGTGTGGATGCAATCCGATTCTTCACGCAAGTCATTCAGCAAACTCGCGAACCCGCATTCTTGATCGAACGAGCACAGATTTATGCGGAAACGGGAAATATTCCGAGCGCAATTAACGACCTGTTGTCTGCGCAGAAACGCGGCATCCGGGATCCTGAACTGACCATGATGCTGGCGACCCTTCAACGCCGCATCGAAAAGTATGACGACGCGATTGTTAGTCTGAACAGCGCCTTGAGCATGCCCAATCAACTAAAAGGGGAAGAAGCCAAAGACTTCCAGTTCCAGTGCAATCTGGGGTTGGGACGTTTGCATCAACTAAAAAACAACCTGGACATGGCGAGACAATATTTTGATCGCGCCGCCTCGATCTATGACGACTCCTATGGGCTGGAGGTGTATCGTGCCCGCCTGGAGTTGGCGACGGGCAACGCCAATGCGGCGATGCGGCATTTCAATACGGCGACCAATATTTGCAAGGATGCGGCTGACCCGTACTATTACCGGGGAATGATCCTTGAAAAGCATGGCAAAAACACCGACGCGCTAAAGCAGTTTGACGCCGCATGCCGGCTCGATCGATTCGACAGACGATTTTTTGAGGCCCGAACTCGAGTCTCCAACAACTAGTTGCGGAGCATCGAAACGATTGAGTGAACCCCAAATGAAGGGAGACGAGGCCTCAAAGCCTGACGCCAGCGATGCCGAGGTAGAATCCACGCCGAGCCAATCGCCGATGGATATCGAAGTCCTCCAGGTTCGCGGCTTGAGAAAGGCCCTTTACCTTTTTCTTGCCGTGTTGTTTTTGACGCTGGGAATTATTGGCGTCATTGCGCCCATCATCCCGGCAACCCCGTTCCTGCTTTTGGCCAGTTACTTCTTGATTCGCACCGTTCCCAAAGTGAACGAGTGGCTCCTGAATTCACGCGTCTTTGGACCGATCTTGATTGACTGGCAGGTCAACGGCGGCGTTAGGCCAGATATCAAAATCAAGGCCGTGGTTATCGTCGCGATTGCGGTAAGTATCACGATTTTTGTGAGCGGTGTTAAGTTCATTCCGACAATCGCCGTCCTGGTTTTGGCAGCCATCGGAATTTTTGTGATTATCAAACTCCCGGTTGCCCGTCATCAAGCATCCAGCAGGGCAAACGGCAACGACGTCGTCGAAGAAGTCGTTGCGAATACGAAAGATGAATCATCGAAAACGTGATGAGCCCTTTAACTGATAATGGGCTTGATCACGTGGCCGTGAACATCGGTCAATCGGCGATCAATTCCATTGTGCCGAATCGTAAGCTTCTGATGATCGATCCCCAGCAGGTGGAGAATCGTTGCGTGGACGTCATAAACCTGTGTTGGGTTCTTTCGATCCAAGGGCTTGTAACCCCATTGGTCCGATTGGCCGTGAGTTACGCCGCCGCGAATCCCGCCACCGGCAAGCCAATTCGTAAACACGTAAGGGTTATGGTCACGTCCCTTCGAACCCTGCGTGCTGGGCATTCGGCCAAACTCAGTCGTCCATAAGATGATCGTATCGTCCAGCATTCCGCGTTGCTTTAAATCGCGGATCAAGGCAGAAGCTCCCACCGCCATGCCCATGGCCAAAGGACCGTGATCGCGCTGGATATCTTCATGCGAGTCCCAGTTTCTTCGCGGGAAGCTATTGTCATTGCCCGACCAAACTTGAACAAAGCGAACTCCTCGTTCCAACAATCGACGGGCGACCAAACACTTCCTACCGAAGTAGTCCGCTTCCTCGACGGGGTTGATATTCCTCGAGAACCGGGAGCGGCCATGATCGAGTCCGTACATTTTTAATATGTGCTTTGGCTCCTTGGAAATATCCAAGGCCTCCGGCGCGCTCAGTTGCATCTTCGCTGCCAACTCGTAACTTCGAATCCGAGCCTCCAGACGAGAGTCACCGGGGCGAGCATTCCGGTGTTTCTGATTGAGCTTTTGCAACAACTCCACGGCTGCCGATTCACTTCGAGAATTAACAAAACGTGCGCGTGCTTTCAAATCGGCAATCGGGTTTCGCGTGCCAGGCCGGATCACGGTACCTTGGTGCCGGGTTGGGAGAAAGGCTGAAGACCAATTTTTCGGCCCGTTGGATCCGTAGCCACGACGATCGGGAAGCACAACAAACGTTGGCAGATTGTCATTCA
>CAYSXI010000094.1:0-19209 GCA_964434955.1 uncultured Pirellulaceae bacterium
TTTTCGGCCGATCGTATTCGAAGCAGAAGAATCCAAAACGGCATATTTCTGCGCCTGCAAACAAACGGGCAACGGTCCTTATTGCGATGGATCGCATAATGATTTGCCGCCACAAGATTCCGCGAATGGCGATTAGGTGCCTTTGATTTCCCCGGAGTGATCTTTGCTCCGCCGGATGGTTTGGAACCTGCAAGGGGTTGGTCGGGATCCGATTCGCGTTGATCGTCGGACGGCTTTTGTGCGGTCCGGTTTTCGCGAATTTTGGTGGAAGCGTATCAGAGTTGGTGGGTGGGCAAGGAACCACTCGCTTCTTCGTGCTTGTATTGATATCCAAAACGCGTCCTCCCGCGCATTGGACCCGCTCCCTTCATCTACCAGGCACATGGAAGCTCAACCAAGCGTCGAATCAAGCCGTTTTCGACGCTCGTTTTTGTGCCATTTTTGACGCTGCGAAATGATCATCCAAATCGGCAGTGCAAAAACGAAATCCGTTGCCAAAACCACTGGCAAGAACGCGAAAGAGATTTGCCCGATCGCGATGTACATCCCGGAAAATATGAAGCAACCAATCATTGTCAGGAGCACGGGAAAAAGTTGCCCAAACCTTGCGGGCAAGTCGAATGCGGCAACGCCGATCCCGTAGCCGCGAACCAGGTAGAAGACCCCGAGCATCTGAATCGGCAAGGCATGCGAGATCGGCTTGATTCCCATCAACCAAATCACAAAATCAAACGCCGCGATCAAGATCGTGCCGGCAAGCACGTTGATGGCCGCGCATGAAAAAAGACAAAACTTCATCCAGGGTCGGACCCAGGAATCCGTTTTGTCGATTTGTGAAGTTTCGCGACGCAATGTTACTTGGATTCTGGAGCCGATTTGGCTTTGATGTCGTAACAGTGAATCAACTCCTGGTCACGAAGGTAAAGTTTGCCATTCGCGATCGTTGGATGGACCCAGATTCCGCCCCGCCGGTTCCTGTTTTCCGATAGCGGCTTTAGCTGAAATTCGCTGACCTTGTTGAACGCTTTTTCGGTCGCTTCGAACATCGCAACTTTGCCAGATCGTTCTTCGATGCAATAGAAATGCCCATCGGCGTATCCGATCGCCCCTTTTCGAAGTGCCTTGTCAGACAAAACAGCTTCGCCTGTCTTGAAATCCTGGCAAACCCAACCGCGTTTGTCACTGTAACCGTACAAGTGTCCGTTCAACAGAATCACGCCACCATGATGGTTTTTCATGATTCGATTTTTCCAGACTTCTTTCGCTTCCTTGCCGGAAATATCGACTAACATGCTTCCGACTTCATATCCGCTGGAAACATAGACTTTCGAATCGTGGAAGATCGGAGTTGGAATAACGGCGATTCGACCATTCCACTCGCTTGACCAAAGCAACTTTCCTTTGTCGGAAACGCCAAACAATTTTCGCGGCGTTAATTGAACATACTGTTTCTGATTATTGGCTTCGATTTTGATAATGGACGAGTAATGGGCTGGCTCGGTTACATCCGAAGATTGCCAGATGGTTTTTCCGGTTTTTCGGTCGAGGCAAACGATCGTTCCCTGTTTGCCACCAGGCGTGGCAAGGACGTGATCGCCATCGACCAAAACCGACTCACTGAATCCCCAGCTTGGTACCTTGCCACCAAAGTCACTGGTCAGCGATTTTTCCCAGACCTTGGCTCCGTCCTCAATTTTCAAGCATACGAGATTGCCCTTGGACGTCAGCATGTAAACATGTGAGCCGGCAACGGTCGGCGTTGAACGTGGGCCATCGCCCCATCCGTTTTTGAATCGACCGTCAATGGTTGTTCGCCAAAGTTCTTTTCCCGAGTCAGCATCCAGGCATAGACCAAACGTCTCGTCGGCATCAAGTCCCATCGTGAAAAGCTTGCCTTCAACGATTGAGAAACCGGCATAACCCAGCCCTGACTTCTTGTTGACCCAAAGTTGCTTGGGGCCATCCTCCGGCCAGGATTTCAAAAGTCCTTTGGCCTCCGAAATATCGTCCCGATTGGGGCCACGCCACTGAGGCCAATCCTGTCCATAGCTGTGGTTGCCAAAGCAAACCAAAACCAACATTAACGATGCAAAGGCAAGCCTCATTTGATTCCTCTTCCAATAGAAGTTTATACGTCAGGGCAATTCTGAATCTGAAGCATCTTCGCCTCAGCTCTCTCTCTTCGATTTTATACGAATCACCCTGAATCGAACAACTGACACGTCAACCGTAATCGATCAACCATGAGATTCGATCGTGGAATTGTGAGCCAGGCTACGCCGAATTCGACTCCGTTTTTTTTGATCGAAAGCTGCCGATCCTTGGTTTGCCAGGGACAACGAAAAACGCGCCATTTCCAACGGTGCAGCAAAGCAAGGCCGTCAGGCCCAATGAAAAATTGACAAAGTCGCAGCAAAGGATGGTTGTGACCTGCAGGACGCTTACCAACATCATCCGACTGGTGTAGCGCCCGATCCCGCGAGCCAACGCCATGACACTGGTCATCAAGACGAATGCAATCGCGATCCCGAACATCAGGTTGACGATAAAACTCAATTCGAAGATGGAAGTCGGACTCAATTGGAATGCAACGACACACGCCCCCATGATGCCCCAAATGCCGCCGAGGGCCATCACCACCCAGGCCACTTTCACACCAGCTGGCGTTTCCGGATTGCGATCGGGATCATAGCCGATCATGACAGGATCCGCATTCGGAATTTTGGGCGGTTTCGCTTCTTCGGCAATTTCGGCTTCGACAATATCTTCAGGCCGAATCGTGTCAGCGTCGAATTCAACGTCTTCCTGGGCATAGGCGGGCGGAAGGGTCTTGCTGGCGATTCGTCTGCGGGCAAACATCCCCCAAACTCCCGCCCAAACGATGAACCCGAAGCCAAAGAACAACCCCGGCATGAATCGATAGACTCTTCCAAAATGCCTGACCTTTTGACCGGAACTAACATCGAAAATCTGAATCCCGTGATCCGTTGTCCCTTGAACCACGATCAGCTGGTCCGAAGCATTACTAAAAACCATTTGGGTGTGGCCAATATTGAACAAGCCGTGACGGTCCCAAAATGTCGGTAACTCAATCCGCGAAACCAGGTCACCCGAAGGCATGTCGTAGATCTCAATCGCCTTGCCTTCGTCCGTGAGCGCCGCAAATTTATTTTCATCGGGCGAAAAACAAAATGTGCGGCCCGTCCGAAGCTGACTTGCCGGACAATACATATTCGCAATCGGTTGCAGCTTTTGGTCGTAGATGTTGATGTTGCCGGAATAATTACAGCGAGCTACGAAGTTTCCCTTGGGGGACAGCATCACTCGGGAGTTGTACTCCAGGTCGAATTTTGAACCAGAGATCTCTTTCCCGTTTTCGTCCATTAACGTGACATTGGAATTCGTATTCACCCCCGTGTTGAAACCGGAAGATTCCACGGCCAAAAGCACTTTGCCGTCATCGCTAATTTGCAGCCCCGAGTTGTTGCCCGCGAACGGATTTGTATCAAATTCAAAATCGAGCTTCTCCAGAGTCCGCACACCCTTCTTGGGAGCCTGCAGATCCTCGATCACGACCGTGTCGGTCGAGGAATTCGATTTCAACAAATACTTGCCACCAATGAATAACTCGACCGGGGAAGCCATTCCGGATTTCTCGATTTCTTCGATTTCGTTTTTTCGAAGGTCCCAGCGCTGAACGCTGACCTGGCTGGTGTCCCATTGAGTCGATGAAAGCACCGTGATTTGCTCGTCATCCACAAACTCCATTTCGGTTTTCGAAAAACTATCGAAAATGGAAGACGACTTTGCGACTCGCCGAACCCGAAATGGGAGTTCGTCGCTTTCAAGGCGATAGATGCTTACCCGGCGATTCACCGATGCAACGGCAAGCAGTTCGCCATTGGGTGATACCCGTATGGCCGCCGGAGTTTCCGCCGGTGGTTTGACGCTTACCGAAACGGCAAGCCCGCTGATCAACCCAAAGAGGGCCATCAGGAGCAACATTTGCGTAATGTCAATTCGCATTCGACTCGCCTGTCACTCGCCTGTCACTCGCCTGTCAACTGCTTGCCCACTTGAACCGGTTACTTTTCGTTGCGGAACGAGCCCAATTCGATTTATTGACAAGCCCATTTCGGACTCAACTTCTAATTCGACTGCCTCACATCTTACCAAAGCCAACGTCACGTTGGATTTCGAGTCGGCGTTGATGTCGGAAATAATTACCCACCTGGGCGTGACTTTGTTTCCTATTGCCGGAAGCCCACCCGATTGCACTCCAATTGCGGGTCTTGTTTTCGCGGGCAATTCAGCCATTCAAATTTCGGTTCATTGGCCCGCCGATTGCAATTCAAAATATTTCAATCGAATTGCAAACCGAATTGCAGCGAAGATTGTCCCAAGTCTTGAATCCACAATTGTCCACGGAGGGATTGATGAAACGTCTGATGGCTATGGCACTGTTTGCGCTGACAACCGCCTTTTTGCCCGCGGTCGCCGCCGTTTCCATTTCAGCCGACGAAGTCCAGGTTCCTTTTCCCGAAGCCGATTTCCAGGCACCCAATGACGTCGAAACCCATCGGCGAAAGAAAGAATTTCTTTCGTTCGATTTCGACGAGTACATTTTTACCGAGATGTCCCGGCCCAAAACCAAAGCCGAACTTTGCCAGTCCATTGTTTCGAAGCCACTCGCCGACGAACCAGACTACGTTGTGGTCACGGAAGTTAAGTCGCCGGTCTTTGGAAGCCTCGTCATGGGTTTCATGTTCGTCCTTTATTCGCGCCGTCGACACAGCGACGAATAAAGCAGGATTCGGATCAAAGCTTCAGTGCTTCAATGGCCTTTTCGATCGCGGCCAACTGTTCGCGATTATTTTCCAGGTTGGAACGCGTCTGATTGACCACTTCCTCGGGGGCACGCCCGACGAAACTGTCGTTCGATAGTTTCTTCTCGCCGCCTTTGATTGCCCCCTCCAGTCGGCTTCGCTCCTTGGTCAAACGGTCAAGTTCTGCTTCCTTGTCGATCAAGCCATCCAAGTCAACAAAAATCTCCATCGAAGCCAAAGCGACCGTCGCGTTAATCGACGGAATGGAAATGTCCGAGCCAATTTCCGTCAGGCTACTTTTTTCCATGGACGCAAAGTATGCGGACATCGGTTCCAGCAATCCGGCCATTTCGGAATCACATCGGATCGCGAAGTTGATTTCCGTCTTCGGAGCAATATTCTGACGAGCGCGAATATCGCGAACCGCCGCGAGCGCCTTTTGGAATTCACTAAACTGGGACTCGATCTCCTGGTTGATCAATCCGGCATCGAGGTCCGGCCACTCGGCAACGATCAACGCCTCCGGAGCGACCTCCGAACTCGCAAGTCCGCGTTCGGGAGCGAATGAACGAAACAGTTGCCATACCTCTTCGGTAATGAAAGGCATGATCGGGTGAAGGAGCCGAAGTAATCGATCAAGCGTGAACGCCAATAACCTTTGGGCCTGGACTCGGCCTTCACCCGCCAGTCGATCCTTGAGGATTTCCACGTAGAAACTGCAAAACTCGTTCCAGGCAAAATCATAAAGTTGGCGGACGGCTTCCGAATAATGATACTTTTCGAGTGCCTCCGTTGCCGCGCGCGAAACCGTTGCCAAGCGGCTCAGAATCCAACGGTCCTCAAGGCGCAGCTCCTCCATCTCAATAGGACCAGCTTCGTAGCCCTCCAGATTCATCAACGCAAACCGGGATGCATTCCAAAGCTTGTTTCCGAAATTTCGCGCGTCTTCAAATCGCTCCGAGGTAACCGGACCGCGGGGCAGGGCAAGGTCTTCCTCGGTTCTGGCCCATTGAGTCGAAAACGACTTATTGCACTTCTTACACTCGACCGTTGGCAACTCACGATTCTTTTTCGTTTGCTCTGTCGCCGCCTGGCAATAAGGACATTCAAATTGAACCGGCATCCGAACGTCTTGGGTTTCCGTCGTTAAATGGGCCATCGCGTAACGCAACGCGTCCGGCCCAAATTTCTCGATAATGTCCAACGGATCAATTCCATTCCCCTTAGACTTGGACATCGTTTCGCCATAGCCATCGAGAATTTTCGGATGAATGAAAACTTCGTCGAAAGGCTTTTGGCCCAAATTGTTGATGCCGGCAAGGACCATTCGCGCAACCCAAAGCGTGATGATGTCACGGCTCGTGATCAGAGTATTTGTTGGATAAAAAACGTCCAAGTCAGGCGTCTTTTCGGGCCACCCCAACGTCGAGTGAGGCCACAGTGCCGAACTGAACCAGGTATCAAGAACATCTTCCTCGCGAACAAACCCAATGGCCTCGAGAGATTTCTCACAGGCGCATTCCTCCTCGAGAACGCAAACATGCACGGTCGCAAATGGTAGACCCAGCCGGAGACGCTTCTCTTCGTTTTGCTCCTCGCATGGTTCAACCTGGATCGAAGCACGCTGCTCGTTAAGTTCATCGATTGCCTTGATTTGCTCAACCAAGGCATCCGTCTCTTCCTGCGTTTCACATGCCTTCGACCAAACGGGGATTTGATGCCCCCACCAAAGCTGCCGGGAAACGGGCCAATCCCGCTTCTCACTCAGCCAGTCGATATAACTTTTGCGATATCGTTCCGGGAAGATTTTGACGCTTTCGGATTCAACCGCGTCAATCGCCGATTGCGCGAGTGATTCCATACGAACGAACCACTGGTCCGCCAAGTAAGGTTCAATCGGGGCTTTACTTCGGTCGGAATGCGGAAGCTCGATTTCGCGATTCTCAACTTCATGCAGCAGGTCTTTTGACTCCAAATCGGCGACGACTTTTTTGCGAGCTTCTTTGATCGTCAGATCCGCATACGCGCCTGCTTCCGCATTCATGGTACCGTTCGGATTCATGACATTGAGCTTTTCCAAGTCATGCCGCTGACCGACTTCATAGTCATTGGGATCATGCGCCGGTGTAATCTTGACACAGCCGGACCCCAATTCGGGCTTGGCCCAATTGTCGGCAACGATCGGAATCGGGCGTTCCATCAAGGGCAGCATGACCTTGCGTCCATCGGCGGCCATGTCGCGCAACAATTCCAAATGCGGCAGCATCGTCTGACGACGTTCCGTCAGTGCATCAATCTGCTGTTGAATCGCGTCCTTTTCGCCATCGGGTGACTTGCCCAGCTTTTCTTTTAGCTCCGCCTCAACTTTGTCCAGCGCTTTCGAAGGATCAGGGTGAACTGCAACGGCGGTATCTCCCAGCATCGTCTCGGGCCGCGTGGTTGCGACAATGAGAAATTCGGGTTCGCCGGGTTTTGGATCGATGATCGGATATTTCAGGTGCCAAAAACTTCCAGCAACCTTTTTCGAAAAAACCTCGTCATCGCTAACGGCTGTTTGCAGAACCGTGTCCCAATTGACGAGCCGCTTTCCCCGATAGATCAACTGTTTCTGAAACAGGTCAAAGAAGAAATGCCGAACGGCCCGAGCGCATATTCCGTCAAACGTGAATCGAGTTCGATCCCAGTCACAGCTGCAGCCCATGGTTTTCAGCTGCTCGATGATCCTTGCCTCGTACTGGTCCTTCCATTCCCAAATTCGCTGGACCAAAGCCTCACGCCCCAGATCGTGCCGAGTCTTGTTTTCTTCTTCCTTGAGTCGCCGTTCAACGACGGCCTGAGTTGCAATCCCGGCGTGATCCGTCCCCGGCATCCAAAGGGTGTTGAATCCCTGCATTCGCTTCATCCGAATCTGGATGTCCTGAAGCGTGTTATTCAGCGCATGCCCGAGATGAAGCGCTCCGGTGACGTTGGGTGGCGGGATAACAATGGTGAAAGGCGTTTTCTTTGAATCCGTTTCGGCTCGAAAATAGCCGCCGTCAATCCAAGACTGGTAGATTCGTTTGCAGGCCTTGGCAAAATCAAATCGATTCGGAATTTCCGTTTGGGCTGTGGACATCTTTGTTCATCTTTAGGTGTTAAGGGACGATACCAATGTAAGAAAAATCGACGTATTCCCCAACCGGAAGACGTCGGTCCCTAGACCACCACCCACTTAGATGCACTCATTTGATTTCCTTTCGATGACCTACGGATAGAGAACATTCCGGACCGGTGGTTCACTAAAAATCGCCAAACCAACCATTTCAATGCAATTCCAAATGAGAATTTTGAAAAATCCGATCTTCCTTTAGTTGTATCCCGTGATTTTATCGAACAAGATTATTGGGAATTCGCCACATGAAATGACATGGCTGATGCGGAAAGTCTAGCTGGAAGGACTTGCGATGGCGTTGAAATTCCGACAGGGAATTGTCGCGAAAAAAAGAATCTGGGCGGAAGGCCTTTTCACTTTGCATGTTGATGTGGAAGGCGTCCAACCTTTTGATCCGGGCCAATTCCTTCAAGTCGGAATCACACTTGGAGAAAAGCACGTTCATCGACCCTACAGCGTTGCCAGCCCTTTCGGAAAGACGCTTGAGTTTTATATCGTCCTTGTCGACGATGGCGAGTTGACTCCTCACCTCTGGAAAATGCAAGAAGGTGATCCGGTGGATGTCGCCGAACGAGCGGCCGGAAGCTTCACACTCAAGAAAACACCGGATGCAAAAAACCTGTGGTTGGTCGCTACGGGTACCGGTTTGGCGCCTTATGTCGCAATGCTGCGAACCGATGAACCTTGGGAACGATATGAAAAGATCGTCGTGGTTCACGGTGCAAGGCTGCATTCGGACTTGGGTTACACCGAAGAGTTCGCCGAGATCAAGTCCAAGTTTGGCGAACGTTTTTCGTACGTACCGACCCTGACGCGGGACGATGCCGAAGGAACGCTCAAGGGGCGCATTCCCCAACTGCTGGAGAGTGGAGATCTGGAACGCCATGCGGACTGCCATCTCAATGCAGAATCATCGGCTGTCATGCTTTGCGGGAACCCGGCAATGCTGGATGACATGGAAGCGAAATTGGGTGAACGTCAAATGGTAAAACACCGTTCCAAAGCTCCGGGTCACATTGTTCTGGAACGCTATTGGTAGAACTCGGGCAGCCATCCGCAAAATTTCTCCAGCGATTGAAAATGGCGAATTAGGCTTGAATTCAATTGCTCCCTACCTAGCGTTGAATGCTGATATTTTGCAAGATAAAGTGAAATTCTCGAATCAAATTTTTGGAATAACAATCCGCGGAAACCCATGAGTATTACCGAAGGCTTTGAACATATCGTCCGCGAAAACGAACCGCTTGATGCATTCGCCCGTTTGCGACTGGGTGGCGTCGCGGAATATTTTGCCGAGCCAACGAATCGAGACGAGTTGATCGGTCTGGTCAAACGTTTCGCAGAAAACGAACTCCCAATTCGTTTGATTGGTACGGGTTCAAACATCATCGTCCGCGAAGAAGGGGTTGCCGGATTGGTACTTCACCTCTCGGCGCCGGAATTTTGCCAAATCAGCGTTTCTGACAATACCATCGCTTGCGGGGGCGGTGTTCGGCTTTCCCATTTCGTTTCGACGGCGGTCCGTGAAGGACTTTCGGGCCCGGAAAACTTCGCCGGGATCCCGGGAACCATCGGGGGAGCCCTGCACAACAACGCGGACGCGAATGGGGCGGACATTGGCACTTGGGCCCAAACGGCGGAAGTGCTTACTCGATCCGGCGAGTTGTTAACGCGAGACCGCAGCGACCTCAACTTCGCTTATCGACAAAGCAGCCTTTCCGAACTTGCAATCCTTTCTGCGACCTTCCAATTCGAACGCGAACCAGCAGACGAGTTGACCAAGCGGCTGCAAAAGATCTGGATTATCCAGCGGGCCACTCAGCCGGGATATGCCGAGAATGCCATCTTCGTTTTCAAAGACCATGGTGGCGAGTCGGCCTCCAGCCTGATCGAAAAGGCCGGGTTGAAAGGAACCAAGGTCGGTGAAGTTCATATCAGCGAACGCGACCCGAATTATTTCATTGCGAACCCCGGCGCATCGAGCGCCGATGTCATCCGCTTGATTGAGCTGGTGCAGTCGCAAGTCCAGGAACGGCTGGAAATCCAGCTGCAGCCGGGCATCAAAATCTGGTAATCGACCCGTTAAGGTATGCCGAATAATCGGCTTCTACGGTGCCAATTCCAACGACTGAATTGCTTTTGACAAGGACGGTTTCCCAAGTGATTCCGCCCTTTCTTTTGACTCGATAAAAGAGATGCTGGCGTCCCCAAGTTGGACGCTTTCGGATCTCTGTCCCTTTGATGCGCCTAAAATGAGTCGAAGAAAAAAATCTGGCCTCCTGGATTGGCTCGCAGACTTTTCGCTGCACTCTCTGCTTCTGCATCCTTTCTCGCTCTTTGTCTTGGCAACCGCCATCGTCGTGATCGGTGCTGCCGCTCTGTGGAAACAGCACCGGGAACAGATCGCTGCCGAACAATTTCAGCTCACGGTCGAGAAGATCGATGTCACGGAACAACCCAATTGGATCAAGCAAGACTTGCGGCAAGTCGTCTATGACGGAAGTCGTTTGAACGACTGGTCTTTGTTGGATGTGGAAATCGTCTCAAAAGTCAGAGATGCTTTTGCGATTGACCCCTGGGTTGAAGACGTATTGCGCGTCGAAAAAACGGCCGCAGGAATCGAAGTCGACATCAAGTATCGAAAGCCGGTCGCCATGGTCGAGTTTGGGGGAAAACACCTTCTTCCGATTGACGCCAACGGCATTGTCTTGGACGGAAGCGGATTTCAGATCGCGGAAGTCAAAAACTATCTAAGGATTTCGGTTCCCGATCCTGTCGGCGGTCAAATCGTGACCGGACAAGCCTGGCCGGATGCCCGCGTTGTCGAAGCCGCCAACATCGCCGAGATTTTGGAAGACATCTGGCGCGAAGCGAAACTCATTCGCATCGTCAACCTTTCTCCCCCCACCCATGATCCTTCCAAAGTCGGAAAGTTCGAACTTTGGTCAAAAAATGACGTCAAGCTCGTTTGGGGACAGGCGCCGGGAAAAGAACTCGCGAATGAAGTTTCTGCGCAGAAAAAGATCGCCGCGATTCTTGAGTTCGTGAAACAAAAAGGTGCCTTTGACAAACAGGATCGAGGGCAGCTGGATGTTCGCCAAGGCGAAATCCAAGTGGTTCCAGGTCAAATGCGACGCGTTTCCCATCGCCAAAAATAGCCGAGCGGGAAACGCTCAAAATTCGGCTTCATGACGTTCCCTGTTTCGAACAAGGGACTTGGGTAACCGCTGAGACAAACGAGCACAAAAAAACTCACGACCCGAAGGACGTGAGTTTCTGGTTCTTTAAAAAGCGGGCAGAAAATCGACTCTAGTGAGTGCCGACTTTTTCTGCTGTCTCTGATTTGTCGCCAACCGTCACGGTAATGTTGGGCTTATTCTTGGCGATCAATTTAAGTTCTTCGTCCTCGATTTCGTACCGAACGGCTTTGCCGTCTTTTGCATCAACTGCCGTCAGCTCGTACTCTTTGCCGTTGTAGCTGATTACCACTTTGTCAGCTTTGACTGCTTCTGGCGCTTTGCCGCCTTCACTGCAGAACTCGACCGCGACTTTTTTCGAGGTCTTTTTGACGACGAGTTCACCGTGAAGTCCCAATTCTTCCAACTCGAAGACGGGCTGACCGTTGGGGCCATGGTGGTGATCATGGGCATGATCATCTTTCTTGGCGGTCTTATCGTCCTTTTTGTCGTCTTTTTTGTCGTCACCACCTCCGCAACCGGTGAATGCGAAAACCAGAGCCAACATGCCTAAACAGGCTACGAATGATTTCACTGAAATCTCCTTTTCGAATTTCATTTCTTGATTGCAAGCATCCCCGACCGGATGAAAAGAATATATCAATTGTTACGCACGCCCGACAGGGATTGTGCGAACCTTGAATGTAACCTTAACTCGTACTATTGATCCACTGGTTGTTCGCATTATTCCAAAGGAGTTCACCTTTGTCCTGGCAATTTGAGACAGAACGATTGTTTGCCCGCCCTTGGCATCTGGACGATGCAGAAGCCGCTTTTGAGATCTATTCGGACCTCGAAGTTACCGAGTTCATGCCGAAAATCCGGATGAGCTCGATCGACCAAACCCGAGCACGAATCCAGATGATGATCGATCGTGACAAAAAATGGCCGGAGGGAATGGGGTCATTCGCGACATTTGACCGGGAATCCAACCAATACGTCGGCACTTTGATGATCAAGCCGCTTCCCGATTCCGAAAACGTCGATACGGAGGACATCGAAATCGGTTGGCACTTGGGCCGGTCGGCCTGGGGTAAAGGTTTCGCGACCGAAGGGGGGCGGAAATTGCTCGAGATCGGATTCGGCAAACTCAAACTGGATGTTATCCACGCCGTCGTGAAAAAGGAAAACATCCGCTCAATCAAGGTCACCGAAAGACTGGGAATGGAGCACCAAGGCAATACAGAGCGATACTACGGAGAGCTGGTCGAGCATTTCACTTTAACCCGAGACCAGTGGAAAAAGGGAATGGGTTAAGCGGTAACAGCGCGTGAACGTGATGCAATCCAAAGGAAAGGCGTGTCATCGTCCAGATGAAACACGCCCTCATATTCGTTCAATCGGAAACCAAACGCGGCCCGTCTAATTACACATTCGCGGCTTCTGGTTCCTCAACCGCCTCGATTCGGACCGGCTTGATGTCAAATTTCGGATTCTGGCCAAGGAATCGGCAAGGATTGTTGTGGAAGATCTCGATTGCCTCTTGCAAACTGTGGCCCCGTCGGCGGAAGTCGGCAATGCACTCCTGAAGCGTGAATGGATCACTCGGGCCCCAATCCGCAGAAGAATTGACAAGAATCCGCTCGCGTCCATACATCTCCAACATATCCACGGCACGACGCGGGGAACATTTGGTGATCGGATACAATGTAAAGCCCACCCAGTAACCTTCGTCCAGCGGTTTCTTGATGGTGTGCTCCTCGACGTGATCAATCCAAACTCGCGCCGGATCAACGTCCATGTTTCGAAGCACATCCAGCGTTCGATTCGTTCCACGAACCTTATCCTGAAGATGGGGTGTGTGGATCAGAATCAATTGATCGTGTTTGATCGCCAACTCAACCTGGGCTTCAAAGATTTCTTCTTCGTTTTTCGTTGTCTTGTGAAAACCGATTTCGCCAACGCCGAGAACGGTTGGCTTCTCAAAAAACTCCGGCATGTGCTCGAGCACTTCATAACTGAGCTTGGGATTTTCAGCTTCCTTGGGATTCACACCGACCCAGCAAAAATGCCGAATCCCATAGTCCGCCGCCCTTGTCGGCTCGAATTCACTGATTTGATAAAAGTAGTCGATGAATGTTTCCGGGTACTTGCGGTCGAACCCGGCCCAGAAGGCGGGTTCCGCTACGGCAACCACGCCACTATTGGCCATGCGTTCATAATCTTGTGCCGTTCTTGCGATCGCGTGATAGTGCGGTTGGATAATTTGCATGATTCAATTCTCTGCTTTTTGAGTTTTGGGTTCCGCGATTGATTCCTAGTCCAGGTCTGAAAACATGTTCAGCAGATTTTCGCTGCGGTTTTCGTCATCCTGCGAATTGGCAAGGTATTTCAATGCTTCATAAATCTGCGCGGCGCGGGCATCGTCGACTTCCGCATTTCCGTTGTTTTCAAACGTCCCATCCGATGCTCGCTTATGGCGATCCAACATCGCGGCGATTTCAACCAACATGCAGCGGGTATCGAGATAGTAGAGATCCAGAATCTGTTCAGCTGTTTTCATCGATTTACCAGTCTTAGACGAAATATTTCCGACACGTCCATTTTATACTTGGGGCAAAATTACGACAAAGCGTTGAAAGCACATCGCACCAAAATCCAAGTGGTTTTTTTGCTGCCTTCTGGGAAACTGTCGAAATTGCGAACGGTTTAACGGCACAATGGCGATTCGCGCACAAAAAAGGCGGCAAAATTTGCCGCCTTGAATGATTCGATTGGGGCCTTAGCGGCCACCTCGTCCGCGGGTATTGCCACCACCACGAGTCCCACCGCCACGTGTTCCGCCACCGCGGGTGTTTCCACCACCTCGCTGGCCTCCGGCACGCTGCTGAAAAGCTCGCATCATCGCCGCTCGCATGGCTTCCTGCTGCATCTGCTGAGCTCGCTGTGCTTGCTGCGTACCCGTACCACCCCGAGTTGGAGTTCTCGTCGCAGGATTGGTCGTTGTTCCGCCGCCTCCGCCTTCCATATTGGATTGAGCCTTTTCACCCAGCATTCCCTGGATAGCTCGACCGACGACAGCCGGATCCACTTGGCCTTTCAATTCAATGACGGCCATGTAAGTTTCTGGCTCCACCTGCTTGATGTCGATGATGGTGACAAGATCTTCAACCAGGTCCGCGATAAACTCAGGACCCGTAACCAGCAAGGCACGTCCCTGCGGATCAACGCCCAGCGTTGCCTTCGGTGTTTCATCTTCGACCTGGTTACCACCGCCACTACCTCGTCGCCGGTTACCACCGCCCATCAACTGCTGCATCTGCCGCATCATCTGTTGCTGCATCTGCTGTTGTAGCTGCTGTGGATTCTGCCCACCGCCTTGGCCGCCGGCCTGCTCAAACAACATTCCCATTTGGTTCCGGATCAATTGCTCGACTTCGGATGGGTCACGATGATTCACGGCAATCCGTCGAGTCTTACCCAAAGGATTGACCATGTGATAAGGCTGTTCGCGGTCAATGATATCGATTACTTCGGCGATCAATTCAAGATCTTCTTCCACGGCTTTGACCCAAAGTCCCTTGAGTCGAGTATCCGCGTGCAATACGACATCGCTCACCATCGGTAAGATTCCGGTGCCCGCATCCGAGCCGCCGCCACCAAGCAGGTCCAGCGGGTTCATGCCCAGTGCATTCTGCATGGCATTGCCAGCAATATTCGCGAGTGGGTTTCCACCACCTCCGCCACCGCCCCCGCCACCGGAATCGGGGCCAAGAATCAAGTTTTCAAGTTGAACCAGCGCTTTTTGTGGATCACGATGCTCAAGCAAAAAGAACTTCGTCTCAGCTTCGCCCACTTCATCCGTATCGAAGTGTTCACGGATCAAAAGTTCCAAGTCATCCAGAGCGTCCAGGTCTTCCGAAGCGATGACCAGTCCGACCTCGGTCATCTTGATCTTGATCGGTGCACCGGGAACCGATTTGAGTTCCGGCTCCTGTTTTTCATCGTCCGTTCGAGGATTTTCCTGGCGTCGGTCGGAAACAGAATCCTGATCTTCTTGATCCTGTTCTGGAAAAGTGTGGACGCTGCAAAATACGGCTTGTTCTTCCAAACCCATCGAATTCCGAGCGTCACCCAACTTTTTTGGCAGTGTGCCCCGGCGATTGTTGACACCATCGTTTTGATTTCCGTTTTTCGGCAAAACACCTTCGTTGTTGCCATTGGAACGGTTGTCATTTGAACGATTGTCATCGTTATTGTTTCGACTTGGCGGAATCATGAACCGATTCTGGTTGTCTCGCCGATCGGGCATGACCATCTCGATCTTGTTTTTCTTTCCGGTGGCTTCGAACAAATCCTGAATGGCCCGCATCGCCGATTCGGCCTTCTTGTCCGACATGCGAAGCACGCGGTAAGGCTGACGATTTGTTTTGCGAATCCGAAGCGGAACATCAAGTTTCGCAACGACTTCCATGACTGCTTCCACCAAAAGAGGAGGACCACGGACGATAATTCGATCGTTTTCGGAATCCTCAATGTACTTGAGCCCCGAATCCATTCCTTCCTCGCCATCCGTACCATCGCCCGACGGAAACATGGTTTCCAAATCAGCAAGTACCGAACTGGTGGAAAGGTAATCCAGGTCGATCGACTCAACCACAACGGCCGGAGTTTGGAATTGCTTAATCCACTTTTCGACCTGATCGTGATTTTCCTGGGTCGCACTGACGATGATTTGACCCGTGGTCGGCATTCGGTCAATGATGACTCCGGTCAAACCCGTGTTTTGAATCATGGTCACGACGACTTTGAAAACGGATTCGGCATCGCCAACGACTTTGTGAATCTTCAGAAACGGCTGTTCCAACTTGCCGTCGTTTGACGAGATCATCTGCTTGTCAATTTGCTTGGCACTGTTGATCAAGCCCTCGACGCGAGATTTGGTGCCGCGGATGTAAAGTGTATTCGTTAGCGAATCAACAAAGACAGTGATATCCGCTGCCTGATTGTTTTCATCGAGTCGCTCCATCACGCGGAGAATTGGCATCACGTCTTCAACCGTTCCATGCTCCAATTTATGAACGGTGAGCTTGTTTTTCGTTGCGTCCAGACGAAGCTGAGCCGAGTCAATCAAGGCTTTGATTTTTCGAAGCGAGCCGCCGTTTTCGCGGACGATCATTTTCTTGGCTCCCAGAGCCAACTTGAATGAACGTCGATGCGAGTCGCCAATGTAAGGTTCCACATCGCGACGAATCTCGTCGACATTCAGATCACCAAGATCGAATTCGACTTGCATGATTTCATAAAGACCACGCTTGCCAAGATCTTCCGGTTTTACCCATTCGACAAAATCACGAAACTTTTGATCACGCAATTGATCAACGCGGATCAAGTAAAGCATCTTCTCGTTTCGCAGGAGCGTGTATTCTCGTAACGCCAAAGCACGATTCAAAAGATCCAAACCTTCCATCACCGTGAACTCTTTGGTGTCGCTATACCGGAATGACCCCTCCGGCATGACCGCTTCTGGCTGCAAGTAGAATCCGGCTTCTTTTGCGAAAAAGCGAATCACTCGTTCCCAGGGCGTCTGCTCAAATGTGAATTTGATCTTGCCATTTCCAACCTGCTGGATGTTGTTGGGCTTCGGCACGTCCTGCTTGGGATCCTGAGCAGCTGGCAATTCGACTTTCTTGTCATCTGCCTTCTTGTCGTCTACCTGCTTTTCGTCGTCCTGCTTGGCAGCCTTACCACCATCTTCCTGCTTGCCTTCCGCTTTCGGATTGGCTGCTTTCGGATTGGCAGCTTTCGGATTGGCTTCCTGGCCGAACGTCACCGCGTTTGCTACCGATAGGCCGGTCGCAACGAGTGCACAAAGAGCGATGCGAAAAATTCCATGCTTATTGTTCATGTCACCTGGGTCCCAATGAAATGGAAATGGCGGTTTCAATCTGTCTGAATCCGGGGATCAAATCGGCAACCAGCCAAATCTGAAAACCCTGAAAAGCAGCCCGAATGATTGCAATCCGCAATCCCCCTGTTCGAGCAGCTGACTGTGTCTCGAGGCAGAATCAAAGGCTCTGCCAACCATCTATTCAACATTCAAATCGATGAGATTTCAGCCCTTCCGTGAAGATCGAGCTGCATTTCAACGAATTTGGATTAAAATCTGTTTCACTTTGCAAGTCATACCAAATTTAACAAAAAAAAGCCTTTGGGCGTTGTGTCAACTTTTGGATGCACGCAAAAGATTTGACTCCAATCGGACTTTTGTTGATTTGAGCTGTTGAATCGAGTACGACAATAGCAGAGTCGACCTGATTTCAAATTCGAACTGGTTTCCAATTTGAAATTGAGGACCGATTTGATTTGAGGTGAAAGAAAAAAAATGAAGTGGGCGTCCTGATCGATGTTACTCGATCAACACCGGACAATAGTTATTTTACGGTCGCTTCTACCGCCCTAAACCAGAAAACGTCCGACAACTGCTGTCGGTGAGTGGACGTTCCACTTCATTTTTTAAAACCATTTTCACCACCAAAAGTTCCGCATTTCCGTCAAATAAACGGGACAATTGGCAAATATTTTCTACGCCTTTCGGGAACCGCCTATTTGTCATCGCCACCATTCGTTTTTTGTTTCCCAGAAGTCTTCACTTCTTTTGGTAAATCCCGAAACAAAAAGTCAGAATGGCCGTATTCAAACGTCTGGTCGTCTCGACTAACAACTACTTTCTGTTTTTCCACGTCGATGGATTTCACTTCCCATTCAAAGTCATCCATTCGGAAGGTGTCACCGACGGTGAGCTCATAAAACTTCTTCAAAGTTCGCGCGTTGATCCAAACCTGAGTCTGGCCTTTGGCATCGCGAAGGATCGCCGTGATATGGGCTGCTTTCGCGTGTTGAAATTTCGGCTTCTTGGTGATCTTGGGACCTGGATCGGTGACCTTCTTCTTTTCAACACGAATAACGAAATCCTTGCTGAAGCTTTTTGCAGGACAGCCGTCGTCGGTGACCTGCATGGTGAAGGCATAACGACCGACCGGCAGGTCATCAATGGAAAGCTGAGCGCCCGACGAGCTGGTTCGCATCGCAAGGTCTTTCAGTTCTTCATCTTTCTTGGTGATTTCATAGGTCAGCTTGTCGCCTTTGTCCTTGTCCTTTCCGACCACCCGAATGGCGACGGGATCGCCCTCGGTGAAGCGCTGCGTCGTTGTCGTGGTGATGTCGGGACGATTGTTGGCGGGCCCAAAGATGTCGCGAAACAAAATCTCTTTCTTGTACTCATCCAGGTTTTTGGCCAGGACCGGGCGACTGCTCGAAAACGCGTCCCGCTGCTCATCGGCGCCCTCGATCGAGATGACTTCGATTTTCAGGCTGATAACAATCTCATCCGTCCGCTCCATTCCGCCCCCGGCTCGCTTTCGATCGACGGGTCGAATCGAGAAACTGGAAACTCGGTGGAGCAAGTCCAGCCGATGAAAGTCATACATGAAATCCAGGTACTTATCCAAAGTCGTGATTCCACTGACCTGGAATTTCAATTGATTGAATACCGTACTCTGCCCCTGGTATTTGACCGGCACTGCATTTCCGAGTGGTGCAACGTTGATCGGTTTATCGAATCGAAGCTTGGCTTCGGTCGTTCGACTGAGCCAATCTTTGTAGTCGGTTTTCGCAACGGACATGTTGGCCGGAAGACTGATCTGCTTGTATTGATGCCGGCGGTCCCCCGCCTTCATGTACGCCGCCTGTATATCTTCCTCATTGCGAATCTGATTTCGAAGCGAGCTAATTTTCTGCCGCCGACCTTCGTAGGAAGTATAAAACCAATATCCAAACGCAAACACGATAAATACGGGAAGCATGGAACCGACAACCATTGCCAGAACCCGTTCTCGAGGCGTCATGTTTTTGAAAAGTGAATTCATGATGTTGTTCGTTGTTATGTTGACAACTGATCGACAGTCGCTGTTTGGTTAGTTGGCCGCCGTCTTGGTCTTTTTGTCATCATCCTTGTTGGGAGTTGGATCCTCATCCGACTTACTCTCACCATCCC
>CAYSXI010000095.1:0-18930 GCA_964434955.1 uncultured Pirellulaceae bacterium
AAAGGAGTGGTTCGGAATCTCAGGACTTGCTGGATCAATTTGTTGCGCTGGGTTACATCGATGACCAGGGAAGCGACAAAGAGAAACAAGAAGAATCGGCCGACATCGAAGGCAAATACAATTTGGCGCGGTGTTTGATTTGGCAAGGAAGGAATGACGAAGCCCGAGTCCTTCTAGAGGAAATCCTGTTTCGAACGCCCTGGGAAACTCGGTTCATCGTTCTGTTGGCGGACTGTTATTTCCGGGCAGGATATATTCGCCAAGCTGAAACGTTAATTGAAAAGTCGTTTGATCTTGGCAAGACGAAAGTCGTCCAGGTAGTCTTGATTTACGCCAAGATCAAGTTGGCCAACCGGGAATTCGATGAAGGCATGAAATTGCTTTTGTTGGCAATGAAACGCAATCCCCGGTTTCCGGAAGTGATGGTTCAAGTCGGTGACGTTTTTGCCAAACAGCGAAATTGGAAAAATGCCGAAGAGGCGTACAAGAAAGCGCTTGCTCAAAACAGTGAATTGGCCTTGGCCAGCGAAGGGCTCTCTACCGTTTATGTTCGGACGGGCCGGAACCAGGAAGCCATGGACGCCGCTCTGGATGCCGTTGGCTTGCTGCACCGTCTGCCCAAGGCCCACCTTAATCTGGGCGTGACCCTTGCCCGATCGGGCGATTTCGAAAGGGCGTTGCTGGCCTTCCAAACGGCCTCTCGTTTTGCTCCGCGTTGGCCCAACCCGCATCGCTGGTGTGCAAGTACCTATGACAAGATGGGAAAACCGCAACTTGCCGATAAGCATCGCAAAAAAGTCGTTGATCTTGGCGCGATTCAACAATCCGATCGGAATCTGGCGAAGGAAAGACGCGAGCAAACGTTTGAACTTCCTTCGATCGAATCCGAGGAGGCGCGAGATGCCAGGATCATCAAGGAGCGGCCCAGTCCTTCGGATCCTGTCGACAAATCGGGGAAGACTTTTGTGCTTGTATCCGGACTACCTCGATCGGGCACTTCGCTGATGATGCAAATGCTCCATGCAGGCGGAATGAATGTCCTGACGGATGAGAAACGTGCCGCCGACGAGGACAACCCGCGCGGCTATTTTGAATGGGAAGACATTAAGAAAATTGACAAGCAACCGGAGTTGTTGGAGTCCGTCGAAAGCGAGCAGGTGATCAAGGTCATTTCGATGCTGTTGCAAAAGATGCCGAAAGAGCACGACTACAAAGTGATCTTCATGATGCGGCCGATTGATGAGATCGCACGCTCGCAGAAGAAAATGATCGACCGGCTCGGAACGGCAGGGGCTGCAGTGGAGCCCGACGAGTTGAAGCGAAGCCTGGCCGCCCATCGAAAATCGGTTTTGGAGTGGGCATCGCGGACCGAGAGCGTTAAACTTTTGGCGATCGACTATACCGAGCTGGTCGGCAACCCCGAGTCGCCCATCGAAAAAATCAAACAGTTTCTGGAGGGCATGATTCCCAATCCGGAAAAACTGGTGTCTGCTATTGATCAATCGCTTTATCGAAATCGATGATCAATCTATGAGGCAAACGGGTGCGGTATCTTTCTTGTGAGCAATCTGCTGCCGTGGATCAATTGGCCATCACGGAGCTGGGGATACCTGGCGCGATCTTGATGGAAAACGCGGGGCGTGGATGCGTTGATGAATTAGAAGCCGCGGGGATCCGGGGGAAGGTTTGGGTGCTTTGCGGGCCCGGCAACAACGGTGGCGATGGACTGGTGATCGCTCGCCATCTTTTTCTTCGCGGCTACCAAGTCAAAGTCGATTTGCTTTTTCCCGCATCAAAATTTCAGGGAGATGCGAAGCTGAACCATGAGATTGCGACGAATTTCGGGATCGAAATATGCGATCGCAACATCGCGGAGTCCTTTCAATTGCACGCGACTCCCGATGACTTCAATTCCGAGGACTGGATCATCGACGCTGTCTTTGGCACCGGTTCTCGCTTACCCTTGAGTCAGAGCTTTTCAGTATTTTTCGAGTGGATCAATTTATTGTCCGCCAGAAAATGTGCGATCGATTTGCCAACGGGCGTGGATGGAAACACAGGTAGTAAAGATCCGAATTATTTTCATCCGGATCTGACGTGCGTCCTTTTGGCGGCAAAAAAATGCATGGATCCGGAATCCAGTCAGGACTCGGCGGCTTTCGGCCAAGTGAAAGTCGTGTCGATTGGAACCCCGGAATGGCTTTTGGAAAAAGTCCTCGGAGCATGAGGGCAAATTGACACTTGTGGGCAAAAAGCGGAGTACCCTGTCTAAACTTCGAAAGGAATAATCATGTCAAGTCCTCGATGGCTTCTCCTCACGCTCGCGGTCGTAATCCTGGGCCAATTCTCCACGTCCGCTTTGTCCACGCCCGCTAGTGCCTTTCAAGGCAAAGAGAAACAGCAGCCGATTGAGGCGTTGCGTGAGATTTCCGAGTCAGCCGCTTTATTTCATAGTCGCAAACAGTTTGTCGAACATGGCAAAGCAATGATGAAGGACATTGGCTATGGCGGTTTGGCGCCGATGGTCGATACCTTGCTTGAGTTCAAGGCAAAAGGCGCTTTCGACGAAGAGAAGCCAATCATCCTGTACGGCGATTTATTCGGAGCCAACACCGTCATGGTCCTTCAAATCAAGGATAAGCAGAAGCTTCTCGAATATTTGAATCTCGATGGCAAAGACGTGGATCTTACTCGGCCCTTTGAAACTGACGATGATCCGGGCATCGCCGGCTTGCCTGTGGAAGGTGAATTTGCGGGCATTCTTGGGAACGATTATGCCATCGGAAGTAAAAAATCGGTTGCCAACTACCTGAAGTCCAAGCCCGTCGGCAAGTTCTTTTCCGACGAAACTGCCAAGCTAATCAACGAAAGTGGGCTCGTCCTGTTTCACAAGTTTGATCCGAAAGATGGGCCGCTTTATATCGGTGAAAGGCAACGCAAGCACTACGATGAAGAAGAGTTGGCGGCCTACAAGAAAATAGAAGAGGCGTCCAAGTTTGGGCAGATCTACCTTGCCGGGTTTACCTACGAAAAAAAGACATTGGAAGCCCGGCTCCATGCCATGATCCGGGAAAACAAGTTCTCCAATGAGCTGTTCGATTTTGAAATCGCCAAGCAGCCGGTGAGGACGACGATTGGATTGCCAAAGAAGCAGTTGATTCTGTCGCTGTCCGCGCGGTTGTCGACTTTCAAGTCACCCGCGACGCTTCGGATGTTAGCAAAACAAATGTTCGTGTATGGTCCCGAGGATTTCCTGTTTGAGCAACGCCTTTCCCGGTTGGCCAGCGATATGTTCGCGGAAGCCTGGCACGAGTTGGATACCGTTCGACTCGGCCTCTACGTTGCCGACGAAGGCGAAGTTGCTGGAAGTATGGCTTTGATTGGGATCGTGGATCCAAAAAAGCCGGAAGCGTTTCCCGCGAGGTTGCAGTCCTTGATTCAAACGGTTGATTCGCCGGAAAACGACGCCGCGAAAAAACAAAAGCTGGATCAAATCAAAAACTGGATTTCGCAGCTAAGCGATCGCAATTTCGAAGTTCGTCGCCGAGCTTCGGCACGATTGCTTCTGGCAGGCTTGGACGCGGAAGAGCCTTTGCGCAAAGCCACCCAGTCGGGATCGCCCGAGCAACGAATGCGGGCCAACCTGGTTCTCCGAAGGCTGAAACAGAACATTTCGAAAGCAGCCGACAACTTGAACAATGAGAATCAATCCTTGTGGAATTCGGTTCAACCGACCTATGAGCTGGTGAAAGGTCCCATTGAAATTCAGGGCAAGGAAGCTCAGTTGATTCAGATGAAAGTCGCTGATCCAGAGAACCCGACGAACGCCCGGTTTATCGTGATGATGCGGCAATTGTTCGGAAAAAACTGGGACAAGATTCATCTGGTTCAAGTCGGGGAACGTTTTGCATTCATGATCGGTTCGTCGGACAAGCTGTTCGCCGAAACCGTTGAAAACCTGAAGCAAGGCAAAGATCCGATCCGAGAGGTTGTTAAAAAAAATCCCCGTCGCCTCAATTCCAACAATCAGGTTGAGGTTCACATGTCGGCCGGTCGCGTGATCGATTATTTTGTCAAACCAGAATATGATTTTCGTGAAAACGACGATCGTGAAACAATTACCTCCATGGGGCTAAGAATAAGCCCGCGTTCCTGGGAAGGCAGTTTTCATATCCCTGCGAATGACATTGAAGACGTGCTTCGGTATATCATTCGATGATCGGAGGCTCAATTTTAGTTGATCAATAACGTCACTTGAGCATGCCATGGTTGTATAATGCTTTGGGTTGAACGCACCAAACATCCTTGAGTCTGCGGCTTTGAGTTGGTGTTGGGCGAGTGTAACGGCGTTCAGTGACAGAGCATGTTTTGGGCGGACGGAAATTGGACAGCGGGAAGCCATCGGCAAGTTGGAAGACTTATGGATTTTTGATCACCACGATCTGGTTCGTCTTTGCGTTCACACTTGATTTCGTCGAAACACCGATCCGATTTTCTGTTGGCTTACCAAAAGAATCGGTGTTGGCGATCGGGCATCGGCTTTTTCATGTTCTCAATCGAGTCGAATACGTTTTCGCATTTGCAACGGCGATTTTCCTGTTCCTGCAATCAGGCCTGAAACTTGCCCGTGCGCTGTGGGCGCTCAGCGTGGCGATTCTCCTCATTCAAACGTGCATGTTGTTGATGATTCTTGATTCTCGAACCATTGCCCAAATAAACGGAGAGACGGTGGAACCAAGCAACGCCCATGTTTTGTATATTGGAATGGAAGTCGTCAAGCTTGCGGCATTGGTCGGGTCAACGATCCTGTTGGTGCGCAACCACAATCGACATTGGAACGGGGAAAAACGGGCGAATCGATGACTTCGAGTCGAACGTCCAAGAACAGGCAAGGAGTAAAGTGATCCATGGAAGAGTCGAAGCGACGAGAATTGAGTTTTTCAACTTTGGATGAGTGCGTAAGCGACGCTCAGATGCTCGCCGAAAAAGGTTACGATTCGGTCGGTGATTGGGATCTCGTTCAAGTACTGGGCCATTGTGGGAACTGGATGACCTATCCCATCGATGGTTTTCCCAAGCCAAATTTCTTTATGCGTGGCATGATGTGGGCCATGCGGGTGACGGTGGCGAAATCCATGATAAAGAAAGTCCTGGAATCGGGATCGATGCCGGCGGGAAACCCAACCGTCAAAGAATCGGTGCCTTCACCGAATGCGACAGGCGACAAGCAGGCTGTCGAAAAGTTTGCCGAGACGGTTCAACGATTCAAAGATCACTCCGGTCCTTTTCTTCCCTCACCGCTTTTTGGGCAGATGGATGAAGCGTCCCTGATGAAGCTTAACCTGATACATACCCAGCACCACTTGAGCTTTCTGGTGCCCAAAGAATGACGAACGAATCCGCAAACTCAAACGAGTTTATTTTCAAAATTTTGACAGGCGATCAATTCCATGAAGCCAAGGCGTCCGGGCTGTTTGCTGGTTCGCCCGATGATGCGCGGGACGGCTTCATTCACTTCTCGACAGAAACTCAGGTCGCCGGCACCCTGCAAAAGCACTTTGCGGGACAAAGCGGCCTCGTCATATTAAGATTCGCGGCAAATTCGTTCGGTGAGGAGCTTAAGTGGGAGCCGTCACGAAATGGAGAGTTGTTTCCGCATCTCTATGGCGTGTTCAACATGAGCCAAGCCGAAGACGTGACTTCGATTTTTTTGCCTTGATCCGCCATCGGATCTAGTCGAGCTTGGGTAGCTGCCACGGATCCCGTCGCTCGCGATCCAGCAACTCATTGTCCTTTTCGCTCTTGAAGGTCCACTTATGTGGATCCCATTGGAATTCCCTTCGGAATTGATAGGCCAGGTTACCCAAGTGTATTTGTGCAGCGGTACGGGCGCCCTTTTCGACCTCGGCGACGGGCGCTTTTCGTGACTTGATGCAGTCGAGCCAGTCACGATGATGACCCTTGGAAACCGCGAGGCGGATATGATCCTTTCGGCTCGGACGGAGTTTGGCGATTTCCGCTGGGTCCGAGGAAAGGTGTCCGCGATCGATTCGGAGCTTACCTTTCTCACCATGGAAAACACAGCCACCTGGGCCGCCGTGAATGATTTCCAGTCCGTTTTCATAAACAAACTTTACGCCGCGTTTTGATTTGGGGTCATTGGGAGGAACTATTTTCACCGGGCCACTTTCGTCGAGTCCGAGCGCCCAATTCGCAATGTCGTAGTGATGCGCGCCCATGTCGGCGTGACCACCGCCCGCATACTCCCGGTACCTTCTCCACTGTGGGAAATGGTTGTGGACACCGCGCGGGCTCAAGATGGAGTGATATCCTCGTTTTGGCGCGGGGCCCAACCAAAGGTCCCAGTCCAATCCCGGCTCCATTTTTTCCGTCCCGAGGTCACAGTCGATCGGCGGATCACCAACACCCACGGTGACCTTGTGAATTTTGCCGAGCCAACCATTTCGGATGATTTCAGCCGCTTCGCGAAACTTCCCAAACACGTTGCTTCGTTGTTGGCTGCCGGTTTGAACAATTCGCTTGTATTTTCGCGTCGCATCGATACACAGTTTGGATTCGGCAATGCTCAAGGTAAGCGGTTTTTCACAAAACACATCTTTGCCGGATTTGCATGCTTCAACGAGTTGGATGCAATGCCAGTTCTCAGGGGTCGCAATGAGAACCGCGTCAATATCGTCTCGCTCGATGATCTTTCGGAAGTCTTTGTAGGCATCCACGCCCTTGAATTTACGATTCGCTTTCGAATAGTGCTTGTTGATCCGTTCCTCTGATTTGTCGAGTCTCGTCTGATCGACTTCACATACGGCGACAATTTGTGTGTCGGTCTGTCGCAACAAAATCGGGATGTGGTTGTCTTTGGCCATCTTGCCGCAGCCAATGACACCGATGGTTAGTCGGTCGTTGGGCATGGCTCGGCCATCCGCTCGGCAAAGGTCGGGAAGAAAAGTAGGGATCGCGATTGTCGCTGCCGCGGATGCCGCTGATCGTCCAAGAAAGGAACGACGGGAAGGTTGTGGCGTCGATTGAGCGACGTTGTTTTTCTTGGTCATCGTGACTTCCGAAAATTCAATGTTGGACGGGATCTATGGATCCGAATATTTTGAATGGGATCTCCCCCAAATGCAATTCCGCGTTCGGTCCCCCAGGCTTCTTCTCATTCGTAAAAGATTGGTCCAAAATCATGGATCAAATTCAAGGGAGAGCAAATTAATGAAACGAATGCTTCCTCGCGAGTCGTTTATGTGCCGGGAAAGGTTCGATTGGGAACTTGCCGCGCTTTTCGGTAATCACTGGATCTGTATCGGACGTGATCATGAATTGGCCGAAGGCCGATATCGTGCTTTTGAGCTCGGAAATCATCGCGGGTTTGTGGTCCGGGATGAAACGGGAGCCCTTCGCGCATTTCACAACGTTTGTCGACACCGCGGCACGCAACTCTTGAATTGCGCCAGCGGTCCGCTCAAGAACAACCATGTCGCATGCCCCTATCATGCTTGGACTTATAAAACGACGGGTGAACTGGTTGGTGCTCCAAACATGCTGGACGACCCGGAATTTGCTCGCGGTGAGTTCGGCTTGTTGAGGTTGGATGTTGAAAGTTGGAACGGTTTTGTTTTTGTCAGGCCGGGAACGGGCGACCAGACCATTCAGCAATTCTTTGCGGAATTGGGCCCGCTGGTCCAAAACTGGAATCTGGAGTCGCTTGTACAGGCCGATGAAATTCAATATAGCGTCCGGGCCAACTGGAAGATTTTGTTTCAAAATTACAGCGAGTGTTATCACTGTCCGACGGTCCATCCCGAGCTCAATCAGCTTACGCCCTACAAAGGTGCCGAAAACGATTTGATCGCGGGGCCGATTTTGGGCGGCCCGATGAAGCTGGAGAACGCCGAAACGATTAGCCGGAACGGGAAGTACTGCGCGGCTCCCATTCGCGGGCTGGTGGGCGAACAAGTCCAGCAAGTGTTTTACTTCACGATTTTTCCGGCCATGTTTTTGAGTCTTCACCCTGACTATGTGATGGTTCACTACTTGATACCAAAGGATGTGAACCAGACAGAAGTTCGCTGCCAGTTTTTGATTGACCCGTCCACCGATGATTCGCAACTTCAGATCAAGCAGGCCAGCGAGTTTTGGGACGAAGTCAATCGGCAGGATTGGGAAGTGTGTGAATTGACTCAGAAAGGAGTCGAGTCGAGCGCCTTTGTTCCAGGGCCCTACTCCCGGTTGGAGTCCATGGTACAAGCCTTTGACGATCACTACCGCAGTTGTTTGGATTTGCGGTAGTGATCATCGCTTGGAATCAAGAAGACGCAGGTGTTACTTGATTCCGAGGTTTGCTTTTTCCATTTGCATCCATTCGGTGGAAGATCGATTTTCGTCTGCCTCAGGAACGGAGTCGGAATCGGGGTCGAACCATTCAGGCTCGAAGGAAACGAATCCGCTCTTGCCCTTTTTGTTCGAATTGTTGATTGCGATTTTTGCAGTCAGAGCAATCACGGCATCTCCCAACGCGACTTTGCCATTGCAGCGTGGTTGATTGGATTGATCGCCCGTGCTGATGCACCATGCCCAGTGTTCGATTTCTTCTTTGTAACCTCGGCTGACCGGGCCCGATGCCGCAGCCTTGGACGCCGCGGGGTCACCGCTCTCTGTGGTATCGATGGTTGGGCTGTTTTTGTCATCGACTTTGACACCCGCTTTTTTCGACGTGCTGGCCTTTTGGAAGACCAGGACATCCTGTTCCTTTTCCAGGATCATCGTACCGCGAGTTCCCATTACAACCTCGCCGTATCCGCCGTAACCGTTTCCGTTGATCGAAGAATAAGTGACAACGACTTTCTTTTCGCGATCGGGATCGTCTTCAAACGACGGTACGCCGCGTTTGGGATCCGGGATCTGATTGATTTGATCCTGGTATCCGACCGGGAATTCGTAATCGTAACCCTGACCCGGAAACTCAAACATGCAATAAACATGATCTTCGGCGTCCCGGTCTGTCGGAAACAGGTGTCGTCCACCGACAGCATGCACGTTCAACGGATGTACCTTCTTGCCTTTTTCTTTGGATAGCGCCGACATGAAGATACTCGCCGCATCCAGTTGGTGACTTCCCAATTCAGCCATCAGTCCGCCGCCGGTTCGATTCCACAAACGCCAACGAATCAACTCTTCCAGCGCCGAGCGGTTGCGACCGCCAACAACCCGATCTTCGTAACCGTGCAGCCCGGCTTCCACCAGTTGGTCCTCATCGAGCTTTTCGAACTGGCGCAGTTGCTTATTGTAGAGATCGAGTTTCTTGATCTCGTCTGCTTGGAGTCCTTTGATTTTCTTTTTCAAACTGATAATCGTGTTAGCGATCTTGTCGATCTTCTTGGAAGAAGTGCCAACAAATTCACCTCCGGGTAGAGGAGGCGCCCAACTGTCTTTTCCTGGCAAATTGCCACGGTGCCATTGGGCGCGGATATGGTGGATTTCGCCAAACAGGCCCCAGCGAATCAAGTTGACCGCATTGTCATAGAGAAGGCTATAGTGTCTTTGATGGCCGACGGAAAGGAAACAGTTCTGGTCCTGGGAAACCCTTGCCATCCATTTGCACTGGGCCACGTTGTGGGCCATTAGCTTTTCGCAGAGCACATGTTTGCCCTTCATCATGGCGTAGATGGCCACAGGAGCGTGCAAGTGCAGTGGCAATGCGATGATGATACCCTCGACGCGCGGGTCGTCGATGGCTTTCTTGTAGTCCTGATGGACGTCGACAAACTTGCGTGCTTCGTCCTCCGACTTCCAGTCATACACGCTCATGAGCCCGCGACGCACCTTGATGGCGTTGGGTGAACTCCAGTCACCGTGAAAGGCCCGGTGAACGCTGGACGGACGGATGTCACAAATGTTGACGACTTCAACGTATCGAGGATTCAAAGCGCCGATCAGGACGTTTCCTTCGTCGCCCGTTCCGATCACGCTGATCCGCACGGGACGGTTGGGTTGTTCGTAATTGAAGTACATGGCGCCCACGCCGGCCGCAACGGCTGCACCGCCGGCAATCGTGCGTTTCAAGAAGTCACGGCGTTGCATTTTTTCGTAGGCAGTGACAGCGCTGTGATAGTTGTCACTACCAATTTCGCGTTCTTCTGGAGTCAAGTTCATGAGTCCGTTTCCTCGTTGGATTCCCCGACGATGTATCGGGTCCAAATCAAGTGGATGAAATAGTCGAGCCCGGCATACCGGCCGGCGCAAGTTGCAAAAATAACCAGCAGTCCTGCCAGTTCAATCATTTGATAATAGGTCGGTGCCGCATCGATGATCCAAGGCGGTTGCGTGGCGACGACCGAAGCCAAAAAACCTGCTCCCAACAAAGAAGCTAACCGGCTAAACAGGCCGAGCATCAACAGGCAACCAATGGCGACGTCAAACCAGGGGATCCATTGGTTCACAAAGCGAATTCGTGAATTGGGCGGATCAAACGGGCGAACCAATTCGACCGTTCCCCGACTTCGTTGTTCTTCGCTGGCCAGCGCATTGATCTCGCGTTCCAAACTGTCCCAAAGCGATTCCACTTCGGCAAACCATTGTTTGGCTTTTTTGTCGCGGTCACTTTCGATCGTTTTCACTTGGCCCAGCAGGGATTCAACCTGGGTCGCAACCCGCTTCCGATTGGGGCCGTCCTGCGTGAAACCATCGATGCGATCTTCACCCCGGAAGTAGGCGAGGATTTGTTCCTCATTTTCCGCCAGGAATAGATCGAGCAGGTTCTCGTGCCGTTCGATAATTTCATTGGCCGTAGTTCGCTGAAGGTCCATCTCTTTGACCTTGGCCATTTTCTTTCTGAGTTCGAATTCCGCCTTGAGAATCTCCGGCGTACTCTCAGAATCTGCGTCTTCTTTCTGCTGCCTGATTTTTTCCTGCAGTTGGGCCGTTTCTTTTTGAACCGCGCGAATCGCATCCGGAGATCCAAACTCATAAGTCTCGGCGGCCCGGATCAGGAAGTCTCGCCAGTAGGCAAAAGTCAAATCGGAATCGAGACGCGGACGAACTTCGCCATCTTCTGAGGTGTAAAGATCGTCGTAGCACAATCGCAACTTCCCATCCGCGTCCGGGATCAAACTTGCAAAGTCCTCTTTGAGAGGACCTTTCGCGCCCATCAAAAAGTAGGTTGCGTCAAAGCTGCCCGACTTGAGCTTCGTTGAGCCCTCATTGAAGAAATGAAATACAATTGCAAAACGCAAAATGAAAAGGGCGAAAAACGAAAGTATCAAGTTGCGGCGCGACATGCGACAATGAATTCCAAACGAAGTTTCCCGCTGGCGGGATTTGAGGTTAGGCGATTTATTCTATTATGATCCAAACTTGGTTTTTCGCCAAGAATTACCGCAATTCATGAAAGCGTTTCACGGCGAAGAAGTAAACCGATTGAACGATTTTTCCTTATCAGTTTTTCGACCAGAGTCATGAACCAACTTGATATTGAACAAGTTTTAAAACAAACACTGACCGATTTTCGGATTTCGCGGAGCGAAAAAAAGGCATTAAAAAATCAGCTGGAAGATTGGGAACGACGTGGACAGTTGCCTTACGTTCGCAATTGTGCCTTTGAAATCGCCAAAGCAGAATTGATCGATCCTGATTCCAAAGACGTTATTGGGTGGCTTGAGGATGTGGTCAAGATTTTGACGCCCAGTAACCAGGCCGATCAAGCCGAATCGACTGCCCTGTTTAGTCCCGATGATGACTGTGCTGGAAGAATTTGTTCACTTTTGAAAATGGCCAGGCGTCGTGTCGATATTTGTGTCTTCACCATCACCGACAATTCCATCGCTGGCGAAATCGTTCAGGCCAAACGGCGCGGCGTTAAAATTCGAATCTTGACCGACAACGACAAGGCAGGAGACCTGGGAAGCGATATTCGGGACCTTCGATCCGCCGGGGTTGAGATTCGAACGGATGATTCGCCCTATCATATGCATCACAAGTTCGCGATTTTCGATCAACAGAAATTGTTGAGCGGATCCTATAACTGGACTCGCGGTGCCGCAAAGAACAACGAAGAAAATTTCATTGTGACCGACGACAAAGATCTCGTGCGATCATTTTCACAGCAATTTGAAAAGCTTTGGACTTCCATGGCATGAACTTCGACCGGCGTTCGGCAAGCAGCTTTTTTACTTGGCCCGGTTGAGTGTCAACATCGCGAGTTCGGGGGCGCAATGAAAGCGGATTGGGTCATCACCCGAGAGTCCTCTCGAAACGTGCATCATCGTATTGCCGATTCGGAAAAACGGACGTGAAGCGTATTTGACACCGGATCGCGAAGGTGCAACGATCGGCCCGATACCCGGTATCCGAATTTGACCGCCGTGAACGTGACCTGCGAAAACCATGTCGATATTTCGTTTCGCAGCGAATTCAAGTTGATCAGGTGAGTGGCTTAGCAGGACCCGAAATTCATCGTCGTTTCTTTCCCGTGAGAGTTTGGGCAGACGCCGCGCCTGATTGAACCAGGGGATTTCGTTGCCGGCGAGCAATAGTTTGCCTTTGGGCGTTTCAATCGTTTGCCATTCGGGCGCGGCGTATTGAAATCCCGCGTCCGCCATGGCTTCATGCAGTCTTTCGATACTGCGAATGCGTTTGTCATGATTGCCGAGAATGTAAAACTTCCCGAGTTTGCCTTCGGCCTTTGAAAACACGTCGGGTATCCAGGCGATGCATTCATCCACATCCACGATATCGCCTGTCACAAAAACGAAATCGGGATTGGACTGATTCGAATAACGAATCATTCGCTCGTAGTATCGGCAATCAATTTTTCCCGTGAAATGCAGGTCGCTGATGTGAGCGATCTTGATGCCTTGCATTGCCTTGGGAAGGCAACCATGAATAATTGATTTTTCTTCGACCCACAAATGCAAGGACTGATTTCCTGGAATCTTGGCAAGCAATTTTGCGTCCCAGGTAAGATTTAAATCCGATTTTACTTCACGTTGAATATCGTGTTTCGAGATTTGGTTGATTTGAAAATGGCTTGATCGGGGCAACACATTTCGAAACGTCCAGCGCAAGATCATGGCCAGAGCGACGATGCAGCAACCAAGTTCGTACCCAACGTTGACGGGATGCTCGATCAGGTAGTTGAGTTCGAATTGGTAACCGTCAAAGCGTTTGTAAAGGAAGAAGCCGAAACCGACGATCACCGACACGATGGCAAGCTTTTCGACGAGTTTGCGAAAAAACCTTGGAAGCGCGGATGCGTGCGTCTGGTTATAGACAGCGCAGCAAATCGCCAAATGCCCAATGCAAACCAGGGGGAGAATTGACCAGGCAGACAAGCCCTAAACCTTTTCCGCCGAAGTCTCGATGATCGATTCGACCGTTTCCAACAGTTGGTCCAGTCGGAACGGTTTGTAAAGAATGGCATTGGGCGGCAATCCGGCTTTGCGGGCCTTCACGATCGCGTGGCCGGGATCGTAGCCAAAGCCCGTCATCAAAACCAGGGGCGGGTCGGTCATGATCTGTTTCAGCTGCATCAGCAACTCGTATCCGCTGACGTCAGGTAATCGGATATCAGAAATGATCGCTGAATAATTTTGCTCCGGGCTGCAGTTGCGAATCATCATGACCGCTTCGGCGCCCTCGTGAGCCGTTTCGACCTCGCAGCCGTATCTTTCCAGCAAAAGGTGCGCACTATTCCGGACTTCTTCATCATTGTCGATGACTAAAACCCGTTTGTCTCGTAGTAAGGGTCGCTCGTCCTTGACGCCATCCGGAATGTCTTTGGAGGGCGCCATTTTCTCCCCGACCTTTTGAATCGTCTGCTTGATGTGTCGCGCGTTCTGGAGAATTTTGCGGAGACGCTTTCCAATTTCAGGAGTATGCCCAATGAATTCCTCGATCACGTGCACCGTGTCATTCAAAATATCGTCAATGGGCAAGGCAACCGCGCCATAGATCGCTTCCACGCTTTGCTTGGCCGTGTTGGCCTTTTGAGCCACCAGCAACTCGAGGGTGTTCAAAGCGACCGCGATATCCCGGGCAAAGATCTCGAGAAATTGAAGGTCGCTCTCGTCGAAAGCGCCGGTCTTGGGACTCTCGACGTTGAAAGAACCAATGACCTGTTCGTGGTAAATCAGTGGAACCGTCAGCGAACTCTTCGCGCCGATTAGGCCATCCAGATACAAGGGGTCGTTGCCGGTGTCTTCACAGAGATAACTCTTTCCCGTCGCGACAACAAATCCAGTCACGCCATTGCCGCGTGCTTCTGCAAATATCGGACGCTTGCTTTCCTTGGAATCGATTCCCACGGAAATCAAAGGCACCAAGCAGTTGGATTCCTGTTCCAGCAGGCGAATCTCAACGACATCGAAATTCAAAAGGTCTTGCGTGTAATGAAGAATATTTGATTTGAGCAACTCAACGCGTTCCTCGACATCCATGTGGAATATTTCTTCGGGTGTCAGGTCCGCGAGTTCAATGCCGGCGCGATGAAGCGATTGAAGTTTCTCTCGTTCGATCTTTTCTTCGGTCACGTCTTTCAATGTGACCACAAGATTGGAAACTCCGCCTTCCCCTTTCAACAGCGGAACCGCGTGCATTTCCAGGTAGCGGTTTTCTTTGAACTTGAGCAAACTTTTGCAGACACGGTGGGTGTTGTAGGCCATCGTGCAAGGACTGGTCGCCGGGCCGAGTATGTCAGGCGTTCCGATCGCCTCATAAAAATTAAGGCCGATCAGATTTTGGGTTTCGAACCATCCGATCAGCCTTTGATTTGCCCAGACAAATTTGTTTTCACAGTCCAATAAGGCGATGCCGTAAGGGATCTGGTTCAGTATCCGGTGCTCACTGAATAAAGCCGCTCCAAAAGAACCGTCGTCCTGGAACCATTCCTTGTCAATCAGGATCGCTGCACAGTCATCGGTTTGGAGTTTCTCGAGAGCCGCATCCATCGAGGCTACGGTTTCGACTGAGGGCGATGAGTCCGCAACCTGACCGGTGCCGGGATTCTCACCTGCGGCAGACACAAGTCGGACAATTTTTCGTTCCACTGTCACTGTCTCAGCCCAATAAGACTCGCGCAACCTTTGTCGCCGAGTTGTTGTTATTCAAATGATAAGTCGTCTTCGTTTTAGTTAAAGATCGATTCGACCATGAAAAAGTTAAGAAATGCCGATTTTGTCAAATGCGAGGCCAACCGAATTCCAGTGACGATGAGCGAACATCTGGCATCTGTGCACGGACATTTTCGACGTATCCAAAACCGACCGCGTTCCAAGTTTTGCTAATGCAATTCAAATCGCCTTTGGGTAGGCTAAGCGGTGGGCTTTTTGCAATTCCAGCAGGTTTTGATTTCTGTTTTTCGAGCCGCGGGAAATCGGTAACTCCAATAGCTCGGACTGAAACCGATAAATTCTTGAAAGAATACGGTCATCCAGGAATTCCGCGAACTTCACCCGGAAGAGAAATTCATTAAAAGGGGATTGTGTCCGACGTCGACACTTGGGATGCGAGGATCCTGCAGCCTTCGCTCGGATTGAACAGGTCCTTTAAAAAATGAAAATTCAAATAGCTGAGTCCATCGAACAATTGAATTGACCCGCGTTTTCGACGCCGGTTTTGAAGCATGGGAAAAAAGAAAAAAGGCAAGCGAAAGGTTCGTGCGGAGTTTCGAAAGAAACACGAGTCGCGAACCAGGGATCACGACCTGACTCGCAGGTACGATGCCAAATCGACCGAGGAGGTTGATGATTTGGCCGCCGGCGAACGAGTCTCGGGACGGAGCCAACTGGCGCGAAAACGGACCATCGTCGGTGCTGAGGTTGAGGAAACCAGCGGCGGGTTCCAGGTTCAGTTGGACGTCGATCTCAACGTGTGCCGGAAAGGCAAAGTGCTCGCGGTCCGTGGTTTGAATTCGGATGTCCAGGATGAAAACGGCAAGATTTACACCTGCGCAATTCGCGGAATTCTCAAGTCGTTGGCAACCGATCTGCAAAATGTTGTCGTGGCTGGCGACGAAGTCATGTTCGAACCGATTGACGACGATAACGGTGTGATCGCCCGCGTCGAGGCTCGGAAGAATTACTTGAGTCGTAGCAGTCGCTCACGCCAGCACATTATCGTTTCCAATGTCGACCAGATTTTGATCATGGCGAGTGCGGCCATGCCGGGACTGAAGCCAAACCTCGTCGACCGTTTTCTTGTGTCTGCAGAAAAGGCAAATATTGAAGCGGTTATTTGCATCAACAAGATCGATTTGATTCCGGCTTCCGACCTGCAGCCGGTGGTTGGCGTTTGGGGGCAGTTGGGCTATCGCGTGGTGTTGGTTTCGGCGACCGAAGGAATCGGGATTGAAAGCTTGCGCGAGTTGTTAAAGGGAAAAGACAGCGTCGTATGCGGGCAAAGTGGCGTTGGCAAATCGTCGTTGTTGAACGCGATTCAACCGGAGTTGAACCTCCGCGTCAGTCATGTGAGCTCGGATAACCAGAAAGGTCGTCATACGACCACCGCGGCGCAACTGGTCGCTTTGAATTTCGGGGGCCACATCATCGACACACCCGGCATTCGCCAATTTCAACTTTGGGATGTCGAACCCGAAGAGGTTGAGGGTTACTTTCGCGACATCCGTCCCTTTATCGACGGATGCAAATATCCCGATTGCACGCACATTCATGAAGACGATTGTGCGGTCAAAGACGCGGTCGCCGACAATAAGGTGGATGTCCGGCGCTATGAAAGCTATTTCAAAATCCGTGAAGGCCACTGAATTTGCCGGTTATTCGGATCGGGTCCGGAGTCGCCGCCGCATTTTGAGACTGGAGGAATCCGGGGCTTTCGGGTAGGCTAATCCACTTGAATTCCGGGCTTCTGACCCTCAATTTGCGAGATATTTTCTTGGCCGAAGATTACCAAAAAACGCTTGAACCCGACGCTGCCAAAGGCAAATACGCTTTCGTTAGTTTGGGTTGCCCAAAGAATACCGTGGACAGCGAACGGATGATGGGACTGTTGCAGCTCGACGGGTACCAGTTGATTTCGGAGCCCGAAGACGCGGATTTTGTCGTCGTAAACACCTGCGGTTTTATCGAGCAGGCGCGGAAGGAATCGTTCGCCGCGATCGATGAGATGCTGGAGCTGAAACGAGAAGGTAAAACGCGCGGTGTGATCGTTTCGGGATGCCTGGCAGAACGGCAGAAAGAAGAAATGTTGCGCGATCGTCCGGATATTGACTCCTTAGTCGGAGTGTTCGGTCGAGAAGAGATCACAAAAATTGCCGACCGGTTGCTTGGCGATTTGGAGGAGCAGCGTTCCGTTTTTCAACCGGCACCCATTCGCGCCTTGGACGATCGCGATCGGCTTCGAATTACACCAAAACACTTTGCGTATTTAAAGATTTCCGAGGGCTGTGATCGGCTTTGCACCTTCTGCGCGATCCCCAAGATGCGTGGGAAGCATGCCAGCAAGCCGTTGGAACGCATTATCGATGAAGCAAAACAATTGGCCGACAATGGTGTGCGCGAGTTGAATATTGTCGCTCAGGACACCACTTATTACGGGATGGACATTTACGGTGAGCCTCGGCTTCGGGAACTCATTGAGCAACTGGATGAGGTGGAAGGAATCGACTGGATCCGGCTGCTTTATTTCTACCCGATGTACATTGATCGCCCGCTTTTGCAGACGATTGACCAGGCCAAGCGCGTGATTCCCTACATCGATATGCCGCTTCAGCATATCAACGACACAATGTTGAAGCGGATGAGCCGTCGGGTGAACCGCCATGATACGGCCGAATTGATTTCCATGATGCGAGAAGAAATCAAAGACCTCGTCCTGCGAACGACATTCATTACGGGCTTCCCGGGCGAAACCGACGAGCAGTTTGAGGAGCTCGCCGAGTTCATTCGCGAGACCCAATTCGAACGCTTGGGCGTCTTCACGTATTCATTTGAGCCCGATACTCCGGCTGCCAAGTTGGAAGGGCATTTGGACGAATCGACCAAGGAAAGTCGCCGTGAAAAATTGATGGCCATCCAGCACGATAATTCCAATGCTTGGAATCAGGCACAAGTCGGCAGGCAACTGGATGTCCTGATTGATCGAGCACATCCCGAACAGCCCGGTGTATGGCTCGGTCGTTCCTTTGCGGACGCTCCGGATATTGACGGACTGGTTTTTGTCAGCTCGGCAACGCCATTGGAAATCGGCCAAAAAGTCGTGACGGAGATCGTGGCGGCCGAGCCTTACGACTTGATCGGTGTTGCTCTTTAGTATTTCAACTTTCCGTCACCCCAGGTGAACAGGACCGAAAAACGGATGGCCGAAACCGAATCAAACAAAGTTTGGAATGTTCCCAATCAGCTTTCGGCAGCCAGGCTGTTGTTGTCGTTCGTCGTTTTTGGGTTGATCCCGTTTGGAGAAATGGATCGCGTTTTCTATTGGGCGGCCTTCGTCATATTTGTGATTGCCGCGGGAACGGATTGGCTGGACGGTTGGTACGCTCGCAAGTTCAATCAGGTCACGAAGCTGGGGCGTGTGCTTGATCCCTTTTGTGACAAGATCATCATTTGTGGCGCGTTCATCATGATCGCGGTTGCGATCCGTGATCGGTTGCCTTGGTACGCGATTATCGCCGGCTGGATGGCCGTTGTGGTTGTCGGTCGCGAGTTGTTGGTTACCGCCTTGCGAAGCATGATTGAGCAAAGCGGAGGCGACTTTTCCGCAAACATGGCGGGCAAACTGAAAATGGTCTTTCAGTGCATTGCGGTCGGCGCGAGTCTGATCGCATTGGCCATTCGCGAGACGGAAGCCACGCCGGGAATTCCGGCTTGGTTGCTCTGGGTGATGGCCGGCAGCGTTTGGTTGGCTGTCATTTCCACCGTTTACTCGGGCGTCATTTATATCTTTGCCGCCGCTCGCTAT
>CAYSXI010000096.1:0-1213 GCA_964434955.1 uncultured Pirellulaceae bacterium
ATGAGTTGGTAGGCGCGATAGTTAATGTCAATTGACTCGGGGGGATTTGAATTTCCCAGTGCCCGAAAAAGTCGCGGGCGAGACTTCGTCTCATTCCGTTTCCGTTTACTCACAAATCACCCTGACGAGGACGCTTCGAATGGATCCAACCGATTCGCTTGTAGGATTGTTGAATTGATCGTTTCGGGCAATATCGTTTCAACTTTTTTTGTCCGGTTTGCTGGCGAATGACGCGAATTCTATATCGGCGGAAGCCACGGCTGATGGGCCGACTTCGGTTGAAATTCGAATCGCATGGGTTACGATGATTCCGTTTGAAACCGGTTCGATTCGACGACAGGCGGCACAGCATGCGACCATTATTCAAGTATTTGATTTACGGTAGCGTGGCGCTTGTGATTGTGGCCAGTGTCCTGTTTTGGTTTGGTGGTCGCAAACAGAAGATCAGTTACACGGTCCGAATCAAGGATTCACGAGCGGAGGTATTTCGCCACCTGACGGATCCCGAGCTGATCAAGGAATGGGCCAAGGATGTGGTGTCGATCGAGCCGTTGACCGAAGGGGGCCATCGAGAGGGCGCGCAAGCGCGAATGACCATTGAATCGGAGGGTCGTACCTTGGTGTTTACTGACGAGGTGTTGGCGACCGCAAAAGACCAGTCTCGACTTTTGGTCCGATCGAATTCGGATTTCCTCGAATACAGCAGCGATTATCGATTAAACGAATCGGGCGATACGACTGAGTTGACCGTCCACGTTGAATATCGTTTCCTTGGAATCTACCGGTTCCTGGGTGTTGTTCCCGGGCCTGCCAAGGCAATCCTCGAAGAGGATATGGAGAAGTTGAAGAAAGACGTGGAGTCAACGGAAAACTTGAAAACCAACGATGGTGAAAAGGCGTCCGAAAAGAACAAACCGGATTCCGACGATCAGAAGAAACAACCAGCAAATTGAAGTTACAAAACTTCGAGTTAATAAAGGGTGAAACATTGGCGGCACAGATTATTGACGGCAAGTCATTTGCCAAACAGATTCAAGAAGAAATTCGACAGCGGGTCGAAGAGCATGTTTCTGGCGGCGGACCAAAGCCCAAACTTGCGGCGGTCCTGGTTGGCGAGAACCCTGCGAGCCAGGTGTATGTCCGAAATAAACAGCGAGCCTGCGAGCGCGTGGGAATCGACAGCGAACTGCATCGCCCGTCTGCCGAAATTTCG
>CAYSXI010000096.1:1232-18892 GCA_964434955.1 uncultured Pirellulaceae bacterium
CTGAACACAGACGAATCGGTCAGTGGCATTCTGGTGCAGTTGCCTCTTCCCGATCAGATTGATGAACAGAAGGTTCTCGATCGAATTGATCCGATGAAGGACGTTGACGCCTTTCATCCCGAGAATGTTGGATTGCTGAGTCAGGGACGGCCGCGGTTTTTGCCTTGCACGCCCCATGGGATTGTTCAATTGCTGGATCGCTCGGGAGTGGATACTTCCGGAAAGTCAGCCGTCGTCATCGGGCGCAGCGATATTGTTGGCAAGCCGATTGCGTCCATGTTGATGCAGAAAGGTTTGCCGGGAATCAAAGCCGGCAACGCGACGGTGACGGTATGCCACAGCCGAACCCAGGATCTCGCATCCGTGGTACGTGAGGCGGACATCGTTGTCGCGGCAATTGGAAAAGCAAACTTTGTCACAGCCGACATGATCAAGCCGGGTGCGGTGGTGATTGACGTCGGAATCAACCGGCTTGATGACAAGCTGGTTGGCGATGTGGATTATGATCCTGTCTCGGAAGTTGCTGGAATGATCACGCCCGTCCCCGGAGGCGTCGGTCCTTTGACGGTGACGATGTTGTTGGACAACACGTTGATGGCTTGCAAATTGCAAATTGGCAATGCCGTAAGTTAATGCCAGTCCCCATCACCGTGGATTGGGCACATTTCTCAATCGCGCGCTGAGTTGCTTGATTCGCCAATGCGCACTGAGCAAATCAGCTTGTTGTTTTCGTATTCTGACTTGAACGCTGTCGAGGTGCCTTGTGAATTCGAAGAAATCACGGGAGCGAAGTTCCCGGCAAGTGGATGGTGAGTCCCCGAAGCCAAAAGGGAAACGTTGGATCCGACGGGTTTTGATCGGGCTATTCGTGTTTTTGTTCGTGTGGCTTGCAAGCGATTTTGGCTATTCACGGTACGTTCAAACGCAAATCAGTCGCTGGGAAAGTAACATCTCTCGTGACGATAACGGCGTGCGCCTGGGCTGTGATTCCTTTACATTGAACAATGGTGATCGGGCGATTCTGTTTGTTCATGGTTTCAATGAGACGCCGCAGATCTGGTACAAGATGGCGCCGAATTTAGCCGAACGAGGATTTACCTGCCGGGGCCTGCGACTGCCGGGTTTCGGTGAACCCATCGAAGAGTACCGGAAATCCAACCACGAAGCTTGGCTCAAGGCAATCGACGAGGAGATTAAATCCTTGCAGGAGAAGCACACAATGATTATCGTCGTCGCCCATTCATTGGGCGGAGCCGTGACCGTGCAGCAACTTCTTCAGGAGCCGGGTTGCGTTGACGGTGTCGTGTTACTTGCACCCGCGATCGATACAGCGAGCGTTCGAAGCCCGTTTTTGACCACGCGGTTTTGGCACGAGTTTTCCAAGTGGACACTGCCATTTTCTCAAACCGCGATGAGTCCATTCGAATATGATGCCAAGGACCCCAAGGAGCAGCAGGTTAAGCTTCGCAATAAATTCAGTCCCAGGTCGGTTGTCAATTCCATGTACCACTTGATCGACGAGAATCGAGATCGCGCGGGCGAAATCAAAACCCCCGCCCGCTTCTTCGTTTCACCAGATGATCAAGTTGTGGATACGGCAACGGTCAAGAATTTCTATCAAGCTTGGGGCGCTGAAAACAAAAGCTTGACCGAATTGGATAATTCGGGGCACGCCATTCCGATCGACTTTGACTGGAAAGACGTCGCCGATGAAGTTGAAGCTTTCGCCAACGAGCTTGCGGAAGGAGTTCGTTAGACAGAATCATGTCGGGAGATTTTGGGCCCTCTGCCACAATCGAAGTACTGAAAAAGCGTTCGGATTTGTTGCAGCAAGTTCGCGCCTTTTTCCTTGAACGTGATTTCATGGAAGTCGATACGCCGATGTTATCCGCGGATACCGTGGTCGATCGCTATATCGAACCCATCTCGGTTTCGATTAATGCAAACGGCAATCACAAGCCAATGTTCTTGCAGACTTCCCCCGAGTTCGCCATGAAGCGGCTGCTCGCCGGATCCGCGAAGAGAATTTTCCAGCTCGGAAAGGCCTTTCGAAATGGTGAGTGCGGTCGTCAACACCAGCCCGAATTCACCATGTTGGAGTGGTATCGGACAGGTGACTCGTACGAGCAAGGTCGGCAGTTGCTGGATGAATTCGTCCAGTCCATCTTGCGGGTTCCACCAGCCCTGCAGTTGACTTACCGCGAAGCGCTAATCCGGTTCGCGGAAATCGATCCTTACACGGAAGACTCGCTCCAATTGCAACGGTCATTGAGCTCCCTCGGCATCGAGATATCATCCGCAGACGGAGAGGTCGATCGAGATAATCTTTTGAACTTGGCGCTATCGCAATTGGTCGAGCCAAAACTGAAGCACGAACCTTCGGTGATCATCTATGACTGGCCGGCCACCCAATCGGCCTTGGCCAAAGTCAGAAACGACAACCGGTTCGCAGTCGCAGAAAGATTCGAGATCTATGTCAACGGAATGGAGTTGGCAAACGGTTATCACGAATTGACCGACGCCAACGAACTCGCGACTCGAAATGACAAAGTGAATCGCCAGCGTCTAAATGATGGTGGTCAAGAACTACCCGTTGAAAGTCGCATGTTAAGGGCCATGCAAAGCGGGCTTCCCGAAAGCTGTGGGACGGCTCTCGGATTTGATCGGCTATTGATGCTCAAAATCGGCGAAGACGACATTCGCAACGTCGTCCCCTTCGATTTTGATCGCGCCTGAGCCCAGCACTTTACTGCAGGCGAATGCTTGCTTCCTTCTTTTGCCCGTTGCGCAGGTAAATGATGGAAACCGTGTCGCCACGCTTCTTTTCCTGGACGGCGAATTCAATCAACGCGGACTCGCTCATCAAGTCATCACGTCCGCCAAAGCTGACAATGACATCGCCTTTGCGAATGCCCGCGCGCATGGCCCGGGCATGATTGCCATATCGTCCAACATGATCCGCGCGAAGCGCCATCTTGCCATCCACAATTTTCAAACGCGTTCGCTCGCGATCCGACAGTGTTTTGAGGGTCATTCCCCCCGTCGCCATTCGCCGAAGGTCCCAACTGGTCGGCCGCCAGTCGATGACAGTTTCTTTTCGCCAGCCCTCGGCAAGCTGCAACTTGGCCGTTTTCGAGTTTCCGCCCCTCGTATAAACCACGTCCAATGACTGGGCTTTTCCTTCGAGGTTATGAAGGATCCAGTGAATGTCGGCCTCGGAAGCAATTTGGCATCCATTGATCGAATCGATCTGATCTCGCGACTTCATTCCAGCCTTGGCCGCGGCAGACCCCTTCACGACTTGATTGACCGTTGCGCGTGTCTTCTTGTTGAAGGTCAAGCCAAGTCGTTCACCGGAGGGAAATGGATAGAGCAGTTTTTCAGGCAGCGGTTGATTGCGATCGCGGTACTCAACCCTTTGGGCATCGCGAACTTGATGACAGTGGATGCAGCTTTTCGCAACTTGACCGCGATAGTCCAGATCCGATTTGAATCGTGTCAGCGAAGAGTATCTTTCCGGAACTTCCACATCGGTTTGATTTGGCTGTTTCAGTTTGATTCTTGTTTTGATCTGCGGGAATTCGTCGTGCATTTCCAGGACGGTCCGCATGGTTGCAGCCAAACCCTCGAGTGCCACGTCTTTGTCGGCATCGTGGCCGCTCCGAGTGGCGTACCGCGCATAGATTGTTTTGTCGGCATTCAGGAAGAAGACGGAAAACGTCAAGTCATAATCAAACTGAAACAGTTTCAGGTCGAGACTGTTACATTTGACCAGTCGAACCGTAATAAATTTGTCCGAGAGCGCTTTGATTTTTCGGTCGCGACGAACAACCTGTTCGTCAAATGCTTTACAAGCCTCTCAGGGGATGCAGCGAAGCACAACCATTAACGGTTTGTTCATTTTTTCCGCGGCAGTGATTCCTTTGTCGAGATCGTCATAGTACCAGGAAAGGTCTTTGATTAGCTGATCTCGATCCGATCGAACTTTCTGGTCCCGAGTTTGGGCGCTGCCATTGGGAATTCCCCACGAAAAGATGGTGGCGGCGAACAGAAAAAAGTGGATTGCCTTTTTCATGGTTTCCTCAGCCATTTTGAAAAGAACGTGAATCGAACATAATCTTAAGTGATGAGTACCCGTGTCGCAAAGAAATCGTACAAGCAATCGCCGAACAGCCTGGAAAAATTCAAAAGTCATGAATCAACTGCAGTCGGGAATCGCGGATCAGGGATATGAGCTCATGCATGGCGTCTATTCGTCGGAAGAGTGCCTGCAAATGCTCAGCGAACTGAATCGGCTGTTTCAGCAGGAAGAAATGGTATCCATTCGTTCATCACGTGGGACGGTGTTTGCTGCACGCAACGTGATCAAGATCGTTCCGGAAGTTCACGCGTGGTGGCAGAAGCCGCGACTGGTCGAGCGGTTGACGTATGTCCTGGGAGAACATTTTGGTTTGGTGCGTGGGCTCTATTTTGACAAGCCGTCGCACCGTAGCTGGTCGCTTCCGTTTCACAAAGACATGACGATTGCGGTGAAAGACAATCGACTGAAGTCCGATGAATTCTCGAAGCCAACGACCAAGGCGGGTGTGCCCCATGTGGAAGGTTCCGAATCGGTCCTGGCGAACATGTTAACGTTGCGGATTCACCTGGATACGGTGACAGATTTCAATGGACCACTCCAGGTCATTCCAGGATCCCACTTGAGCGGAAAGTCAACGGCCGGGTACTCGGGGCAACCGGATGTGATCACGTGCGAAGCCGGTGACGTGCTCGCGATGCGGCCGCTAGTTTCTCATGCTTCGGGCCATTCGGATCCGGCGCGAGAAATGCATCGGCGGATTTTGCACTTGGAGTTTGCCGCCGAAGAACAGCTGGCAGATGGATTTCAATGGCAGGATTTCATTAGGCCGGAGATTCACCAGCGCTAATTGCCCCGGCCATTTTGTTTCCGGGCTCGATGGCGATTAAAGAAAACTGGTTCCGCGACCAGGTGCCGCGACCAGGTGCCGCGACCAGGTTCCGCGAATTGTCGCCTTCCGCAAACGAAGTCAAGCAACGGTGCAAGGATTCGAACCCTGTGCAGCGGGTTTGGAATCCGCTTACTCTCCCAGGAGCACACCGCTGTGAATATGGGCCTCAGGCTTCAATTGGTCGAGCGAATCGTTCGACCGCAATTCACCTGAGGCTGAAACCAGAACGCATCAATCTTGATTCAGCTAACGCAACTCGGCGTTCCAGTAAGCGTCGCTGATAAACTTTTGCCAGCTTTCCATCCGGATCGAGTGGCGTGAAAAGGCTGGATTCCACTCAGGTCGCACCGGCTTCTTGCGAAGCTTCAGCCCCGCCTGTTCCGGAGTCCGATTTGCCTTGTTGTGATTGCACTTCACACAAGCCAGCACGCAGTTTTCCCAAGTCGATTGGCCGCCCTGAGCCCTAGGCATAACGTGGTCAATCGACAGCTCTTCCCCCTGTGGCTGAGCCCCGCAATACTGACAGGTAAACCGGTCTCGCTTGAAAATGTTGCGTCGACTAAATGTGACGGAAGCCGAAGGCAAACGGTCAAAGCTCGTAAGCGCAACAACTTCTGGCACCCGAAAACGTTGGGTAACAGCCTGTACAAAGGGCTGACCGTCTTCCGGGACCAGCTCCGACCAATCCGACCATTCAAAAAGTTGATATGACTCGGGATCGACAACGCGCGCCGTTCCGTTAAAGACCAACGTCAACGATCGTGCGACGGAGATCACGTTGATTGGCTGCCAGTTTCGGTTGAGCACCAAAGCTGGACGTTGTAGTGCGCTTGCAACCACGGTACCGCTCCTATTCTTTCTGTCAGTGAATCATTCCATGTATTTCCAGTGATGTTGGATACAAGATGGACACTTGGTTAACAAAAAAGTTCGATCGGCATCTCAAATTAGTTCAGGATCGTTTTCGCGAAGCTACAATAGCAGCATCATTTTTCAGGGAGTCATCATGAAACAATTCCATTTTCTAATCATCGCAACTTTGTTGATTTGCCCGTGGTTCGTTAAACCGCTGGGTGCAGAAGTCAAAGATTCGGCGGCAGATGGATTCCAGATCAGTCTGCAAGTCGAAACGTCGGCATCGAATGAACAGGCGTTTGCAGCGTTGACCAAGGATTTTTCCAGTTGGTGGGATGCCAGTCATTCCTACAGTCAGAAAGCTTCAAACCTTTCGATGGACTTGACCAGAAACTGCATGTTGGAGAAGCTGCCGCAGGGCGGTTTTGTCCGCCACATGGAGATTGTTTTCTATCAACCCAACCAGCAGCTTCGGCTTAGCGGTGGTCTTGGTCCACTCCAGGAAATGGGTGTCTCTGGTTGTCTGACTTTCAAATTCGTTGAAACCGAAAACGGAACCAAGATCCAGTTGAGCTATAGCGTGACGGGAAGAGCCTCTCAGAAACTCGATAAGATCGCGGCACCTGTGGATGGTGTGCTTAAGGGGCAGCTGGAACGGTTGAAAAACCACTGCGACAAGTTGAAAAAATGATCGCGCACGATTTGCGAGTTTCGGCAAAGCCGTGTACATGTTCTGAGTTCTGCGGCGTGTATTCTCGAGGGCCGGGTCGTCTGCGCTAACGTCGCACCATCAGCTCCGTTGGCGGTGGGTGGCCGCCTGCCCGGGAAATCCGGCACATCGAATTTGTGCTAATATTGACGCATTCATAAATGTTTTGGTTTTCAAAGAACGGCACGAGCATGTTCGCAATGCAGATTCGAATCACTCTGATTGGCTTGTTTCTGATTCTGGCCATCTTGATGGTGTCTTGGTGTTCACCAAGGGTTAGAGCTCAGGAAGCATCCATCACTTTTGTTCCCAGGAAGTTGATGGTTGACGCCAATGAAGGAATCGACCTTGCCGACTTCAACGGAGATAAGAAGCTGGATGTCGTTGCCGGGCGTTTTTGGTATGCGGCTCCGGACTTTATTCCGCGTCCGGTCCGAAATATCAAAGACTGGAACGGATACGTTGAGTCAAATGGCGACTTTGCGTTTGATGTCAACCAGGACGGAAAACCGGACGTGGTTGCAGGTGGGTTTATCGACACCAAGATACACTGGTATGAAAACCCGGGGCCCGAAGCATTGAAGCTCGGCCGCCAATGGAAGCAACATCTGCTGGTTGACACCAAACAAAGCCAAAATGAAATCAGTTTTCTATTTGACCTGGACGGCGATCAGCAGCCCGAGTGGATTACGAATAGCTGGAACGGTCGCAATCCGATTCTGGCCTGGCAGTTTCAACGAGAAGGCAAGAAGGTTTCTTTCAAGCGCATTCTCATCGGAGCGGATGGCCAGGGTCACGGTTTGGGGGTGGGCGATATCGATAACGACGGGGACCCGGACGTCGTGACGGCGACCGGTTGGTACGAGAACCCAGGCGTCAAACCGTTCTCAAAACCCTGGAAGTTTCACAAAGATTGGAATCTCGGTCAGGCCAGTTGCCCCATCCTGATTCGCGATCTTGATGGCGATGGAAAGAACGACATGATTTGGGGCAAGGGGCACGACTATGGTCTCTACTGGTGGCGACAAAAAGGAAAAAGCGAATCGGGCAAAATCGAATTCGAATCCAATACGATCGATGATAAATTTTCGCAGCCGCACGCCATCCACTTTGCCGACCTGACAGGAGACGGCAAGGATGAATTGATCACCGGGAAACGGGTTTTTGCCCACAATGGTGGCGACCCGGGCGGGAAGGAGATGGCATGCATGTACTACTACCGCTGGAACAAGGAATCGAAATCGTTTCAAAAACATGTCATTGACGAAGGACATGTTGGTACCGGACTTCAGATTCGAACCGGAGATCTGGATGGCGACAATCGAACCGACATTGCGGTCGCGGGGAAAGATGGAACTTGGGTTCTGTTTAACCGAGCAAAGAAATAACCGATGAACCTAAAATCTTTTCGTCGAATCGTTTTGCTGACTGAGGGAGAGTCGACTCCCTTCCTGGCAAAAACGGCCATTAGCATGCTGCGGTATCGCCCAAAGGATGTGTTGGCTGTCTTGGACCGCCACGAGGTCGGAAAAACGGCCGATCAGGTTTTCAATGTTGGGGGCGAAATCCCCTTTGTTGATTCGCTTGATCGGGTCGAAGACGCCGATTCGCTGTTTATCGGAATTGCTCCGCCTGGCGGAAAGTTACCGGAAGCATGGCGGCCAATGGTTGTCGATGCAATTCGAAGAGGCATGGCGGTTGTTTCGGGTTTGCATCACTTTCTGACCGATGACGACGAGTTTGTGAAGTTGGCTCAGAAATCCAATGCTCAACTTGTCGATGTTCGAAAAAATGACGAGAAAGAAACAGCAACGGGAAAAGGGCTGAACCCAGGCTGTTTTCGGATTCACACGGTCGGCCAGGATTGCAGCGTTGGAAAAATGGTGACGGCAATCGAAGTCCAAAAAAACCTGCAAGACCGGGGGTACGATGCGGGTTTCGCGGCGACTGGCCAAACCGGCATGATGATTGAAGGGCAGGGGACTCCCATTGATTGTGTCGTATCAGATTTCGTCAATGGCTCGGCGGAACGTTTGGTGAAATCCCTGGATCATCACGAGTTCCTCGTGATCGAAGGGCAGGGCTGTATCACACATCCTGCTTATTCCGGTGTGACATTGGGACTGCTTCACGGATGTGCGCCCGATGCCATGGTGTTTTGTTACGAAGCAACCCGACCCCATGTAAAAGGGTTTGGAGAGATACCCCTGCAGCCAATTGCGAAACTGGTTGAACTTTATGAAACCGTCGCTAACACCCGGCACCCAAGCAGCGTCGTTGGTATCGCAATGAATAGTCGACTTCTGACGGACGCTCAGTATCGAGAAGAAAAACAACGGCTCGAGTCGGAACTCGGTTTGCCCGTGGTCGATGTTTTCCGGGAGTCTGCAGACGGCCTCGTGGGCGCGATCCTCGTCCGCCGGGATCAGGTTACCGAAAATCGTGAAGGGGCAATCCATTGAAACTAAGCACGCGTCGTTTCCGACTTCCCTTGGCCAGACCGTTCACCATTTCTCGAGGCACCTTGCTTTCCCAGGATGCCCTGGTCGTCGAGTTGGAGCAGGACGGAATCGTCGGGCTCGGCGAAGTCACGGCGAATACCTACTACGGTCATTCGTTGGGGTCGATTGAACGATCGATCGAATCGGTTCGGCCATGGATCGAGTCCGCAACCATCGACTCTCCCGCAACGTTCTGGCAAACTTTGAATCAGGAAATCGGAGGCGACTATTTCGCGCTTTGCGCTTTGGATCTCGCTGCGCAAGACTGGTTCGCTCAGGCGGCGGGCAAAAAGTGTTTCGAAGTTTGGGGGCTCGAGGCTAGTCAAGTCTGTGAATCCAGCTACACGATCGCAATCGATTCAATCGAAACCATGGTCGAGAAGTTGAACGCCATGCCGGGTTGGAGCGTTTATAAAATCAAGCTGGGAACGCAAAATGACCTTGAGATCGTGCGGGAGTTGCGCGATCACACCGACGCCCGATTCCGAGTGGACGCCAATTGCGGATGGTCCGTCGATGAAGCGATTGAAAAGTCGGAAATCTTGGCTCGACTGGGTGTCGAGTTCATTGAACAACCGATGAAGGCCGATGCATCGGAGGGCGACAAAAGGAAACTTTTCGAGCGATCTGCACTGCCTTTGATTGCGGACGAAAATTGTTTGGTCGAATCCGACGTGGACGCTTGCCATGAATTTTTTCACGGGATCAACGTCAAGCTCTGCAAGTGTGGTGGACTGACCCCGGCCGTTCGGATGCTTCAAAACGCTCGCAAACTTGGAATGAAGACCATGGTCGGCTGCATGATCGAAAGTTCGATCGGTATTTCTGCGAACGCCCAACTACTTCCTCTTTTGGATTTCGCAGACTTGGATGGCGCGATCCTGCTCGGAAGTGATCCCGCGGAAGGCGTCACAATCGATTGCGGGCGGGTTGGTTTTGCGGCAAGAAACGGACACGGCGGACGAATCAAAAAGGAAGTCCCGGTCGAAAATACCTGGCAACCGACTGAGCATTCTGCAAACACGAACTGATTCGCCCTTATGCGTCGCCAAGAACGTTTTCGCAATTTTCCTTGGCCGCTATGGAGAATCGATATGCTGGCTTGTCTGGCTGCAACCATTGCCATGGCGGTCTGGATTGTTGTGTTGCTCGTTGGAATGACCGTGGGTTTTCAGCTCTCAGGATTCGAACTCGACGCGGAACCTCGTCGAAGTGCGGGTGCGGTCCTGATTGTTGTTCAGGTTCTGCTGATTTTTGGCGGGGGCACCGCCAGTTCAACGCTCGTTTCCAACTGGGTTTATCGAAACTGGGGACCCGATTGCCACAAATGCGGTCAGCGGATTCGGACAGTGTTTCAAAGCCAGCACTGTTGGCAAAAAGGTTGTCCTGGTTGCCGGGCAACATTCGAAACGATGTTCGACGACCAATCGAGTCGCAGTTGAATCAGCGGCGAATGGATGGTAGCCGTTGACCGAGGTTGAGCAACTGATACTTTTTGAGAATTTCGACGGTTTTTGTTCGAGGTAACGCGTCAGCTTGATTGCCTTGGCGACCCGTCATCTTGTTCGCGGCGAATAGCGAGTTGATGATGGCTTCTTCCGTGGCCTCGGCAACGGCGAGAAACAAAGGAGTCATTCGTTGGTTGGGCAGCAAGTCGACCTTGGGTGCATTGCCTTGGCCAGTGATCCGATAGCCGGTTGAAAATGCGATGACATAGTCTCCTGAACCGTTGCTCATAATCGACCCGGTTCGCGCCATTCCAAACAAGGCCCGTTTTGCCAGCCTTTGCAGGTTGCGATCCGAGAGCGGTGCGTCGGTTGCAACGACAATCATGCAAGAGCCGTCCTGTTTCGATTCAGCAAATTGTTTGAATGAAAACTTGCCAAGTTCCCGTCCGACCGGCGCACCATTAATGGTCAAAACGCCTCCAAAGTTTGATTGCACCAAAACGCCGACGGTGTACCCGCCAAGCTCCTTCGGCAGTTGGCGAGACGATGTACCGATTCCGCCTTTGAAGCCGAAGCACATGGTTCCGGTTCCCGCACCAACATTCCCTTCGTCGACCTTCCCGGATTTTGCGTTTTTGATCGCGGCATGAAAATCAGATTCTTTGACATGCATGCCCCGAATGTCATTCAGGTAGCCATCATTCGTTTCACCGACGACGGCATTGACCGAACGAACATCTTCGTTGCCTTTCTGTTCGATCGCGTGTCGGACGAGAGCTTTGACGCCGGTTGAGACACTCAAGGTGTTGGTGAGAGCGATAGGTGTCTCAATATTCCCCAACTCTTTGACTTGAGTCGAGCCGGCAAGTTTGCCAAATCCGTTTCCAACATAGATGGCAGCGGGAACTTTTTGTCGAAAGAGATTGTCTCCATGCGGTTTGATCACCGTAACACCTGTACGGATGTTTTCGCCTTGGCTGAGCGTTTGATGACCGACCAAAACCCCTTTGACATCGGTGATCGCGTTATGCGTACCCGGGGAGAGGATCCCGATATGAATGCCAAGTTCTCGCGGCCGCAGAAGATTGGCAGGCGCTTTCTTCGAGGTGCCTTCTTTCTCCCCTTCAACCTGGTTCACAGCGTTGTTCTGTCCTTCGCACTTGATACACCATCCCAGGCATAGGGAAAGCGAAAACAGGGTGAGCGCAAGACTTGGCATGACTTCCTCCGGCAAAGAATTTGAGGATGCCAATTTAGCAAAATTGATCGACCGGTGTTCAAGCGGAAGGCAAGGGATTCGAACCCTTACGACTTTCGTCCCGCGGTGTAGCAAACCGGGCCGGCGAACCGTATCCGGCTGCCTTCCAAACTTTGAGAGGTCCGTTCGAGAATTGAACTCGATCTTCTTTCTTACCAAGAAAGCGTGCCACCAGAACACCTACAGACCTTGAATTCGATCAGACCTTGAATCCGATCAGACCTTGAACTCGATTTACGACAGGAGAAGCGTCGTAGAGAGGGACGAACGAGTTGAAGGGTGAACGGGTTGAAGGGTGAACGGGTTGAAAAAAGTGGCGGATCCGGGGGTCGCACCCGGCGGGTCGAGCGTATGAAACTCAACTGAGCACTGGCCCATCCGCGTCGGAGAAAAAATCCTTTGAGATTAGTTGCAGACTTCGGAATCGAACCGAACAAAACGGCCGTATGAAAGCTGCCCGAGTCCCAGCTCGTCTGCAATAGAATTCCGTCAAAGACGGAGCGATGGCGACGGGATTCGAACCCGCTCTAAGAGATCGACAATCTCACGTGCTAAACCGTTGACACTACGCCACCGAAACAATGTTTTTCATTCACGGCCACGATTGGCTATCATGTGAGTGATCGCCCTTTCGAATTCGCGGCCTGTTTGACTTCGATGGATGAAGCCATGAATGATAGAAAACTGACAACTGTTTTGATTCTGATGTTCGCGCTTTCTTTAGGAGCCGATTCGGTTTTTGCACAAGGTAAAGCAAAGTCCGAATCAAAATCCCAGGTGGAATCCAAATCGGATGACAAGGGTTCCAAAAAGACCAAGCCCAAAAAGCCGAAATCGAAAGTGGAAAAACTATTCGATTCAATGCACGCCCAAACTTATCGGGAGGTTTCGTTTCCCAAACTTGATTGGACGGATATTCCGGAACTGCTGAAGCGAACGAAAAGCGTGCATGATCTGGTTACCTATCCTTGTAACCCGCTTTCTTCGCAGGCGCAACGCGGATGCAAGGAAGGTGTCGTTGCGGCTTGGCTGATCGAGGGCATTCGCGCCGGGGGGCGTTATCCCAGTCTCAACCCGGTTTGTGATGACGGAAGTAAACCAATCGACGTGGATCAACTGTCTCAGTTCTATCGCGATTGGTGGAAAAAGGTAAAAGACCTCAAGCCCGAGAAAGCCAAACGGGCCAATCCATTGGCAAACACCGATTGGATTTGGCGTTAGTGTTTCGTCGACATTCATTTCAAAGGCGGAATCATCGCCGCGGAAAACCAAGTGGGTCTTGAAGGAATCGAACCTCCCGTCGGCCACCACACAATTTTTTGACGCCTGTTTTACAGACAGGTGTGTGGAACAAAACCCGGTTTTATTGAATCTAGTATCAGCTTTCGAGCCACGTGGATCGGCTGAAAGCAACATGATACGCATGCGATCAAATTGGTCAGTGGTGTCGGTGGGAGTCGAACCCACAGATTCACGAAGGTTTGAGCTTCGCCGCTTTTCCAGATTGCGTACGACACCGTGTAATGGGAGTCAGTTCCCAAGTGGAGCGTCGGGGAATCGAACCCCGATTACCTGCTTGCAAAACAGGCGTCTTCCCGTTAGACGAACGTCCCATATTTGTTTGTGGCCTTCCGCCTCCTTGGATCAGGCGGAGTGGCCGGTTTGATCGCTAGACCGATTGGCCCAAAAATGTATGATGTTTGAATTCGAAGTGGGCTTGCCGGTCGATTGCATTTGGAGGGTCGCATCAAGTTCGCTGCGTTTGGTTCGTCACTTTTGGTTAGGATTTGGAAATGGGGCGTAGCACGGAGCAGGAAGTATTCTGGGAAACGGATTTTGGCGACGACTATACGGATCGCAATCGCGTCCCCGAATCCATCGCTTCCAATATCTCGTTGTTCAGCAAAGTTTTTGGGCGGACCGGCCCCGTCGAATCGCTGCTCGAACTTGGATCAAATATTGGATTGAACCTCGCCGCCATTCGACAACTGCTTCCCAAGTCGAAACTGTCGGCCGTTGAGATCAATCAAAAAGCCGCGAATGAGCTTTCGGCGAATCTCCCGGATGTTGATTTGTACCGGACTTCCATTCTTGAATTCAAAGCAAACGATCAGTGGGATTTTGTCTATTCCAAAGGGGTCTTGATCCACATCAATCCCGATCGCCTCCCGGATGTTTATGACTTGATGTATTCCGCAAGTCGCAAATTCATTTTCCTGGCGGAGTACTACAATCCTTCTCCGGTTGAATTGTCTTACCGCGGCCACGATGCAAAACTTTTCAAGCGTGATTTTGCTGGCGAACTGATGGATCGCCATGCGGATTTGACTTTAATTGACTACGGGTTCGTCTACCGCCGCGACAATCTATTTCCACAAGACGATCTCACTTGGTTCCTGATGGAAAAGTGACCAATTCAAATTCGTTGCCAGAAGTAGTCCCGATCGGAATCGAACCAATATTTCCTGTGTGTAAAACAGGTGTCCTTGCCGTTGGACGACGGGACCAGAATCAAGAGGAAGCCGTGGGACTCGAACCCACAAGCGTTTGACCGCCGCCTGTTTTCAAGACAGGTTCCTCATCCAGCCGGTTGGCTTCCAGGTTGTGTGACGTGCATTGCACGAGTACCCCGCCGAGGAATCGAACCTCGTCCAACTGTTTCGAAGACAGTCATGCGTTCCAGCACACCCGCAGGGCAGAAGTAAAAAGAGGGCCGGGTGGGATTCGAACCCACGCGTGGGCGCTTAACAGGCGCCTGCTCTTGCCGCTGAGCTACCAACCCAGATTTCAAGCTCGGGGAGAAGGATTCGAACCCTCACAGCCTGATTCAAAATCAGGTGGCCTATCCATTAGCCGATCCCCAATCAACTGCGAGACTGATCCAAGCCGGTAGGGCAATATCGATCAAGCTTCGCCAAAAGTGGTGCAGGTGGGATTCGAACCCACAGTCACCGGTTTCTAAGACCGGCTGCTCTCCATATGGCATACCACACCATTTTTGAATCTCCGTTAGCAAAGGGTGACCGACCGGAATCGAACCGGCATCAACCTGGGTCACAACCAGGATCCTGAACCAATGCAGGACGGCCACAGTACCGAGAGCAGGAATCGAACCTGCGACCTTCTGGTTCAGAGCCAGACGCAACCACCAACTGTTGCTTCCTCGGAATAGGTGGCCAGAAGTCCAGTTGCGGAACCGACTCGCAGTCGGCCCGCCACCAGAGCATCTGGCTAGAGTGTCATGCGAGAGTCGAACTCGCCTATCCTGGTTGGAAGCCAGGTACCTTAGCCGCTCGGTCAATGACACATTTTCAAGAGCGTCCAGCGGGAGTCGAACCCGCACTTTCGCCATGGCAAGGCGATAGGCTGCCGCTACATCATGGACGCCAATGGTCGATCAAGTTGTCAAAGATCAAGACGTGTTTTCGAACACGTTGGAACCGCCAGGTTTCCCTGAAAACAGGATTCCCTGAAAACAAAGAGCACCGGGTGGGACTCGAACCCACGTTGCCGCATTACGAAAGCGGAGTCTTCGCCTCTAGACGACCCGTGCTTGTTCCTAGTGGGACCAGAGGGACTTGAACCCTCACCGATCTGGTTAAGAGCCAGACATGCTGCCGCTAACACCTTGGACCCAATTTTTGTTTCAAATCAATTCACTCAACCCTCAAGACGAGTGAGGTCGGAGGGATTCGAACCCTCACCAAACTGATTAAAAGTCAGCCATGCTAACCGTTGACACCACGACCTCATGAAACGTAGCAAGTCGCGTGACCGTGTTTTAATCGTTGATTCAATGTCATGTTTCCATTCTCCGTCATGATGTCGGTTCTCATTCAGTGGTAGCCCCAAGGATCGAACTCGGCACAACCCGGTTATCAGCCGGATTTGGACAACCAGTCCTCGACTACCAAAGTCGAGCCCGCGGGGGTCGAACCCGCAACCTCGTGTTCCCAAAACACGCGAGCTCCCAACTGCTCCTCGGCTCGTATTGGTTGAGTTGGCACCACGACCCTTTCGACTTCACGTCGACGATCGTGTTACCAACTCGAGCACCTCGTAGGGGATTTGAACCCCTGCCGCCGGATTGAAAGCCCAGCATCCTGACCACTAGAAGAACGAGGCTCGAAAAAGTTGAGGCCGAAAGCGAACTTCGCGTTGCGAAGCACAACTTCAAACCTCAACGAGTGGTTCAGAAGGCGATCGAATCCTTATCCCTCGGTCTTCAGCCGAATGCTTTACCGTTTAAGCTACCGAACCAGTTGTTGTAAATCAGTTGTCAATACCTAATAAAAAAAGAATGCTTTGATTTGTTATTTGGTTAACCCACAAAAAAAGCCCGATGATGACACCGGGCTAAGGAAAACCTGTATGGTTAGCCAAGTGTCACTCCATCGCTTTCTCGATCTCGCTAAAAATCGCGAGCCCGGTGGGCAATGAATGCCGATGCAAGGTCTGCTTGCGATTCAACGATCGCGTACCGCCAGCGGCCGAAATACGATTCATTTCGTATCCCGATACGCTTGTCGGAAGAGCAGATTGCACGCGCGAATATTCTTTCGCGGGCATCGGTTTCGAACTTGGCATTTGATACATCATTGAAGTTTTAATCCTTAGCAGGAATCGACCATTCGTCGTTTGTATGATTAATAGACGAGTGTTTCGTCGATCGGTTCGCCCCATTGGCAATTTTTTTCAGAATTGTTGGGTCCCACGACCGAAGCGATGGAAGTTAGAATGCTTTGACCCGTTTCTTTATTCCCGGATTTCGCAAAAAAATATCATGAATCGAAAAAGCAGCAGCACGCTATCACGCCGTCAGTTTTGTATCGGTTCTGCCGCAGCAGCAGGAACGCTGGCTGTCCCAACCGTTTTGACCGCCAGTCGCACACGTTCCTCAACCGTTTTCGGTCATGGCGAACACAAGTATGAGTTCAACCACAGCTGGGCCCAACTGCCCAAAAAATACAATTGGCAGACGACACACAACGTTGCCGTCGACAGTCAGGGTTTGGTTTACGTGATTCACGAAGGCCGAAAGAATCAAAAGGATCACCCGTCCATTTTTGTCTTTGATGGTGACGGGAAATTTGTCCGCGCTTTCGGAAGCCTGTTCCAAGGCGGTGGCCATGGGATTGAGATTCGCAAAGAAGGCAGCGAGGAGTTCATTTATGCTTGCGGGTACCAGCAAGTCAAAAGCTTTGGCAAGTTGACACTCAAGGGAGATGTGGTCTGGCTCAAGCACGCGCCGATGGAGTCGGGAAAATATGCCAAGGGCGAAGACAAAAGTCGCGTTGCCCAGTGGGGACGCAATCGATTCCTGCCCACGAATTTCGCCTTCCTCGACGACGGGGGATTTTTACTTGCCGACGGGTACGGCTCGTTCTTCATCCACAAATATGACAAAGATGCCAATTGGATCAGTTGCTTCGGTGGGCCCGGCAAGGGCGAGGGGACCTTTCAAACTTCGCATGGACTCTGGATTGATCGCCGCAAGGATGAACACGAAATCGTGATCACCGACCGGGCGCGAAATACACTTCAGTTTTTCGATATGGATGGGAAGTACCTTCGCACCCAAAAGGGTTTTGGATTGCCGGCGAACGTCGACTCACGTGGCGACTTGTTATTGGTACCTGAACTGGTCGCGAGAATTACGCTGCTCGGAAAGGATAACCAAGTGGTGGCGCAGCTTGGTGAAGACGTCAAGAGAATCAGTGGTGACCGAAGCATTCGAAACAAACCCAAAGAATGGCAGCAAGGAAAATTTGTCCACCCGCACGATGCTTGTTTTGACGCAGATGGGAACATCTTTGTCGCCGAATGGGTGGCAACTGGCCGAGTCTCGAAGTTAAAACGGCTTGGCTAGTGCCTTGTCAGGCTTTAAATTTCGGGTTGTTCATCATATTCCGCGGCTCG
>CAYSXI010000097.1:0-18714 GCA_964434955.1 uncultured Pirellulaceae bacterium
ACGCAGCTCGCGACGAGTTGTCGCATTCGAGATTGATTAAGGCCTTCGGTCAGTGGATAAACCGGAAGGATCTGGTCTTTGCTTGGCTCGTCTTCGGTACCCAGGAACGTAACGCGCGGATGAACCATCTCCCAACGCCGTCCGCTAAAGCGGGGCTTGCCTTGGAGTACGAGACGCTGTCCCGGTTGAAATTTTCGAAACATGAACGACTGGTTGAACCACGTCGCTCTCAAGTGAGTTTCAGTTCCTTCGTCATCCTGTTTGATCAACAGGTAGGTAATATGTTTCCCGCTCGCTGTATTGGATTGATCCACATCATCAACGACCCCCTGAATGCTCGCGGGTTCGTCGTCGACCAAATCGTTGATTCGTCGAAGCTGGCTATAGTCTTCATAGCGACGCGGGAAAAGAAAAATCCCGTCCGCCGCGGTTCGTATCCCGAGTTTGTTCAACAACTCCGCGCGTTGGGGCCCCACTCCCTTTACAAACTGTATGGGAGTCAGCAGTTCTTCGCGTTGACGGTCGCGTGATCCGGGCGACATGGGTTCCGGCATAAAAACCAAGCGTCAGTAAACTGCCATTATTTTGCCAAAGTGGATTTAACGCGAAAGCCCGCAAGCGGAAGTTGGCGACCAAAAAACAAAAGGCCGCGCGAGTTGCGCGACCTTTTGGACGAGGCAGAGCCACAAGGTCTGCCAGCAATGCATCAAGCGCCGATTCCATTCGGCTTGATTCTTGAGATCCACCTATTTTTTGGCGGTCGTCATTCTATCGGACTGGTCCGGCTTGACGTTGTAGACCGTTGACTTGACGAAAAGGTACAGGTGCTTCCGCTGTTCTTTTCCGCCTTTTTGAATGTCGGCAGGTTGAGTCATGCCACCGGCCAGAACCACTTCGCCGGTTGGACAACGAACGGTGGTCGACAATCGCTGCAAAGAATAGTTGGGCTGCTCGATGATTTTGGCGATTTCGACGGGATCAGATTCCTGACCTTTTGAATTCCAGAATGTTGGCGTCGCCGGTTTTTGCTTTGGCTCCGATTTGGGTTTTTCATCTTTCTTGGCACTTGGCAACATTTCCACAATTCGACAATGCAAATCGAGAAGAACATAGTTGCCACCGCGAGTCGCGACGGGGGTCGTTTGAAAAGTCAAACCGGTTTGGATATGTGAGTAGTAGTAACGATGGGCAATTTTGGTTGGCACCTTTTCGCCTACTTCGCTGAACTCAGGCTCCACATTGACCAGGAAGCGAGGTTGATTTCCAGAAAGCGAGTGAGCCGTCTGGTTGTTGTGGGCCGTGATGGCTGTCGCGTATTTCACCGCACCATTTTCTTCGGCCTTCGCGAAAAACGTCTTCCATTGCTCGCTCTCGATCACGCCGACTCCCTTGTCCGCCTGGACCTTTTTGCTTGCGTCTGCATTGACCAACTCACTCAGTTCCTTGGCGGTCAACTCGATCCAGTATCCTTCGATCGCGACGGTACGAAGCGAACCCCACTGGCTGCGAAACAGGTCAAATAGTTTCTGAATCTTTTGATGGGTTGATGGAGCCGCATTGATCAGCAGGCCGCGACCGACTTGAGCGATCGAGGCATCTGTCTCTTCCCAATGGGCACTGTCGACGGTTGACTTGATGACTTCCGTGATCGAATTAATGGTCAAGTTGGACTTGTCGGATTTAGGCTTGCTGATTGAGGGCGGAAGGGAAAATACTCCGCCGGCTCCACCGCCACCGAAACCGCCACCGCCAAATCCGCCACCGCCGAATCCGCCGTTCGAACCTCCCCGGCCATGGATACCGATTCCATCCTTGTCGAGTTCCACGACGGATTGCACTGGGTATTGAGGCGCCCAACCGAACACGTCACTCAAATCGTAAAACTGCAGCTGAAGCTGAGGGGTTTGAATCTGTTTTACCGTTGGCGGCAAAGTTTGAGAGCCCAGGTTGATGACCCGCCCGTTGTTATTGTCTTGCTTTTTTTCGTCTTGTTTTTTGACTTGATCCAATCGCGTCTGCAGCATTTGGATCGTCTTTTGAAGATCATTTACTTCCTGTTCAGAGATTTGGGCGTGGATCGGATTCGCCCACGCCACAGCACAGGCTGCGACGAGACTGAAACTTAAGATTCGCGATAGGAAGTTGAATCGAGTTGAGGATTGAGTTTGCATTGCTTTTCCCTGGCGTATGTTTTGCCTTGCCAATGCCAACACTGTGAAAATCCAGTGCCAATCGATCGAATTGTCAAAAAAGACGCTTTTCCCGACGATTTGTTTGATTCGTTGCGGCGGCAACGAATTTCAGCCGGTGTGTTTTGATACAGGCTGTACAACAAACGGGGCAATTTTAAGACGCCTAAATTCCTCGACGACGCTGGAACCTCGAAAGACGCCAGAATTCTCGAATGCGTAGCAATTTATCGTCGGCCTATTTTCGTTTCTGGCATTTGGGGCAATAGAAAGTGGCCCGCTGAGCCTGGACGATTCGAACAATTTTCCCCCGCTCACAGGACGGGCAAGCCTGTTTTTCGCGATCGTAGACCAGGTGGTAGTTTTGGTAGCCTCCAGGATCATTGAGGGCGTTTCGGTACGTTCCGTCAGATAGCGTCGATCCCTCACTTTTGATGGCCGCTGCGAAAACGTCCAGCATCACTTCGTAAATCTCATTCCATTGTTTCTTGTTGATGCGAGTACAGCGAGTTCGCGGATCAATTCGACAGCGGTGCAGGATCTCACTGGCATACAGATTGCCAATTCCGAGAACTTTTTTTTGATCCAGCATCGCGACCTTTACCGCTTGCTTGCTCAATCGAAATCGTTCTCTCAGCTCATCGGCTGAAACGTCCAAAGCGTCCGGCCCCAGGTTTCCGTGATATGCGTATTCATCAAACTCTTTTTCGCGAAACAGCGTTACAGTGCCCAAACCACGACGGTCCCAAAAAAGGAGTCGATCGACGGGCCCGCCCTCAAGCATTATTTCGACTCGCAGGTGTTCTCGATTCGGTGGATCGCCGATTAAAACGAGACCCGTCATTCTCGGTTCAAATACAAGGCGATCATTTTTCTCGGTTCTCAGGACCACACGTTTTCCCAGCCGATCGACGGAGATAATTTCCTGTGAACGAATCCGGCGATTGATGTGGTCGATTCGGGGTTGAATTTGAATGGGCTTTTTCGCACAAGGCGTACGGCGAATCTGACGGACCTTGCTTCCTTCGATTGGCAAGATACCGCGCCGCATCGTTTCAACTTCTGGCAGCTCGGGCATGGCAAAAATGATTTGGGTCTACTCGTTTTTCCACAGACCATTTAACATGGATAACCATGAAAGATTCAACCACTGCAAACGATCAGGTACTTTCCAGCTGGCCAGATGACACCGGGCGATTTGGGAATTTCGGCGGAAGTTTCGTACCGGAAACGTTGATGCCGGCACTTCAGCAGCTTGACGATGAGTACGAAAAAGCAACGACGGATGAGCAGTTTCTCACAAAGCTGGATGCGCTGCTTGCTCGATTTGTAGGCCGCCCCTCGCCATTGTATTTCGCACGCCGCCTTACCGAGCACTGCGGCGGCGCCCAGATCTGGTTCAAACGCGAAGACTTGAATCATACCGGTGCGCACAAAATCAATAACACGCTCGGCCAGGCTTTGCTGACGATGCGGATGGGAAAGAACCGCGTCATTGCGGAAACGGGAGCTGGCCAACATGGCGTTGCGACCGCCACGGCATGTGCTCATTTTGGACTGCCCTGCGTCGTTTACATGGGTTCGGAAGATGTGCGTCGCCAGCAACCCAACGTTCGAATCATGAAGATGATGGGCGCTGAAGTTCGTCCTGTGGAGTCAGGTTCGAAGACGCTGCGAGATGCGGTCAACGAAGCGATGCGGGACTGGATGGCGAGCGTTGAAGATACGCATTACATCCTGGGGTCAGTCGTTGGACCGCATCCGTTTCCCAAAATCGTTCGGGACTTCCAAGCCGTGATTGGCCGCGAGACGATTGAACAATCGAACGAGGAGTTCGGCCGCTTGCCTCAAACCGTAGTCGCTTGCGTTGGCGGCGGAAGTAACGCCGCGGGAATGTTTTATCCTTTTGTCGATCACCACGAGGTCAACCTGGTTGGCGTGGAAGCAGGCGGCCTGGGCAGCAAGCCCGGAGCGCACGCGGCTCCGCTTGCGATGGGTGAACCTGGAGTTCTTCATGGTTCGTTCAGCTACGTTTTGCAGGATCACGATGGGCAAACCATGCCGGTCCATAGTGCATCGGCGGGTCTCGACTATCCGGGAGTCGGTCCGGAACATTCCTTCTGGAAAGATTCCGGGCGTGTTCAATACACCTATTGCGAGGACGGCGAGGCCTTGGAAACGTTCCAGCTCGTAGCCAGGACCGAAGGCATGTTGCCAGCATTGGAGTCTTCGCATGCGGTCTCCGCTGCCATGAAAATTGCTGCCGAGAAACCCAAAGATGAAATTGTCATGGTCTGCCTTTCGGGGCGCGGAGACAAAGACGCTGCGGAAGTCGCGAGGCTGATCGAAGCTCAGTCATCGGAAAGTAAGGAAGCCTAACGTGTCGAAGATTGATCAGCTTTTCTCGGACTTGAAATCCAAGAATGAACGCGCATTCATGCCATTCATTACCGCCGGTGATCCGAGCATCGACTTTACGCTTGAGTTGATTCGTGAATTCGACTCGATCGGTTGCCATCTTTGTGAAGTCGGAATTCCTTACAGCGATCCGATTGCCGACGGACCGGTCATTCAAGCTTCCTACAGTCGGGCGCTCGATTCCGGGTTCCAGCTTGACAATTTACTTGAACGGCTCCCCGAGACCGCCAAAAATGTAAGCATGCCGCTTGTCTCGATGGTCAGCTATTCAATCATCTATCGAAAAGGTTTATCGAGTTACGTTGCGGCCGCGAAACAGGCTGGATTTTCTGGCGCCATTGTTCCCGACTGCCCGCTTGAATCGGTAAAGGAACTTTCGGCAGTCTGTCGGGACGCTGATTTTTCGCTGATTCAATTGGTGACTCCGACAACCCCCTTGGAACGCGCAAAAGAAATCGCGACGCATTCAACCGGATTCATTTACTTTGTTTCGGTTACGGGTATCACCGGAGAGCGGTCGAGCGCGCCGGATCAGGCACTCTCCAAAATCAGTCAGCTTCGGGAGCATACTGACTTGCCAATCTGCCTTGGGTTTGGAATTAGTACCCCCGAACACGTAACAGCGATTGGCGACGCCGTTGATGGATTCATCGTTGGCTCGGCGATCGTTCGACGCGTAGAGGAACAGCAAGATTCTGACAAAGCTGTCCCTCAGATTTCAGAATTTGCACAATCCGTGCTTTCGGCGGTTCAAAAGCTAAAAAGTTGAAAAAACCGCGTGGAACAAGTTGTGAAAATCGTCACAAGCCACCTATCCCGAAACAAGTGAAAGCTAAATTTCTCTTGACGCTCGCTGCGCATCATACCTAAAGTTGAAATTGACTCGTGCATTTGTGGAGGTAGAGGCATGAACGCGGACAACTCCCATTCCCCGATTCATCGATATTTCGCCGGGCTTGCGGAGAATACATTCCATTCGGAATTGGGTGTGGTTGATCCACCCTTAATTGATTATCTCAGTGACTTGCTGGTTCGGTTCACACGATCCGATGTCGTGCACCGAATGCGTTCCATCACGGGGCGCCCGCTAATGACCGTCACGGAAATGGCAGCTGAGGCTTCGGCTCGATTGGGCGATGCCAAGCGCGAGCTCTATCAGCACATCGGTGATTTCACTTTGTTCTGGGCGGGTGTTTACCCGGAAGCCCTTCGCCAGGAAGATCCGACCGATGGTCAGTTTTCCAATTACATGACACAAGGCAAGCGTTCTTACTACCTGGCGTCGGAAATCAAGCCTTGTGACGATGAGGCCGCTCATGGCGAACTGCTCGAACGATTGAGTGAACGATTTGAACTATGTGCCTATGGACTTCGCGAAGTCCGTCGCGAATGGGAAAACGGTGGCGATGAAGAATTCGGGCCGGGTTCGATCCTGCTGAACTAATTGGCAGGGCAAAAACGCGATCCGCGATTGCGCATCTCCGAAGTGAACGATTCGATACGGGGTTGGTTCTTCCCCAAATCGGACACAAGTTTTGCACTTTTCCACTTCTCCCCCTCGAAGCGGTTGGTCAGCGGGGCGGAACTACTATTAATTGCCCAAATTCGAAGTTATCCTGACCCTTCTACGTTTCACCGGTGTTGTATCAATGTCGGTGTTTTATCAGTTTCCGCCTGGTCAGCGCAAACGGACTTTGGGTTGATCATCTTAGGCGTTTGATTCTTGCCACAATCGCGATGAACGGATTCGCGAACGATCAGGGCACTCTTGCTTTTATCAATTCAATCCAGATACGGGGTAAAGGTATGAAGCGATTTCCATTTGGGATTGCAGCGTCCGTTGCAATCATCATTTTCGCGTCGACGATGGTAGACGACGCGTCGGCCCAACGCGGGTCACGGCCACGGGGTGGTGCGGGCAAATCGGCTGCCGGAAAAACGACGGCCAAGAAAAGCTCGATCAAGCCTTACGAAGAAGTCATCACCAAGGAAGCAAAAACCAAGAAAGGTCTTTTCGTCACTCACCAAATCGACGAGAAGTTTTACTTTGAGATCCCTACGGATCAACTCAACAAGGACATGCTTTGGGTTACCCAGATTTCAAAAACACAAGCCGGCTCGAGCTACGCGGGAATGCCCGTTGGCGACCGCGTCGTTCGCTGGGAACTCCGGGGCAAGCAGGTCCTGTTGCGCGACATCAAGTATTCCATTCGCGCCGACGTCAAAGGTTCTATCAAGCTTGCAGTTGAGTCAACGAATGTTGCTCCAATCATCAAGGCGTTTCCTGTCGCATGCTGGGGAACCGACAAGAAGCCCGTCATCGACGTGACGAGCCTTTTTACTTCCGACGTTACCGAGTTCAGCGCCAAGCGTGCCTTGAACGCTTCGTCGATGGATTCGCGTCGCAGCTACTTTGAAGAGATCAAATCCTTCCCGGAAAACGTCGACGTGAAAGTACTGGCGACGTACAACGTTTCATCGAGCACCAGCGGCGCCGGCCCCCGTCGAGGGGGCGCCACACGTCGCGACCCGACTCAGTCTTCGATCACCGCCGTCATCCACCATTCGATGTTGGCGCTTCCAGAGAAACCAATGACGCCACGCGTCTTTGATGATCGCGTTGGATTTTTTACCGTTCGCTTCCAAGATTTTGGTAATTTCGGCAATCATCAAGTTGAAGAAGTTCGCTATATCACGCGATGGCGATTGGAAAAGAAAGATCCAAAAGCCAAAGTCAGTGAACCGGTCAAGCCAATCGTTTTCTACGTTGGACGCGGTGTTCCCGACAAGTGGAAGCCCTACGTCAAACAGGGAATCGAAATGTGGCAACCCGCGTTTGAGGCCGCCGGTTTCAAAAACGCAATCATCGGCAAAATGGCTCCTACCGAGCAGGAAGATCCTGAGTGGGACGCCGAAGATGCTCGAGTTTCAACGATTCGCTGGTTGCCATCGACCACCGAAAACGCGTTCGGACCACACGTTCACGATCCACGCACCGGTGAAATTCTTGAAGCCGATGTTCGAATCTACCACAACGTCCTCAAGCTGGTTCGCGACTGGTATTTTGTCCAAGCGGCTGCATCCGACAAACGCGCTCAACAGCTGCCGATGCCGGATGACTTGATTGGTGAACTTTTGGCCTATGTCGTCGCGCACGAGGTTGGCCACTCCATCGGCTTCCCACACAACATGAAAGCGTCTGCCGCGTTCAGTGTCGAGCAACTTCGTGATCCCGAGTGGACCAAGAAGTGGGGCACCGAGGCATCGATCATGGATTACGGTCGCTTCAATTATGTGGCTCAGCCGGAAGACGGCGCGCACTTGATTCCTAAGCTTGGACCTTATGATTTCTTCGCCGTCGACTGGGGCTACTCTCAGTACGCCAACGAAAGAGAAGAGAAAAAAGCACTGGATGCTCTTTTGGCGAAACAAAAATCGGATCCCATGCTTCGATTTGGCTCCGCCGATCCAAGTGAAGATCCGACTCGCCAAACGGAAGACCTTGGAAGCGATACGATCGAAGCCACTGAGCTTGGTATGAAAAACATTGATCGCATTGCAGATTTCCTGGTCAAGGCCTGCTGCAAAGAAGGTCAGGACTACGAGTTGCTGAAGAATATGTATGAGCAACTGATCCGACAACGGGCCCGCGAGCTTTCGCATGTCACGGCCATGGTCGGCGGTTTCGAAAGTATCAACCTGTACTTTGGAGATGCAGATCGACGATTCCATCCGATCGATGGCGACAAACAACGAAAGGCGGTTCAGCTTTTGATCAAGCATGGCTTCACCACCAATCCGAAGTTGGTTGATCCAGCGATCACGCGTCGTCTGGAGGCAAACGGTGCAGCGAACCGAATTCTCTCCAGTCAAAAATCAATCTTGCGTTCTTTGATCAGCAAGGATCGAGTTGAGCGCATGTCGGAACACGTCGTGACCAGCGAGGGCACACAGAACATCTATACCCCGGCTCAAATGCTGGAAGATGTTCGTGCCGGAATCTGGACGGACATTGGAAACGCGAAAGCCAAAGTTGATTTGTATCAACGCAATCTTCAACGTGCTCACGTGGAAGTATTGGCAAGCCGGATCAAATCGACCAGCGACAAATCGGACCTTCCTTCCCTGGTTCGAGCTCAGCTGAAAGCCATCCGTGCTTTGGCTCAGGCGAAACTGGACGCTCGGCGAAAAGAGCTGACCGTTTCAACCGATGGTTCCAAGATTACGGTCGCCAACGACATGACGACCGCGCATCTGGAGCAGATCATTGCAGATATCGATGCTGCTTTGGATCCGCAAGTTGGCCAGGGGGGCTCTTCGACCCCGACACCAACATTCGGTCGACGCCGTTAATCGCGAAGGCCAATCAAGTAATCTCGAAACGCCGGGTATTCGCCCGGCGTTTTTTTGCGCAATTTGAAGGCATAACATTCCGACCATTCTCAAAATGTTAAACTAAAATCCTCATTCATCGACTGATACGCCCGAACGGATATTTCGAGAGAACCCCATGAAAACTAACCGCCGAAACTTCCTTGCCTCTTCCGCCGCGGGCGTTGCCGCATTTTCTGCTGGCACCTCGATTCACTCGAAGGGTCAGGCCGCGGAAACAAACCCAATAGAGATACCAACCTCGTCCAAAGGCCCGATTCTCGCCATCTCCTCCGGGAATGGTCGACGGTCCACCGCCAAAGCCTACGAGATGATCGTGGCTGGAGATGATCCGCTCGATGCCGTGATTGCCGGCGTCAACATCGTCGAGGCCGACCCGAAAGATCGAACCGTCGGCTATGGAGGTTTACCCAACGAGGACGGCGTCGTTCAACTTGATGCCGCGGTGATGCATGGCCCGACCCACCAGGCTGGCGCAGTGGCCTGCATCGAAGGTGTCAAACTTCCCTCCAAAGTCGCAAAGCTCGTAATGGAACGAACCGATCACGTTTTGCTGGTTGGCAAAGGTGCGACCGATTTTGCCAGGGCGCATGGATTCAAGATTGAGAATCTCTTGACCGACGAAACGCGGCAGATCTGGTTGCGCTGGAAGGAATCAATGTCCGAACGAGATGACTGGCTGTCACCGCAGGAACGGGAAGGTAAGGAAAAGCGAAAAATCCAGAAAGAAGCCGCCGCGATCATTCGGAATCGCCCAACGGGAACGATTCATTGTTCGGGTATCAACGCCAATGGTGATATCTCCTGTGTGACAACAACCAGTGGACTTGCCTTCAAGATCCCGGGCCGCGTTGGTGACTCACCGATTATTGGCGCAGGACTTTATGTCGACAATGAAGTTGGCTCTTGCGGAAGTACCGGGCGTGGTGAAGCCAATTTGCAGAACCAAAGTTGTTCGACCGCGGTGGAACTGATGCGTCAGGGTCGGACGCCCGAGGAAGCTGGTCTCGAAATTCTGAAAAGAATTGCCAAACATGCGATGCCGAGATTGAAGGATGAAAATGGCAAACCGATCTTTGGCCTGAATTTTTACCTGTTGCGAAAAGACGGAATGCATGCCGGCGTTACCATGAAAGGCCGTTCTCGCTACGCGGTCACGGACGAAAAAGGAACGCGACACGTCGCCTGCAAAGCGCTTTACTAGTTGCGAGTCGAACCGGACGTTAAAGAACGGGACAGCGGCTACCAGCCGCTCGTCCCCGGCTCGCCTTTGTAGGGTCCAACAATCTCGGAGGTCACCCAGCCCCCATAGAATCCGCCTGACTGGGGCCGAACCCGTTCCGAATCCACAAAACAGGCGACCAACGCCGGGTAAAAACTCATGTGATCCTTGATCGATTGAAACTTGGCGGAGGGCGTTTCGTAGCTCCAACCGATGGGTTCGGAAGCCAACCCGGCTGAGCCGCCAAATTCCGGGTTGATTCGCCAATACGTCGCCATTCCCTTCCACTCACAGAACGAAGATGAACCGACTCGTTCCAGCAACTCGACGTTGACGTCCTTGATCGGAAGGTAAAACGTTGGAGGACTTGCGGTTTCGAGCACGCGAATCGCGTTTTGCGTTTGGCAAAGAATGGATTCCCCCGCGCGGACTTCGACCTGTCTTGAGTCTTCGACGCAAGCGGGCGGACGGGGATAGTCCCAGACTGACTCTTGTCCTTCGCCGGGCTCAATCGCAAATGCCGGCCTGTTCTGCCCCTTAAAAATCCACACCGCAAAATCTCCCAAATCAAGCTGTTAGCAAGGCACCCACCGTAGGAAATGCGAGATCTTAACGTCGCCCAGAATCGTTCAGCACTGAAAATTTGTTCGGATTCGACAAGACTGATATGCTCTTTGTTGACGGAAACGAACGCGATTCATCCGTTCAAGCCGACGAACCGGGACCGAAATCATAATGGACGAATGTGCCATGAAAAGAGATACAAAAGCGACAGCGAGATGGTTTTTCATTTCTTTGGTCACGCTGGTGCTCTCATCGGACCTGATCATCGCCATTGATCCTGGACGGAGCCACGCCAAGGCCGATTGGCCCGAGTTCCGTGGAAACCAACAGCGAACCAGTTATTCGTCGCAACGGATCGAAGCAAAACATTGGTCTCCGAATTGGACGTCGAGTTATTTTTCCCAACCGCAACCGGCCTGGCCCGCTCCTGCAAAAGCGAGTCTTTGGCAAAAGCTATCGACCATTGAGGCAAGGGTCACGGACGATGCTTCCGATGTTCCGCTGTTAGCCAAGGACCGCAACGGCAAATTGCATTTACTTGTGGCGTCTTCGGCCAACGATCGTCTTGTTTCTTTCGATGTGGCGTTGCCCAAAATCCATTGGGAGTACGTCGCGAATGCACCCATTCGCTATGCGCCTTCCATTCAAGACGGGATCGCCTACGTTGGCTCGGATGATGGTCATGTCGTTGCGATCGACATCTCGAATGGAAAGATCATTTGGCGTGCACAAATCGGACCTGCGATGCCCTGGATTGTGGGAAACAATCGCCTGATCAGTCCTCACCCGATTCGAACCGGGGTGATGGCCGTCGGCGATCATGTCTTTGCCACCGCCGGACTCTTTCCGAGCCAAGGCGTTTACGCGGTTGCGTTGAATCGCAAAGATGGCTCGGTCATTTGGCGTCGTCGAATTCAGAAGTCACCTCAAGGCTACTTGCTGTCGACTCCCAATGAGCGGATTTACGTTCCGAGTGGACGGGCCAAACCTTTTGCACTGGACGCTGAAACGGGAAGGGTACTCTTTGATTTGCCTTCGCCAGGTGGAAGTTTTTGCATGCTCACACCCGATGCTTTTTTTGCCGGCCCGGGAAACAAGCCGAACGTGCAAGTGAAACCGAACGCCAAAGGCGCGAAGATGCTGTCGTTTGGTGGAAGGCAAGTTGCCGCGGGTGCCGGAATGATCTGGACAGCAAACGGGACGAAGCTGACTTGTGTTGCCGCCGACTCGCTTTCGAAAAAAACGCTTGAGCCAAGATGGTCGGTCGATTGCAAAGGCGATCAAGCGCTGACCGTTTGCGGAGACGAGCGCCATGCCCGACTTTTCGTCGCCCATGGAAACAAGATCGAGGTGTTTGACGCGATCGAAGGAAAGAAAATCGCCGAGCTTGAAACCTCGGACAAATCAGATCAAATCAGATACGTCGCGGTATCGAAAAAGCATGGTTCGATTCCAGAAACGATCGCTGCAACGACCATGTCAGGCAGAATCTACACTTGGAAGGGAGGCCCAACCAAGCCGCTAACGGATCGATTTACACAACAACGCGAGGAGATCAATGACCACCTTGACTCCCTGATCGAGAAGCGAGTGCGACGTTGGAATGCGCAACTGAAATGCGATCGCGGATGGGCTTTGCTGATCAATGAAAACCAAGGAGAGATCACAAGCTCGCTTCTGCGTCAAACCAACCTGAATGTCGCCGTCCTGCTCGACGATCCCAAGGACGTTCGAAAGCTGCAGAATCTTTTTCAAGTCCGAAAGACTTATGGTCACCGCGTTTCCGTGCAATTGATCAACCCCAAGAACCCCCTCCCCTATGCACCCGGCTTGTTCAATCTCGTTGTCGAACGGAAGCCTTCAAGCGCCATTAAAGCGAACGACTTGAGACCGATGCTGGTTCAGGGAAGCGGAATCTTTTTTGACTCGAAGAATCAGATGACGGGTCCTATCCGAAATCAAAAGGGCCATGGGACTTGGCGGCATCAGTATGGTTCGCTCAGCAATCAAGCGGACGGCCAAGACGAGTTGGTCGGATCGGCCGGATCGTTTCGCCTTCAGTGGTTCGGCGGGGTTGGCCCGAGCCGAATGCCCGACCGACACTTGCGAGGCCCGTCGCCGCTGGCCGCCAAGAGCAGCATGGTCTTACAGGGTGATGGCGTTTTGATTGGGGTCGATCCGGCAAACGGAACTGAGCGTTGGCAACTGAAAATGCCGGAAAGAGCGATGCGCTACGTCACGCCTTACGACGGGCCCTATTCCTGTTTGACAGCGAACGGAGAGCAACTTTTCGTCTCCGCAAGAAGCGAAATTTGGAACGTCGACGCGTTTCGAGGAACCATCCATCAAAAATTCTCGGCAACTCAATTCGGGGAAGATCTCGTCTGGGGCTATCTTGCCGAGTCGAACCGAAGTCTTTTTGCGACCCTGATGAAGCCGTCGGCTCCGCGAACGGCGCTGGATACGAAAACGCGTTACACCTTTGTCAATTCCGATTACAACTCAGACCGACCGCTGGTGACCAGTCGCCATATGGTTCGTCTGACGACAAGTGGCAAGAAATATTGGAAGTATTCTCCGGGTGGCATCATCCTCAACAGCGCGATCGCTTTTTCCGACGACCACTCTCGCGTCTTCCTGGTCGTCGGCAAGTCGCAGGATTGCCTGGAACACAAGAGCGATCGGATTCCTCTACCGGTCATTCTGCAAGACGCCGAGCTCGTTTGCCTGAACGCATCCGATGGAAGCGAGGTGTGGAAGAAACCGCTTGTTTGGGCCGACGCCAAGAACATGCTTTATGTGCAGACCGTTGACGATCAAATTGTTTTGACAAGCTCGAAAAGCCTGAAAGGCAAAGCCAAGTACTTGATTCGCGTTCTATCTTTTCGGGATGGAAGCCTGTCTTGGCAAGCCGAACACGATCACGTCAAAGGCGGCCTGTTTCATGGAGAGCAGGTCCACCACCCGGTCATTCTTCACCGGCCCAATGGGCAAATCGTTCTGGTCGCCGAGCCATTTTTTTACGATATGAAAACCGGCAAGCGGGTATTGCCCGAGGGTGCCGAATCCAACTGGGCAATTCGCCGACCAGGCCATAGCTGCGGAACCTTAACCGGCAGTGGCAACTGCCTTTTCTTTCGCGCCAGCAACCCAACCGTGCTCAACCTTGGCGTTCCCGGTGGCAAAAGTTTTACCGCGTTGGCGCCAACTCGCGCCGGTTGCTGGATCAACATGATTCCTGCCTGCGGGAAGCTATTGATTCCCGAAGGGAGCGCAAGCTGTGTTTGTCAGTATTCACTGCAAACTTCGATGGCCTTCGAACCGCTTCGTGAAAAGAACGCGATCCCGATTTTGGAAGATATTGAAAACCAGAGTCAAAGCAAACAAGATCAAAGCCAACTAGATCAAAGCCAACTAGATCAAAGCAAGCGGGACTGAGCAACAAATCCAAAGGAAAGCCACCGCTGATTCGCAGCCGGCCGTCGTCCTACTCAGCTCCAAGGACTGCCATGAGTTCTTCGGGAATATTGAAGTTGGACGAGACGTTTTGAACATCGTCATGATCGTCCAGGGCTTCCATCAACTTCAAGACTTTGCGAGCCGATTCTTCGTCGAGATCAACCGTCGTTTGCGGGATCCGCGTGACCTGTTTTGACACGCATTCGATTTCGGCTTTCTCGAACGCTTCACAGACATCCGTAAATGCTTCCGGCTCACAAAGGATCTCGAAGTGATCGCCTTCGTCGTTGATATCGTCGGCGCCGCATTCCATTGCCACTTCCATCAACTTCTCTTCATCGGCCTGATCCTGGCTGACGATAAACAATCCCTTTCGATCGAAGAGATACGAAACGCAACCCGTCGCACCAAGATTTCCGCCGTTGACTTCGAACATCTTCCGAAGTTCCGGCGCGGTGCGGTTTCGGTTGTCGGTCAGGATCTCACACATGATTGCGACGCCGGCAGGCCCGTAACCCTCGTAAAGAATCTCTTCGACGTCACCGCCGTCCAGTTCGCCGGTACCTTTCTTGATTGCCCGATCGATATTGTCTTTGGGCATACTGACGGCTTTGGCGTCCGCCACCATGGTTCGCAACCGAATGTTCGTATCCATGTCGCCGCCACCCGCTTTTGCGGCAACCATGATGGCCTTACTCAGCTTGCTCCAAACCTTTGCGCGTTTCGCATCGGTTGCAGCTTTCTTATGCTTGATATTTGCCCACTTGCTGTGGCCAGCCATTTTCAACTCCTCATCATCAAGCAGAAAACATTCCCACCGGCAAACTTATCTCGGCTTCTTCTTAGCCAAACGTCGTGTTGGCGATTTCTTGGCCGCCTTTTTGGTGGCTTTCTTTGCGGGTGCTTTTTTCTTCTTGGTTACTTTTTTGGCCGCCGACTTGGCGACTTTCTTGGTGGCTTTCTTTTTCGTCGACTTGGTTGCCTTGGTTGCTTTCGCGGCTTTTGAAGCTTTAGCAGGTTCGGCTTTCTTCTTCACGGCCTTCTTTGCGGCTGCTTTCTTCGCCGGTGCTTTTTCCTTGGCGGCCGGTTTGGCAGCTGCCTTTTTCTTGGTGGCCCGTTTCGGGAAACGATCTTTCGCTCCTGAATCGATCGACAAAATCAATTTCCGGAGACCGTTGCTAAAGGGCGTTTTGTGAAATGCGACCGCAAGCTGATGAACGACCGAAAAGAACTCGACCGCCTTGGTTTTGGGAATGGTTCGTTCCAGACCGGTCACCTTGAAGTTCTCGGCATCCTTCTCGCTCATCAAGTCGAGGGTGCGGAACAAGAGCACCATGGCCTTGTCGATCGGAATCGAATGCCCACCGAGAGCATTTTGCGAAACATAAGACACGACAAAGTTGGAAATGTTCTTGTGTTTCTGGAGCGACTGAACCGCTTTCCCAAGGTTTTCTTTCTTCAGCGAATCGATGTCGAATGAATAGTAGGATTCAAACACGGAGTGAAGGGTCTTCTTGAGGCGAGTTGCGCCTTCTTCCGGGTTGGACAACGAGCTGAGGTTCTCCGCCAGCTCGACTACCGTCGTCACACGAACTTCATTCCAGTCAAAGAAGTTTTCCTGGAGACGCGCGAGTGCTTCATCGGCGGCCTCAAAGGTGGAATCTTCCAGGCAGCACGCATACATCAAATGCTCTAGAACCGAGCGATTGGAAGGTGGCTTGACTGGCGTGTACTGTTTTTTGGCAACCTTGTGCAATTTATTGATAAGTGCGGCGCGTTGCGTTGCTGACATTCTATTCTCGTTCTGGTTTCAACTAATTTCGTTCTACGGTATTCCCGATGGATCATTCGGGATTCGAAATTCCGTCTTGCGAATCTGCAGATGCAGATTCGGAGCCATCCTCTGATTCCAACTGGGAATCGGAAACTGCTTCCTCCGATTCCTCTTCATTCGAGGGCAAAACCTCATCAAGAATTTTGGTAACCACCATCGAATTTTTGACGCCCTTGTCCAATACGAACTGGATATTGGGAATGTACTTGGTATCGATTCGGTTACCGACTTTCTTTTGCAAAAATCCCCGGGAGCTTTCCAGTCCGCGGAGACAAAGATTCTGTTTTTTTTCGTCGCCCATGATCGAAACGTGGACCTTGGCAAGACGTAAATCTCCCGATACTTCCACGTAGGTCACCGTCACATCGCTGACGCGAGGATCCTTGATATCCATCAGGATCCCGAGACTGACAACTTCGCGAATTGCCTGGGCAACTTTTAGAACACGCCGTGAACTCATAACGTACTCCCCCGCAACACGATTCCCCGAAAGGACCTGTTAAAGGGTTCGTGCAACCTCTTCGATCTTGTACGCCTCGAGCTGATCCCCTTCCTTGACGTCATTGAATCCGGAAAGCTTGATACCGCACTCCATTCCGCGTTGAACGGTTTTGGCATCATCTTTCTCTCGCTTCAACGAGTCCATCTCATAGTCGCCAATCACGCGACTATCACGGATGACTCGAAGTCGGCAACCTCGCTCGATATTGCCACGCATCACGCGACAACCGGCGATTCGCCCCGACTTGCTGATATCGAATGTTCGAAGCACCATCGCCATGCCGAGCTCGACCACTTGCTCTTCCGGCTTCAACCGGCCTTCGAGCGTGGCCTTAATATCGTCGGTGACCTTATAGATAATGTCGTACCGGCGAATCTCGACCTGAAGATCATCCGCCAAAGAACGCGCCGCCTCGTCGGGAACCACATTGAACCCGATGATCACCGCCTGCGACGCCTGGGCCAATCGAACGTCCGCCACGGTGATACCACCGACCAACGCCTGCATGATCCGAATGTCAACTTCGGGATGATCAAGTTTGCCAAGTTCTTTCTGAATCGCTTCGATCGAGCCCCGAACGTCTGCCCGCAGAATCAGGTTCAGCGTGACCACGTCCTGGTTGTCGACAACCAAGTTGCCGGATTCCAGACGCTGCTGGAAATCATCCAGCGAAACACGGGTCGTGATTCCGGAGAGTGATTCTTGCCGCGTTTTGTCGAGACGCGATTCCGCGATCTCCCGCGCGTCGGCGATGTCATCCAGGACGTAGAATTTGTCGCCCGCCTCCGGCGCGACGTCCAAACCCGTCAAGTTCACGGGAACCGAAGGCCCCGCTTCCATCAGTTTTCGATTGGGTCGCAAGGTGTCGTACAGGGCTTTGACCCGTCCGGTTGCAGCACCACAAACCACAACGTCTCCAACCTTCAACGTTCCGTTCTGAACGATAACCTTGGCGATCACACCTCGACCAGGCTCTTGCTCGGCTTCCAAACAAGTTCCCACTGCGTTGCGATCCGGGTTCGCGTTGTATTCATGAAGTTCCGCCGTGACCAGAATGGTTTCCAGCAAAACATCGAGACCTTCGCCATTGGTGGCACTGGTACGAACGACTTCAATTTCACCACCCCATTCACTTGGCAGCAATTCGTGCTGTGCCAAATCCTGAAGTGCCTTGTCTGGTTGGGCGCTCGGCAAGTCAATTTTGTTAAGCGCTACGATGATGGGCACACCCGCCGCTTTGGCGTGGCTGATGGCTTCCTCGGTTTGCGGCATGACACCGTCGTCCGCCGCGACCACAAGCACCGCGATATCGGTGACATTCGCACCGCGAGCTCGCATCTCGGTAAACGCCTCGTGACCCGGCGTATCGACAAACGCGATCTTTTGACCGTCTTTGTCGATCTCGTAGGCCCGGATGTGCTGGGTAATTCCGCCTGCCTCGCCTGAGACAACGTCGATTCCGATCAAGGCGTCCAGCAGCGATGTTTTACCGTGGTCAACGTGACCAAGGAACGTCACCACGGGTGGCCGTGCTGACAGCGAATCGGGAGCGTCTTCCACGTCGAGCTTGGAAATCAATTTATCTTCCAACGACTCCTGTTCCCGGATGTCGAGTTCAACGCCAAGATGCTCGGCCAACATTTCGGCCATTTCGTCTTCGATGACGGCATTGATGTTTGCCATCACCCCCATCTCCATCAGGGCTTTGACAACGTTGCCCGCGCCGACTCCGGCTGCTTCCGAAAAAGTCCGAACCGTGCAGGGCAGCTCCAGAACGACCTTGTCTTTTCGCGGGGCCGCGGTGTTGGCAACCGGACCTCGACGACGCATATGCGATCGTCGCGGTCGTGAAGGCCGATCATCGTCGCCTGAAACAGGTTTGCGACGCGTACGTCGGGCCTGTCTTGTGGAGCCCATTTCGATTTCATCGGAAGAGCCCTTGCCGCGTTCCCCTCGCCGCTTTTTGTCTTTTCCCTTCGAAGGCATCTCTCCCAGAATGTGGGCGTTATTCTGAGGAGCTGGCGTGAAGCCTTTTCCTTTCTTTCGATCCTTGGAATCTTTCGATTTCTTGGAATCGGTGAACTGCTGCAAAGGTGCAGCCCCGGACTTGGCGCGTCGAATGGCGTCTTGCGGC
>CAYSXI010000098.1:0-3465 GCA_964434955.1 uncultured Pirellulaceae bacterium
AGACGCGGACATCACGCTTCAAGTGAGCCATGTCATTCGGCCCGATATCGAGAAGCGTGGAGTCAGCAAGGTTTGTTACGACGTGGAATGCCCATTGATCCGCGTCCTGGTCGACATGGAGTCCGAAGGAATTCGGATGAATGCGCAGGCACTGATTGACTACTCCAAAGTTCTTGCGGTCGAAATTGATTCGCTTCAGTCAAAAATATTTGAGGCGGCGGGGCATGAATTCAATATTGATTCACCAAAGCAACTTGGGATCGTTCTTTACGATGAACTCCAACTGGTCGAGAAGCCCAAAAAAACCGCGACCGGACAGTATTCGACTCGGGAAGCCGAGTTAATTCGACTTGCGCCAAAACATGAGATCGTTCAAAACGTCCTGGATTATCGAAATGCGGTCAAGCTCAAGTCAACTTACGTTGATCAACTACCCAACAGCATCAATCCGAATACAGGTCGCGTCCATACCCATTACTTGCAAGCGTGGACAGCGACCGGGCGAATGCAATCCAACGCGCCCAACTTGCAGACGATTCCGGTTCGCAAAGAGCGAGGCCGAGAAATTCGAGCGGCCTTCGTTCCACGAAATGATGATTACCTGATTCTGTCGGCTGATTATTCGCAAATTGAACTTCGAATCATGGCGGAGTTGAGTCAGGATCCGGCAATGCGAGAGGCTTTTGAACAGGAAATCGACATTCACGCCGTGACGGCATCCAAGGTTTATAAAGTTGAACTCGACGACGTCACGCGAGAGATGCGAGACAAAGCGAAAACCGTCAACTTTGGGATCATTTACGGCATCAGTGCGTTTGGGTTGCAACAACGACTGAACATTCCGCGAAAAGAAGCCAACGACCTGATTGAAAACTACTTCGAGAAGTATCCGGGCGTCCGTGAGTACATCGATCGTACGATCGAATTTGCCAAAGAGAATGGCTACGTGCAAACGCAGACAGGTCGCAGGCGATACATTCGCGACATCAACTCAAGAAGTTTCACGGTTCGGAGTGCGGCTGAACGGTTGGCAATGAACAGCCCGATTCAGGGAACCGCGGCCGACCTTCTCAAACTTGCGATGATCAAAGTCCATCGCGCTCTGGCGGAAGGCGATTACCAAACACGAATGCTGTTGACCGTTCATGACGAAATCGTTTTTGACATGCATAAGGATGAACAGGACTCCGTGAAGCCGGTCATCGAATCGGCAATGAAGACGGCCTTGCCGCTTGAAATTCCCATTGTCGTCGAGATGGGGCAGGGCAATAACTGGCTCGAGGCCCACTAGCGCCATTTCTCATTGGCAAATTTCAGTGCCAACCAATAAAAAAAGGCCAAGGTGCCTGCCCACACCTTGGCCTTGTCCCTACGACATTTCCCATGGCATCTGCCCATGCCAAAGTCCATGTCGAGGGTTATTGAACGTGTCCCTGTTCGCGATACAGCTTCATTTTGTTGGACAACGTTCTTGCGGTCACACCAAGGTGACGCGCGGTCTGCGTTTTGTTGTTGGAAAAACGTTTCAGGTTGGCCAGAATCAGGTTCCGCTCAACGTCCTCCAGCGTCAGATCCATGAGCCATGCCGGAATCTTGTCGACGGGTTGTTCAAACTCAGGCAACTCGTCGGGAGTGATCAAACTCGAGTTCGCCAACACGCAGGCTCGGTGGATGACGTTCCGAAGCTGTCGCACGTTCCCTGGCCAGGAATATTCCCCCAGTTTGCGAAGCGCCGATTTGGAAATTCCTGTAATTGGCTGAGCGGCTTCTCTCGAAAATGCCTTGATGAACCGAAATGCCAGTGTGGAGATATCTTCTGCCCGTTGCCGAAGTGGCGGAATTTCGAGCTTGAGGACATTCAGGCGATGATAAAGGTCGTTACGAAACGTGCCTTCTTCAACCGCTTGCTGCAAATCCCGATTGGATGTCGCGACAACGCGAACATTGATTTTCTGATCCTGGTTACTTCCGACGCGTTGAAATTCGTTTTCTTCGAGCACGCGAAGCAGTTTGGCCTGCAACTGAATCGGGATCTCACTCACTTCGTCCAGAAGAAGTGTGCCTCCGTCCGCCCATTCAAAGCGTCCGATTCGCCGTTCGACCGCTCCGGTAAATGCTCCGCGTTCATGCCCAAAGAACTCACTTTCGATTAAGCTATCCGAAAGTGCTGCACAGTTAACTCGGACAAATTTTTTGCTTGCACGATGGCTATGCTGATGGACAAGTTTCGCAAATAACTCTTTGCCCGTTCCACTTTCACCGGTCAGCAAGACGGTCGCGGAACTCTTCGCAAACAACCGGGTTTTCTCAACCAGTTGGTGCATGAGTTGCGATTGATAGATCAACTCAACAGAGACATTCTGAGTTACCTGAATCGCCTCGTGTTGAGGAACTTGAGACATCGGATGCGAGGGATCCTGGCGATGCGCCGTTTCCTGCTCGCGCGATTTTGGTGTTGCCGGAATTGGAAAATGCGGACCGTTTGGATTGCCCAGTCCAAAACCAGTCTGTGCTGGAAACGTACGTTCCATGCTTTCACCTGCCATTGCTGCCCCTTTAGCGAGTGAAGATGTGATCTAAATTGTCAGTTCCGGCAAGTGAATTGCCGGGAATCAAGTCGCAACAGCGCAAGCACATGTTGCAACGTCATTGGAAAAATGATTGCTCAGAGCAGAGCCAGAATACGCGTAACCGTCCGCGCCAGACATCTCGTCGATAGCATTTCGCATATGACATGATATCATTCTTCTCCTGCCCAGAGAATGAATCACTTCGGCGAACCATTTTGCCCGTGGTTGGCCTGGATCAAATCTTCCTTGCGAATGAAAAAAGTTTCTGATCTGTAAAAATTGATCGGTCCAACGCAAATTTTTCTTGATCACTAATTGCAGCGCTACGCAATAAATTTTTGAATCACCACCAAATCGTCCCACCCGATCGGACAGGTCCGGGCAGTTTGGATAAGCAGGGACCGACGGGGAAAGGTCTCACCGTGAAGGCGATTCCATTGCAATGCGAAGTGACGACTTGGCCATTTCCAACAGTCGAGAAACGCGCGATTCCGAAACGCCGATCCGAATCCCGATCTCTTTCAGTCGCAACCCTTCAAAGAAATACAACGTGAGAATCTGACGGGACCGACTTGGAATTTGATCAAGGCAATCACGCATTTTGCGGATCAGATCATTCCGCTCTGAGCTGATCTCGGGTGTGTCAGCGGGACAAACAATCTCCTGTTGGCGCTCGGCTGAATCCGAAAGTCGGGACGGCCAGCAGAATTTCATTGCCTCCAGGCAAGTCTTGACGTGATTGACCGAAAACCCCGAGAGCTTGCTAATTTTTTCGATGTTGATGGGACCGCGTTCGATATCCAGAATTGAGCGAATCTGATTGATATCGCGAAAAATATTCTGCGACACAACGGAATTGCGGCGAAGTTCATCGATCACTGCCCCACGAATTCGC
>CAYSXI010000098.1:3482-18710 GCA_964434955.1 uncultured Pirellulaceae bacterium
TAGGCAAACGTCTTGAATTGAACATCCTGAGTGGGATCAAACTGTTTTGCCGCTTCCACCAACCCAAGCATTGCGGCAGACATCAGGTTGTCTCGATCAATTCCGACCGGAAGGTTTGTCATCTGAGACTGGGCAATTTTTTCCGCAAACTTGATATGCTCGACAATCAATAACTCTGTCGAGTGTTCGCTTGGTTTGCGCGCAAGAGCCTGCCTTTTCTTTCGAATCGAAAAGGGAACAAATGCACCAAAAGTCGAGGCGGGAACGGATTGCTGGACTTCAAACTCTGACAATTAACTTTCGCCGGGGCTACGGTAAAGTTGGTGGCGCCATTGCAATACTGCAAGTTGCCAACCGGCTCGACCCAATTAGCCGAAACCGATTTCAATTGAGCCCATGCAATCTCTGTTCCAATCTCACACAAAATGAAAAACAGGAAAAAGCCAAGCGGAATCCTCTGACTCAAGTTTTGATGCTGTCAACTTGAAATGTCGATTAGGAAAAAATAGAAGGGCAACCGGGAAGCAATTGAATGCAACGATCGTCTGGGGCCCAAATCACTTCCAAAACTTCACCGGTGATAATTTGATTGGGGCAATCTCAACCTCTTGGTGACGATAGAACGCTTTCATCCGATCCAGTATTTCCTTGGATCCGATCATCAATGGTTCGCCGTGTCCCGCGTTTTGAATCAAGAGGTGTTTTCCATTGGGCATTTTTTTCAATAGTTCCACGGCATTGGATGGAGGCGTTCGTCCGTCGGCCGTGCCACTGATCGCCAAGACGTGAATATCCGTCTCCAGCTCAGATCGAAATTCTTCTCCAAGATCCCAATCCCGCTTGTGATCAATGATGACGTTGATCGGAAAATTGATGGCGTCTCCCAACAACGTTTTTTCGCATTGCTCCTTGATCAACGCCAAGCGCTTTCGACTCGCACCCGACGCGACGTCCATCGCGGTCGGCATAGCCCGAATGCTCCCACTTCGTAGTCGGGAATGATAAAGAGCCATCAGCCCGAATTTGTCTTCATCCATCGCCTGGATGGCACGCGGGATCGACGAAATCGTGGCCGGGCCTCGAAGCATGGACGCCAGCAACCTGCGAACATCAAATGCAGTAATCACTCGCGTCTTTCCGCTTCCCGTTGTCAGTTGCTTTGGCTCTTTTTCCAAACGCGCCAGCACGCGTTCCGCCTGGCCGATGAGATCTGGAAACTGTTCCTTGGTTTCTTCGTCCGCGTTGATCCAGAGTTGAATTTGCATCAGCAAAGCTTGTTGGTCGGCCGGCATTTTTAACGTATGGTCCGGCCCCTCCAACCCGGTTAGCACGACGCGATCAACCAAACCGGGATGCCTTCGCATAAAACAAAAGGACAAATGCGTCCCGTAGCTGCTGCCAAGCAGGTTGATTTTTCTAGCCCCCAGAACCTGACACAAGATTGCGAGATCGTCGGCACTGGAAATCGTGTTGTAAACGCTCAAGTCGATTCCAGCTGCTTCCCATTTGGTCAAGCTTTTGTCGAATGCCGCAATCACTGCCTTGCGGGTCGATTCCTCCGTCGCCGGCTTGTCCACGGCAATGGCCCAGGACTCGCCCACCGGCAACGGGTTGCTGATTCCCGTCCCGCGTTGATCAAGCAAAATCACGTCTGATATTTCTCGAAGCGCGTTAAACGCGATCCAGCGGTTTCCCTTTCCCGTCTGAATTCCAGAGCCCCCCGGTCCGCCGGCCAGGAAAACAATTGGGGAACGTTTTGTTTCATTGATGGCAGGTAGACGAACGTACTTCAATCGAATTTTCTTCCCACCGGGCTTCGCATGATTCTCGGGAACATCGAATGAACCAAGTTCTGCCTTGATTTGCCCTCGGGCGCTTTTGTAAAGGTGTTCCTCGACTCGATGCCTGAATTTCTCTCGCGAGCTTTCCGACGAATCCTGGGCCACGCAATCCGTCATCGAAAAAAAAGGAATGCTCATTCCTATCGCAATCGTCATCAGGAAGGTGTATGAAGCAGCGAACAATTGTGGAAACATGAGTCTGACCTTCGGAATTTCAAACGAACAAAAAGCTATACCCGAATCAGGATGCCAGGTTTCGCACAACTCTGTGCCAAGGATCGCGACTAACGCTTTTTCCTGGTAGCCGAGGGGCTTGCGGCGAAACCGCTAATGATGGTTGAGCCTTTCCCCTTGTGGAATTCTACGTCCAGTTGCCCGTCTTCCACCAACACATTTTTTATGTCAACGATGATATAGTCTTCCCCGTAGACATTCGCGACACCAAAAATCTGTTTATCCTCCGTATTGAAGGGCACGCGAGCGTTGGTCAACTTCTTGGAGATTTGATCTTTGATATCAAAATCAGGCACGCGCATTCCTTCAATCGAAAAGGAGAATTGGCGACTTCCCCTGCGACCGATAGGATCCGCAAAAACAAATCGCAAATCATAGCGACGATTTTTCACGGTGGCCCGAATGGCCTCGATGTCTTCGTGGCAGGTTCTCCAATACTCGCCCTTGAAGTTTCTTTTGCGTCCCCCGACGTAACCATGCGTGTTGGCTCCCTTTTTGAATGGAACGGGTTTGTCCCAATTCATGATTCCATCATTCATGGTTTCACCGCCAAAGTTCAACGCGAAGACGTCGGGCGCGAGCTTTGTGTCAAGCTTCTCACCCGATGCCCGCCGAATATTTCGGACCAACTCGTCCCGAGCCGGATTACCCGTCAGAAGGATGCGGAAATCGGTTAGCCCTTTCTGGCGTATTTTGAGTACGAACTCCGCGTCCTCCTTGGGTGCAACAACCGGTGCATCGAAGAAAAACACGGAGGCAACCGATTTTTCGCCGGAAGGAATCAGCCAAGGTCGCGGCTTGTCATCGATCGCAAATTGAACATCAGCGACGGGAGAAAATGCTTCGGAAAAATTGAGCTTTTTTGCGGTGGCATCGCTGAGCGGTTTTCCCTTTGGAACGACAAAGGCTTCCAATTGGTAGATGGCGCAGGACTGGCTTTTTTTTCCCGACTCAACCGGAAGCGCCAATTGAAGCGCCGACAACTTGTCCCAAGTAAAAGGACACCGAATCTGAATGATCTCCTGCGAGTTTCGATTCGCATTGTTCGTTTGAATGATCCTGGTCAGCGATTGCTTTGCCGAGCTGGTAACGCTCTTTTTACCGCTTCGATCCAGAACATCCACCTGAACTTTTCGGATATTGACCCAACCAAATTGTTCGGGCGTCGGTGGCGGCCCATATTTCTTTCCCGCATTCCATTTGTGATGCAAGTAGTTTTCGACATGCTGCCGTTGCGTGACCGAAAGCTTGCGGTTGTAGACCAGTATTTCCGCAATCTCACCTTGGAGGAACTGCCGCCGCCAATAGGACTTCCAGTTGGCGGCGGCGGTATCAAAGTTGGCCGGGCAGCCAATCCGATGAAACGTGCCCGGATCAAAATCAACTTGTGCACCGGAAACGATCTGCTCGCCATCGATCCAGATATTTTGTGAGCTCGGCAGGCATTCGACCACGAAACAATGTGTTTTGGGATCGGGAAATTTCCGAATCAAGATTCGACTGGTTTTCGCAAACATCGAAACTCGACCGGTGTTGGCATGTCGAAAGGCTCCGTCGAGCGGCCCCGTCACATAAAAGTTGTATCGCTGATCCTTCGGCCGCGCAACACAGAAAACCGTGGCTGCTTTGGGAAAGTGTTTTGAGAGGTCGCCCAATACCAGGAACCCGCCTTTTTCGTCTTGCCCATCAAAATGGACCGTCGGAAGTCCATTAATGGAATTCTGCTTCTTGACCGGCAAACTTTTGCTTGGCAAAGGACGTTCACGATCCTCAGGCGCTCGTGCAAAAACATTTTCCTGAATCGTATATCGATTTGGCCAAGTCTTGACGGGGCCCAAGGGAAGTCTCGCATCGTTGGCATCGAGCCAAACAATCAGGCCATTCATTGGTATGACCTGCTCCCATTTTCGGGAAACGGGCTGGCTGGCTGGCTTGGCCGGCCGAACATCTTTGGGTTTATCTTTGGTTGATTTCTTCTTCCCGTCACCCGAATTGGACGTCGTTTTCGGATCTCCACGTTTCGATCCAGAAGGACGATCCGTCGCTTTCTTTTCTTCTTTGGTCTTGGTCGATTTTGAAACGCCCTTTTTCTTTGGGGCAGTATTGCTGTCTTTCGTGCTCTTAGTTGGCACGACTGATTTCTTGGCCGCGCTAGACTTCTTTTTAGTTCTAGTGTCCTGCCGATTCTTCTCTGGCGTTTGCCCCTCCGAATTGCCATCGGTCTTTGATCCGTTATCGTCTGCCTCGGCAATCGGATCCTTTCCAGATTGGTTCAGCATGATAATGGTTCCAATCGCCCCGCCCGTAATCGCAACGACCAGAAGGCCAATTCCGATCAAGTACGCAATTGGGATTCCCGACTTTTGCGGCCGATTATTTGGTTTCGGTTGGGCGGTTGATTCGGGTGACTTGCTCCGTGATTTCGCTGCTGGCTCAGCGGGGGCGATCGACGACGCACCACGAGAAGAATTCGGATCGGGCGCAACAGATTTTTCGTGTGGCGATGGCAGCGGCGATTGACGCCCACTCATTTTGAGGTTGGCATCGTACAACTGTTTTGTTTCGCGATCCAAGAGACAAAGCCTTGCGGATGCGATTTCGTTCAGAAGTTTCTGCGAAGCTTCGGGATTCTGCCCGGCAACGTCCTGTAAAAACTGAACGCGCTGATTGACCGCCTGATCAATTTTGGCCAAATCAGATTCATAATTTTTCAATCCGAGCAAACGGTAATGATTTGGCGGTTGCTCCGTGGCTGGAATTTGAAACCAGGATTGATAGGGATCAAAAGAACCGGTCATGGCGGGAGGTCTTTTTGGCGTCGAAGAATTTCAGAATTATATCAAATAAGCAAAGGATCGTTTGAATCCCGACAACGTAATGGTACATTCCTTCGCCGTCTATTTGTTCTTGCGGGGTTTGTTGGGGAAGGGCCAGGACTGAACCCCAACCCGTTTCGCCCATTGTTCCCATTTCTGAATCATCTCTTCAAGCAATTGTGGATGTTTGTCACCAAGGTTTTCCAGTTCCGTTCGATCCGCATCCATATTGTAAAGCTCCCAACGAGTCGGTTGATCGCGACGAAACTGGGAGACGATTTTCCATTTCCCCTCTCGGAGCGCCGCATTCCCGTGGTGTTCGAAACCGAGCGGTGACTTCCTTGCAATCTTGCTGCCGGAGAATAGCGGGACCAAACTCACACCTTCCATTGGCTTGATGTCATTGCCACCGTCGCGTTTTGGATAATTTGCACCTGATACTTCAACCAGAGATGGCATCACATCAATCAGATGGCATGGCTGATGGACCAGCGTACCGCAAAGATTTTTCCGAATTCCTTTCGGCCAATGAACAATAAACGGCGTGCTGATTCCGCCTTCGTAGGCATCATGTTTGTAACCACGAAAGGGCGTATTGGAAGTGTTCGCCCAACCGGTCCCGTAGGCAACAAAAGTATCTTCTGCTCCGGCCATCGTTTCTGGACCGGTTCGAACGGGCCTTCCATCTCGAGTTTGCATGGGCGGCCAAATTTTGCTTTGCAGATCATTTGGCCCGAACGGCTGGTACTTCTTGGCTTTGATCTTATCGGCATTGGACCGGCGCCCAAATCCCTCGGCGCATCCACCGTTATCCTGCAGATAAATCACCACGGTATTCTCGAGCGCATTGTTTTTTTCGAGCTCATCGAGAATCCAGCCGATTCCCTGGTCCATTCGGTCGACCATCGCTGCATAGACTTCCATCGAACGAATATCCCACTTTTTGTGTTTGACGTTTTCCCACTTAACCGCGGGAGGGGACAACTTCCATTTTTTTTCAATCACGCCAAGTTCAATTGCCTTTTGATATCGGTTCTTTCGGATCGGTGGAAAGCCACCATCGTATTTCCCTCGGTACTTCGCAATTTCCTTTTCCGGTGCGTGCATTGGCCAATGCGCCGACGTGTAAGACACGTACAGAAAGAAGGGTTTGGCCGAATGATCTTTGAAATGCTCCTTCACGTAGCGGACGGCGTTTTCGCTGATTGCGTCGCTGTAGTAAAAGCTCTCGGGTTGGTACTGCTTGTCGTTCTCGGGCGTGATGAATTGATTGCCACGGCAAAGTGTGGCCGGGTCGTAGAAACTCCCCGCTCCGATAATCGTTCCGTAAAATCGATCAAACCCACGTTGAAGTGGCCAATTGTGTTTCTTGCCATCGGGAGCAATGTGCTTGGTCACGTGCCATTTGCCCGACATGTAGTTGCGATATCCGGCAGTTTTCAAAACTTCCGCGAGCGTTCGGCACTGTTGGTTAAGATCGCCGCGGTAAGCATCATATCCTCGATCGCCCGTCATCAGGCCAATTCCGGCTTGGTGAGAATAAAGGCCGGTCAGAAGGGCCGCTCGCGTCGGGCAACATCGAGATGTGTTGTAAAACTGCGTGAATCGCAATCCGCTTTTTGCCAGTCCATCGAGCCGTGGCGTTTCAATTTCGCTTCCGTAGCAGCCAATGTCCGTATAACCCATATCATCGGCCATGATCAAAACGACGTTGGGCCGCTGAATTTCGTTGTTTGACTCATCGGTCGCCAACAGGGTCGCCGCGTGAAGAAGAAAAACAGATAAAATCAAAGTCGCCTTTGTCAGCAGTTTCATGCCGTGCCTTTAAAAAAAAGTCGAATCCAGATGATCTTTCGCTATTTTGGTCCAATCGCGAATCGAATTGAACTACGGACGCTTCTTCTTGTGTTGGTTTTTAACTTTGCGGCCAATTCCGGCATTTCGACGGCACAGCAAGTTTCAAAGCTTGACGCAAAAACCAGGCAGGCATTCGATCTGGACAAGTTTTATCAAAAACATGTCGACGTCGACGGATTCCCCGTGGTCGGATCGAACAAAGTCAGTGACGAGGCTCTTTTGGAAGCCGCCTGGATTGTCCGCAAAATGCTTGGGCCACGTCCGGACATTCTCAAAGCCATGGCAGAAAACAAAACGCGTTTGGCCGTGATGGCCTTCAACGAATACACCACCGACATTCCCGAGCACCGCAAGCTCTCGCCCAGAGTGTACTGGGATCGGCGAGCGCGGGGTTTGGGTGCCACGCGTTCGGCGCCAGCGGTCAGTTGCGCCGAAGAAAACCTGCTGGGCTTCCCCGGCGATCCCTATTCCACCGAAAACATTTGCATCCATGAATTCGCCCATGCGATACACAGTATGGGACTTTCTGAAGTCGATCCGACATTTGATCAACGTCTGAAACAGTCCTACAAGGACGCGATCGCGGCCGGTCTTTGGAAAGACACCTACGCGGCCACCAATCACATGGAATACTGGGCCGAGGGCGTGCAAAGCTGGTTTGATGACAACCGCCAAAATGACGCATTGCACAATCACGTCGATACGCGAACCGAGTTAATCAAATACGACGCCAAGCTGGCGAGACTTTGCAAGGATGTCTTTGGCGACGGTGATTGGCGTTATCGGAAACCGGCCGCACGTCCTAAGAACGAACGTAAACATCTGGCAGGCCTTTCGACGAAGCTGCCAAGGTTTCGCTGGAAAGATGAAAAAATCCCCGAGCGTCCCAAAGTACTCATTCAAACCACGCTCGGCGACATCGAATTGGAACTTGACTATAAGCGGGCACCCAAGACGGTGGCAAATTTCCTGTTTTATGTTCATCAAGGACTCTATTCGGACGGTTCCTTTCATCGAACCGTCACGATGAAAAACCAACTCAACAACGATATCAAAATCGAAGTCATCCAGGCGGCCGCCAACCCGAACATGAGCAAATCGTTTGCGGAACCGATCGACCTGGAACGGACCAACAAAACAGGGCTGAAACACCTCGATGGCACGATTTCAATGGCACGCGACCGCTCGCCCAATTCGGCAAAGGATCATTTTTTCATTTGCATCGGCGATCAACCCGAACTGGATTTTGGCGGCAAGCGAAATTCGGACGGGCAAGGCTTCGCAGCTTTTGGAAAAGTTACCAAAGGGATGGAAGTCGTCAAGAAAATTCATTCGTCCAAATCGGACGGACAATCGTTGAAGCCTAGAATCAAGATTCAGCGCGCGATTCGACTGAACTGAGTACGACTCAAAACGCCTATCGCAAACAATCGCTAAAGTTTTGTCAAGAAAAATCGATTGGAACCAAGATTCCGATCGCTGCGAAAAAAATTCCGCAAGCAGTCTTGGATTCAGGCTTTCACACTTTCAAGGATGTGAAACCATTGCGTAGGGCAAAACACGTATTTCCACATTTGGTTGGATGAATGCCGGTTCGTCGCTTCCGGGCATTTATCAGGAGACACTGTTGATTTGCCGGTGAATTGCCGATTCACGATGTATTGGGCAACGCATTTTGGGGCAGACAAATGCAAAACACGCAATCAGGGATTCGTGCGGAAAGCGGCTTTGGGCTGATTCAGTCGCTTCGTACTGGTTTCAACTCCGCAATCGATTGGTGCCGACGAGCGCTCGTTGTAAAAGATTACGACCGTGCCAGGTACGTTTTTCGATTGTCAGGTGGACCATTCGATGGAGAGTCTCGCGACTCGGACGAACAATTCGACGAGCTCATCATTCCCATTGAAAGGGAAGGAAAAAAGGCAATTGCCATTTACCGAAATTCCACTCGCCAGTCGCTCCTCTCGGACTATGCTGAGCTGACATTTGATTCCATCGAGTATTTACAGTCGACTTCCAAAGCCTCTTAGCCGATTGTCGTTTTGCACGTAGCCGATTGCCTTCTTGATTGATCTCAAGAAGGCAAATAGCAGGGCTTTCTAATCTTTTTTTGCAATGTAGTAATAGTTAATGATGTCGTGCTCAAGTTGCTCGACTCGAACGTTGTTAAACCTAGCAGCATTGAGCATTTCGCACGCGAGCTCTTTCCCCCACATTGCCCCCAAACCGGCTCCGCCTTGCGCCAATGATACCGACATGCAATGCATGCAGGAAATCGTATACATAAACGTTGCGATGGGATGATCGTAGTTGTTCTCAAGCTGGGAAGACCCGGCAATGTCTTGCATCAAAAACAGGCCATCGTCCTTCAGGACTCGATGGATCTCATCAAGGACTTTTGCTGGAGCGGCCTGATCATGAATGGCGTCGAAAGCGAAAACCAGATCGAATGATTGGCCTTCCGTCAAAGTCGCGACGTCTTTTTGTTCAAACTGGACGTTGGCAAGCTCCATTTTGGCGACGGTTGCGTTGGCACTTTCAATCGTTTCCTGACAGAGATCAAATCCCACAAATCGACTTTTCGGAAACCGTTTCGCCAGTTCACAAATCGCTCGGCCGCTTCCGCAACCGACGTCGAGAACATCAATTCCTGTCTCCAGTTTTTCGACCAATCCCGGTTCAAGTGGAAGAATGTGATCTTGGAGCGCAGCAACGACGGTCTGGCTGCTCTCTTCGGCCATGACAGAATGGAATCGACAGTAACATTCGTAGTCGACACCTCCGCCATTCTGGAAACGATCCACGATTTTGGATTCGACTTCGCCCATCACCGAAATGAACTGCATCGTCACGCCAAAATTGGCATCGCCGGATCGTGTCAAAATACTCGCGTGCTCGGGCGGCAGGAAGTAGGTACTGTCTTGCGGATCGTACTCAATCACTCGACCGGTCGTCATCGCGGCAAGCCACTCTCGAACATAACGTTCGTTCAAATTTGCGGCCGAGGCGATTTCTGCACTCGTCGAAGGCTCCAGCGCGGACATCGTATCGAACAGATTGGTTCGGTGTCCGATCGAGATCATCATCGAAAGCGCGCCACCGTTAAGAACCTGGACCATCTGGCCCATAAATGATTCTGCTTTTTCCTGGTTGAATTCCTTGATAACGGTCGACATAAACGGCTCCTAAAGATGAATGGACAGTACTCAGCGGCGAAGTTGAAAAGACCTTCGCTCGCTTTCCATTCCCATGGAACTGATTGGGGCGCCAATTTTGTGACCAACCAAATTGGGAATTTTGCCAAAAACTCAATTAGTCGGAGTCGGACCAATCAATTTTGAGCCGCTCAAGATGGGAACGAATCTGCTGCAAATCCCAAACCAGGATCGTCTCGCGATCCGTGATCGAAACATAGCGGCCGCTTTCACTCCAACTAATAGCGCCAATCATGCATTTGAATGGCGACTCCAGGGAAGCCAGTCGTTGCCCAGTCTTCGAATCGATCAATTCCGGCAAATATTGCGACCGTGTTCTAACCACCAATCTTCCATCGGGTGAAACCATGACATCGCCAGGCCAACCGTCGGTTACCTTTCTCGTCTCGGCACCTTGAACGTTCCAATCCTTCGTCGACCAGGCAAAGTTCTTGTCGCCGGAAATCCCAAGCATGCGCTTGCCATCCGGATGAAATCCGATCATCGAGGTCGAGGTCATTGGAGCAAGTGTTGTAAGCCGCTTCCGTGTTCTCAAATCCCAGACGTTGATCCCGCGACCCTGCCAGGTCGTTGTCACCAGGAATTTTTCGTCTGGTGAAAAAGCGACCTTCGAAACATTGAGGTGGTTTCCAAAACTTTGCGTCTCGCCCGATGCAACATCAATCAGCTTGATACTCCGCCGACGATAGGGTGTCGCAATTGTCGCTTCCGCGTTGTCGATGTCGAATGTCTCAACCGATTCTTTGGTGATGTTTCGAACGTGCGAGCAACTAATCACCGGACCAAATTGTCCGTCCTCGATATCAAATTTCCAGCAATTGATTCCCTGTTTGCCAGCGGTATAGAGTGTGCTGCCGTTTCCGCGAAACATCACTTTGCTCGTTTGCCCACAATCCAGTTGATGAATCAACGTTTGCGTTTTGTGATTCCAGAACTGAACCCCCGTCGAGACCGGGTAGGCCAAAACGTTTTCGTTCCCGGGGACAAATTCCGCTTTTCGGCGTGCCCCCGGATCGGGATCCGATGAAAGACTAACCAGGGGAATGCTCTCGGGAAGTTCCCAAATCCCGATATTGCGCAAGTCATCGGCGAATCCAATTCGAGTTCCCTTTGAATTGAAACCTGAATTCGTTATCGCTTTCCCTTCAATACGAATCAATTCCTGACGGTTTCCGGTATCAAACAAGCGTGTGGTTCCATCCCATGCAGAAGTGATCACGACCGGGCGGGTCGGATGAATAAACAGATCGACAATCCGACGCCGGTGGCCCGTGATCCGTGCCGGCGATTGGTCAAACGCTCCCTGCGGCCAAACAAGAATATCCTTTTCGACCGCGACAACCAATTGTTGCTTTTCATCACTCCAATCAAATGCCGTTGCTTTCGATTCCAACTCAATCGTTTCCACGACTTCGGGCTCGGGCTCCAGTTTCCACAAATCGATCGAAGCGTCTTTGTAGCCGCTTACCAGGATCCGATGATTCCCAACAAATCGCATCAAGCGAGGTTGTTTTTCTGGCAGGAAACGACCAATCAGCTTCGCGTCCTGACTGGAGTAGATTTCGATATGATGATCCTTGCGGCAAACTGCAAATCGGGAGCCGTCGGCGGAAAACTGATGACGGCCAAAAAGTGAAATGGCTTCCAGCTCCAAAAGCAATTTTTGATTGGCGACGTCCCAAATTCGGAATACGGGATTCCGCATTGTCACCGCGTTATGAAAACGAGCCATCAATCGACTTCCCTGGCGATTGAATACCGGCAACCACGCCTGTTCCCCAGGTCCCGGTAAGGAGAAAACGGTTTCGCCATCAGACAAATTACGGATCAGCATGTTTCCTTCTTTGTCCGACTGGGCGAATCTTTGATTTGCGAAATCCGTAGCGATTCGGGTCGTTTGCTCTCCCTCGATTTGCCAGGAGTGGCTCGGGCGAATATCCCATTGGGCCATCGCCGCAATCGCCGTCGTCCGCAAATTGACGTGGCGTCGCTCGACCTTTTCGGGCGGAAGGTTGAGCGTTGGTACAATGTTGGCCGCCATCCGAACGGATTGGAGACTTGAAAAATTCTGCCCTGGCATGCCGCTATTTCGAACTGCATCCGCTTGCCCCAGGTACGCGTAGTACAAGTGAGCGCGGGACGACACTCCAGAAACTTCGGCTTTCTTTAAGGCTTTCTCAGTTTTCTTTTGCTCTTGTTTGACGCGATCGTTTTCCTTCACGAGCTGTTTGGCGTGCTGTTGTTCGACCTTGGCAAAGTAGACGGAACCGGCAGTCACCAGGACACAAATCAAAAACAGAGATGCCACGAGCGCCGCTCGGGTGGGATTTCGACGTGCCCAGCGATAGGTCTTTTCAATCGCCGAAAGGCGCCTGGCATGAACCGGACGATCCGAAACAAAACGTTGCAAATCGGCGGCGAGCTGACCGGCGGTGTCGTATCGCAACGCAGGTTCGCGCGAGATCGCTTTGACGATAATGTTTTCAAGGTCCCGCGGAACGTTCGGATTAATTTTTCGTGGCGGCAAAGGTTCCTGCGAAGTCACTTGTTGAACAAGTTGGGCTTTTTCTTTCTGGTCAAAAGCATGTTGAAGGGTGCAAAGCTCAAATAGCGTTAGTCCCAGACTGTAGACGTCGCTCCGTGCGTCACAAACACCCTGGAAGCGTTCAGGGGCCATGTACCTTAAGGTTCCAACCAGATCCCCTGACTTCGTCAAGTTGTCGCTTTCATCGGTTGCCAAGCCAAAATCGGAAATCCAAACAACGCCATCCGAATCAAGAAGTAAATTGGAAGGCTTGATGTCGCGGTGCAAAACCCCATGTTCGTGGGCGAACTGAAGTGCGTCGGCGACCTGGACCCCGGCGCGGGCCACACGGCGAAAATAGTTATCTGTGGTATCGCCAATTTGGGACCATTCGGAAACGCCACTGCTGGCATTCGTCGGACCACTGTCATTTGCCACAGGATTTCTGGGCCCGGAATTTTCCTGGCAAGTTGCTCCAGACGGTTCGCGATCTTCCAAGGGAACCGTGGCATCCAGGGCCGCTGCGTCCCTGTGCTCCTTTTGCTTCATCAACTGCGAGCGATTGAAATCAAGAACCGCGCTTGCAAGCGTTTCGTCAAACCCATCCTTCAACTCGATGGTCGGGTCCTGGTCCGTCATCTTCCGCAACTCGTCGATCACGACGTCGAGATTTTGGCCGCGGATATATTGCATCGTATAGAAATGCACGCCATCGCTATCCCCAACTTCGAATACGGGAACGATGTTCGTGTGATGCAGTTGCCCGGCCGCGCGAACTTCACGCAAGAACCGCTGAATATATTCCGGCTTTTCCGATTTCACCGAAAGCACCTTGAGTGCAACGCGGCGGCGCATCGTTTCGTGTTCCGCCTCGTAAACAATCCCCATTCCACCCCGACCAATTTCGCGATGGAGCACGTAAGGCCCCAATCGACTTGGCATATCGACGTTTAATCGACTGGTCGGAACATCCAGGGAACGACCGACGGGATCGTAGTTTTCCAGCTCCGCGAACATCGGAAATAATTCGCGAATATCCGCGGCGTGCTGCGGAAACTTCAAGACATACTCGTCAATCGACGGTCGTTCTTTGTTACGGATTTGGTCAATAAACTCTTCGACCAGGTCGTCAAAACTGGGTTCGGCAGAATCGTTTCGTTTTTCCGAAGGTGAGTTCATCGCTGGCTACTTTGCCTCAAAGATTCCCGACTTGCCCTGGTTGATTCGATCCAATTCGGACTTGAGACGGCGGACCGCGCGGATGTAACGATTGCTGGAAGCCGATTCATTTAACTCAAGCAACTGAGCCACTTCTTGATTGCTAAGCTGTTCAAAGTGCCGCAGCGCGAGAACTTCACGATCAATCTCTTCCATCTCGGCAAGCGCCTGTTCCAAACGTCGTTTGTTTTCTTCACGAACTGCGGCATGACTCGGACTGGTGATATTTCCCAAAAGCTGCGCCGCCAACACAATGGACGTCGCTCTGCCGCCGGTGCGCGTGTAGATGCCGACGTCGCGTCCCGCATCACGTGCTTGAACACCCAGGTGGTGACGATGAGCTTGGGTGAGCCGCTGAAGCGTGATGAATCGTAACCAAAGAAAGAAAGACATTTTGTCGGAACAGGCACGATAGTCTTTGATTCTTTGGGTGGCCTCAACAAATGCGTCTTGCAAGATATCCACAGAATCAACCCGAGACCGAAGCCTCGGGTCCATCCGAAATCGAACAACACGTTCCAGGCGATCCTGATACTTTTCAATCAGCTCACCAATCGCGTGGGGATCGTCTCGTTCCAGCACCCGACGCTCCAGCAATTCCGTTTCGTCTGACTTTTCGTTTCGATTCATGTATGCGACCCACGTCGAATGAAGATCCCATCATCTTAACTGATTTCGCCAGGATGGATCCCACTGTCCATCGGAGTTCGTTTGCTCAATCGAGGGACCAGCATGGGAACTTCGTTTTTGTATGAAACATAGGAAACTCCATGCACTTGCTCCAAATCACGTTCCTCGAGTTGAATCGCGATCAAAATATAGGCCGTTGTCGCGACCGCAAAAAACAAATGCCCCACGGTCATGGTCGGTGTCGCCCAGAAAACCGTGATCCACCCAACGTACAATGGATGCCTTACGTGTTTGTACAACCAAGGCATTTTGAACTTCAACGGCTGATAAGGCTTGCCGCAAAAGTAAATCCAGGTTTGCCGAAGACCAAAAAGATCGAAGTGGTTGATCAAACATGTCGAGACAAAGACAAGTGCCCAGCCGGCAAAAAACAACGTGTAGGTGATCGCGAGCAAAGCGGGATGTGAAAAGCTCCAGATTTTAACTCCCATTGGTTGCCAAAATGCGAACATCAGAATCATCGCGATATTCGATGCCATGACGTAGGTCGAACGTTCTGCTGCCTTCGGAACGTATCGCGTCAGCCAACGCTTGAAAAACGGCCGCGCCATCAAACTGTGCTGAACCGCGAACACCGTCAGTAATCCGAGATTGACGAACAGTGCAAACGAAAGACTTGTCGTCGGTTCACTATCAACGGAAATCGGAACCAGCAGGTTGCCAATGAATCCGATGGCGTAAAGAAAAACGCCAAAGAACACCAGATAGGCGAATACCCCGTATCCCAATACCAGACAACGTTTCATCGCGGCCCCCACAGTGGCAGGTGGAGTTTGAATGTCGAACTCGGTGACCTGCGGGCAGTCCACCCGCAGCACCGGGTCCGGGAAGAT
>CAYSXI010000099.1:0-18693 GCA_964434955.1 uncultured Pirellulaceae bacterium
TCCTGTCCGCAAGCGTTGTACCGATATAAACGATGTTGTCGCTGGCCTTGAGCTCCAAATCTTTGTGCTGAGCGTTAAGCGAGCAGCCTGCCAGAACAACAAAAGCAAAAAGCAGGCAAGAAAACATTTGACGGCAAGTCGTCATCGATGGTCTCCGAAATTGGACGGTCGTTTCACCGCAAATTTAGTTCGCGGGAAATTCGTCGCGGGCAAAATCCCGAGTTAGGTTTTGGAAAACCATCATTTTAGTTGCGTTGAAGCGGCTTTAGTACCACAAGCGCAGCAAATTGCACGAAAACGATTTCATCAAACCAAGCATGCCCATCAACGCAAGACTTCGCATTAAGGCGAAAAAGAATCCAACGCTTCCCGCTTGAAAGATTTCATTCAAGCGAAAGCGTTTTGGTCGTCTCGGCAAATCGTTCAACTTGCACTCCCGCGCGACGCAACATCGTCAAATGCAGCCTCGACATGGAAGTATTTCGCTTGAACCGTACGACACGCCCCGACTTGAGCTTGCCGCCGCCCTTGCCAGCCAGGATCAAAGGTAGATTTTTTGCTTCGTGCTCATGACCGTCAGAAAGACTGGAGCCGTAGAGAACCAGGCTATTATCCAATAACGATCGATTGTCCTCTTTTATTTCTGACAATCGCGACAAAAAGTACGCGAACTGTTCGTGGTGCCACTTCACCACGCGGTTGTACATCGCTCGCTTCTCAGCGCGCGAACTCCAGGAATGCACCCCGTCGTCGTCTTCGGTCCGCCCGCTGATATCGCGCCAGTGAGAAAGCGCATGCCAGGTTCCCGTGACGCCATCCATGAAGTTGAAGTAGCGATTGCTCTGACCATGGTCCAGCATGAAGGTGGATACCCGTGTTGCGTCCGCCCAGAATGCAAGAACCATCATGTCAAACATCACTCGCATGTATTCGCTATGCTCCTCGGGAACGCCTTCGCCCGGCCGGACCATGTGTTTCGAAAGTTGCGAATCATTCTTTGCAAGTTGGCTTTTCTGTTGAGCAAACTCCAAGCGCCGCTCGACTCCTCGAATTGCTTCAAGATACTGTTCTACCGTTCGATTGTCCTGGCTCCCGAGCTGTCGTTTCATTCGACGTGCATCGTCCAGCACTTGATCCAACACGGAGCGATCCGAAGCCGCCCCTTCGGACTGCACTCGAAACATTCGGTCAAAGATCGCACGTGGACGGGTCTCGCGCGGCATCGCCGAATGGTTCCGGTCCCAAGAGATGGTGTTTCTTGGAAGACTTCCAGAAAAGAAACCTTCACCCTGCATCGACAGTTCCAGAGATGGCAGCATCGTTTGCTTGCCAATTTTTTCAGCCGCAACCTGATCAACCGAAACGCCGGCCCGGGTGCGTTGCTCATTGAAGGAACCACCCGTCAACCAGGTCGCCGTCCCGGCTCCATGCCCGTTGCCACGTGGCGTCCACATGTTGCGAAAAATGGTCAACTCCGATTTATGCTTTTCCAATGGACTCATCCACGGGTTCAATTTTTGAAGCGTCCCGTTTGCCCCAACTTTGGTTGGATTCCAGGCGCCAGGCGCGACACCATTGGGAAAGTACAAGTAGCAAAGGCGCACGGGAGCCTCAGCGTTGGCCGCGGTAGCAACACTCGGCGTTGCCGCCATGGTGTTCGGCGTCATCGCTTCCAATAGGGGAAGCGAGATGGCGGCCGCCGCTCCACGCAGTAGCGTTCGGCGCGACATCTGACTGGGAATCGAAAACGAACGTCGTTGGTTCATTGGGGAGCTCCTTTGGATTTCGACGGATGGGACTCGGCTTCACTTCGCCTTCGGTATCGAAACGGATAGCTTTTCGTAATCTCACGAATGATCGTTTGCAGTCGGTAGTCGTCCTTCCTGGCCACGGAAACGATTCGTATCACCGCTTTCTCGTCGTAGTATTCCAACTGCCGCCCCAAGGCATAGGTCAACAATTTGCGGGTCGCATTCGTCGCGACCAATTCCATCTTTTCGTCGGCGATGACCTGCTTGAGTCCCGACAGGCCGCTAAATTTCTTTCCATCGGGCATCTGGCCCTTGGAATCGATTCGTCGCCCATCAACGCGACTTCGATATCTCCCAAACCAGTCATAGTGTTCCAGGCTGAATCCGAGCGGATCGATTTGTTGATGGCAGGTTTTGCAGTTGGCCTGTTTGCTATGAAGTTTCAACTTGGCTCGCAAATCCAATCGATCGTTCTCTTCGATTTCTTCATCGAAGACACTGGCTCCCGGCGGCGGAGGAGGCGGGGGCGTCCCAAGAATCTCCGTCAATATCCAGGTCCCCCGCTTCACGGGACTCGTTCGACCCGGCAATGAGGTCACGGCAAGCACGCTCGCGTGGCCCAAGACTCCGCCACGGCGCTGACTGTTGAGGCGCACTTTCCGCATTCGCTCACCCTTAACATTTCGAATCCGGTAATGCTTTGCCAACTCCTCGTTCATGTAGGTGTAATCAGCATTGATCAAGTCACTGAGTGGCCGATCGTCGCGAACCAGTGAATGAAAAAACAGGATGGATTCCTGCTTCATGGATTCCATCAACGTGTCCGTGCACCAGGGATTGTCGATCGGATCGGCTCGAATTTGTTTCCCGATATAGTGGAAGCTAAACCATTGAGAGGCAAAGTCGTTGCCAAGTGATCGCGAGCGACGTTCCTTGAGCATTCTTTGAACCTGTGCGTCAAAGATCTTTGGATCGGACAATTGATTTTGCCTGGCAAGTTCGAACAGCTCGTCGTCCGGCATGGAGCCCCAGATAAAAAACGAAAGCCGGTTGGCCAAATCATAGCCACCGATCTTTTGGGTTACTCGATCGGAGACCGCCGCTTCGGTTTTGATCAAAAAACTGGGTGAACTTAACGCCGTCTGAATGACGGCCATCGAAGCCGACTCAAAATCCCGCGACTTGATATAAGCAGACTGAAATATTTGCAGGTATTGCTTGAGCTCGCCTTCGCTGACGGAACGACGAAAGACGCGCGGCAGGAAGGCACGCAAGTTTTTCTCGGTCGCCGATCTGGCCGAAACAGTTGATGTCGGCGTCACCCGGAAATACCTGCCTGTTTTGCGGCGATCTTTTTTGAATTCGGAGACGACATGGTTGGCTACCAACTCGGCCTTCTGTAGATAGCGCTCCATCAACAAGGTCTGGATAAAAAGGGTATCCGCGCTGTTGTCGAAGCCACTTTCGCCCCGCAAGTCGTCCGGCATCCCCTGAGTAACGTTTAATTCAATATTAAACAGGTCACGAATCGTGTTCTGATACTCGCGATTGGTCAAACGACGTGAGGGTTCGAACCCGGGATGGTCCACTTTCGAATAATCGAAATGGTTGATTTCCTTATGAAGGAACGCCACCATCTGCCGACGGTCTTGATTGGACAGCTCGCTATCATCTTTGGGGGGCATGACATGATTTCGTGTCTGTTCCAAAACATTGATCCATGTCTGACGTTGCTTGACCAAGGGCCAACGCTTGAATAACGACTCCAAGTCCAATTCACTTTCCTGGTACTTGGCGTTGTGGCAGGAGTAGCAATGTGCCTTGAACAACTTGATTGCCGACTCCCTCGAATTTGCATTCGCGATCTTTAGCAGATCGTCGGACAGTGCAATCGGTGCTGAATCAGAACTTGAATCCTGCGACGTCAATTCTGCCGGGAAGACCATGGCGAGCGCCAGGGAGGAACCGGAGAAAAGGGCGAGCTGTATCAAGCTCATTCGGCAAAGGTTCATGTTCACACTCCAAAAAGGAAGGCAGCCAGTTACCCGACTGCCCCTACCATGAAACACTTCTGTTTCAACGATCATCTGGCGATGATTCTTTTGACAACGAAAAAAAGACTAATCGTCGTCGCCTTCGTCGCCGTCGTCTTCATCATCGTCACCATCATCTCCATCGCCTTCCTCGATCTCTTCGACGTCTTCATCGCGATCAAACTCGTCATCATCGTCGCCGTCTCCCTCATCAAACTCGTCTTCACCTTCGAGAAGATCGCGAATCTCTTCCTCGATATTCTGAGACATGTTTGATTCTTGCTCTTTGATCTCCGCCTCAAGTTGCTTGATCTCTTCGCGGAACAGTTTCAGTTCTGCCTTGCCAAGCTGCAGCTCAAATTGATAACGCTTTTTCACGGCGTCAGTAATCTTTGCCTTGATATTGTCGCGGTCCTCATCGCCTTCTTCCGAATCATGAAAGCGTTCGATTAGCTCTTCCATCTCGAACTCGATGCGGTGCACGGCGAGGAACTGCTCGCTGAGTTGCTTGCCAAAGTTCTCTTGAATATGGCGATGCTCGAGAATCAGCTCGCGGCCACGATGGAAAACTTCCTCAACAAATTCTTCGTCCTCACCACTTTCCTCAAGAACCTCTTCGAGCTCTTCGTAGATTCGCGGCAAATGCTTTTTGGCGAAGGCGATGACTTCCTCGCGTGAGATTTCTACCTCTTCCTCTTCCTCATCCTCTTCTTCGTCGTCATCTTCGTCGTCATCTTCGTCGCCTTCTTCATCGCCCTCTTGCTCTTCATCTTCGTCGTCTTCCTGGTCTTCATCTTCCTGGTCTTCATCTTCCTGGTCGCCATCTCCTTCGTTGTCGTCATCTTCATCTTCGTCTTCTTCTTGACGACGATCGTCTTCCTGCTCATCTTCCTCTTCTTGCTCGTCCTCTTTTCGGTCGTCCTCTTCCTGATCGTCTTCCTTGTTACTCTTTTCTTGACCCAGGAAGGAATCAGAAAGTCCGGTCATCGCTTTACTCGACTGGGGCTGCCCGAATATCACCAGCGAAAAGGCCATCAGCCAAACTGCCAACCAATTCAGTTTCACTCCAAGACGGTTGTTGTTCGTCGACTTACTCATGATTTTTTTGAATACCTCCGTTTTGAGATAGCAATTCTATTTCTGGAAATCTGTATTTTCTTGCGAACTCGATTGCGAGGATCGCGAAAGATCCGCTTGGCTCGCTCTTTTTTGAACGCACTTGCGTGTTGCGGCACGTAATGATTGGCAAGCGAGCTACCCTGGTTTCCGGGTTGCAGCCAAATCCCAATCGCGAAAATGGCCGTCACCGCAATCATCGCGGCAATGCTGACCCAAGCGGCGAACCCAAACCGACTTCGCTTCGATTCATCTGCCAAGTCCGTTTTCTTCAGGGCAAGCTCGACAACTGTTTTGTCGACAATTGTTTTTTCGACAATTGTTTTCTCTGGCGCTGAAGATTTTGTATCGCATGGCTCGAGCGAATGACGTGATTCACCCACAAGGCGACCGGCTTTTTTCGAGACGATGTTGGCGCCGGCTTCGCCATCTTCCGTAACGTTTGCTTTTGAGATCGCCTCCGAAATCCAGCGTGGCGTTAACGCCTCAGGTGTCTGACGACTTCCAACGTTGCCCGGCTGGCCGCCGGCTCCCTGTTCATCAGTGGCCTGTTGAATCTTGATGTTCTGGTCAAACGATTCTTGAAGCTGGTTCAGTTCATCAAGATAGGCCTGTTCAGCGGCCGTGATTTCAGTCGCCTCTTCACCCGACCAATTCAAAAGAAGCTCCGCAGCCCGCTGCTCACTTACACGTTCTGGTTTCCCATTCGAAGGACGGGAGGAATGTTTTCCGCTCATGTTGCCGCCCCCGTAATGATTCCTTTTTTAATCATCGCTTTCGTGAGTTGCTGTTTGGCCTGATGCATCCGCCCCAGGATCGTATTGAGTGGAGCATCCAGAACTTCTGCGATTTCTCGAAAGGTAAGCCCCTCACTCAGGCGAAGCCAAACCACCTGCCTTTGATGCTCCGGTAAACGATCAACACATTCCAACAGTTGGCTCTGGGCTTCCACTTGCTCAAGCTTTGTTTCAATGGCAGCGTCTTCGCCCGCAACGTCCACCGCGAGCGAATCGGTTTTCGGTTTTCGTTTTTGATGGTTCAACATTTGACGGTAGGCAATCCGAAACACCCACGATTTAAAACTGGAACGTCCTTCAAACTGATGAATGCTTCGGATCACCCGAACCCAGGTTTCCTGGGCGATATCCAGTGCATCCGAAGGCTGAACGAATCGGGCGAGATAGGCAGTCACCGGCGCCTGAAGCGGCTCCAGCAGATCACGCCAGGCAACCTCACTGCCCTGCTTTGCCCGTTCGATATTCCGTTCCGTTGTATTCACGCTGATCAATTCAAGGTCGTTGATATCTATCTGACAGTGGGAACCCGGCAATTATTGTAGGCACCACGGAAAATATCCGGAAAAAGCCCCCAACGCTCCAAAAGCCTTCCGATTCCCGGGTTTTTTGCCGGTTTTCGCTCGCCCCGGAAGCTTGCACCTATCAAGAAATCCGAGGCAAAACTATAAACGTATCTTTGCTGTCGGATCACCTGAATGATACGACGAACCAGGCGTTTTTTACGGAGTCCTCATGGGCAAGTTGCTTTCTCGCTGGGCATTGAGTCTTCTCGGTGTCGGAAAACTCTACGAGCAAGTCGTTGAAGAGGATCGGTTGCATGACATCAACCCGAAGATCCGCGGCGATATCCAGCGCACGATCGAGTCCGTCAACAAAAACAATCCCTTCTTTCGTGATCGGTTTACCGAGTTTCTCGATCAAAATCGTGACGCGGACGATGACACCTTCTTCAAGGAATACGCAAAGCTTCCCGCCTTCTCGAAACAGGATTATGCCGAAGCCGGCGTAAGCGTGATGCACGAAGAGCTCGGTTCGAATGTCGATGAGCTCGAATTGAAGTTTGAGGGAAAGCCTTTTCAAACTTTGTCCACTTTGAGAAAAGGCAATTTCATCATGCCCATGGCAACGGGGGGTTCCACCTCGCTGCCACTCAAAGTCCACATGACCAAGTTTCACATGTTTTCGATGCTGTTCACTTTCTTCAAGTGCTGGTATCGAATGGGCTGGCGACCCGGTGATAAGATCCTCGTGTTCTACCCGAAAAACACCTACAACATCGATGACCTCGCCCGCTTCAATAACGTTGGCTGGCTCAGCGGATTCAAGATTCATCTTTTTGATCGCATCGACAAAGAATCGATTAGTGGACTTGTGGATGAAATCAACTCATTCAAACCGAAGATGCTGCTTGTTTTTCCTTCACCGTTAAACATGATCGCGGAAACGATCAAGAAGCATGATCTCCCGCTGAAGTACCACCCGGAGTTGATCAACACCAGTGGCGAAACCTTTTTTGACTGTCAACGCAAGAACATCAGTCAAGTTTTCACCGGAAGCAAAATCGAAGACTCCTACGGCTCGGTCGAGTTGGGTGAGATCGCCCATGAAACCGAAAACGGCCTCGAGGTATTCGCCAACGTCGCCTATGTCGAAACAGCGCCCAACGAAAACGGCAAGCCGGAAATGATCGTCACCAGTCTCGGGATGACGGACTTCCCCTTCATCCGCTACAAGATGAAGGATATCGCTGACGTCGAGTTTCGAAGAAATGCCAAAGGCGAAGAACGTTACGTTATCAGCAATATCGAAGGCAAAGATTCAAACTTCATCATGTCCTATAACGGCGATCGATTTTATCCTTCGTTCTTCAACCAGTTCGTGAATGAATTGAATGCGCAATTTGATGACAACATCGTTGAAATCAAAGTCTATGAGCGCGGCCAAAAAGAACTTGAGGTTCAATACATTGTCCAGGCCGGTTCGCCCGAAAACGAAATCCGGGAGGCAACTTGCAAACTCTTGCGCGAGAAAATGGGCGAAGAGATGGAATACGAAGTCAAGTTTGTCGACTTCATCGATCACGACTATCGCCGCAAATATCGTGTCATCGAACGAATTGGAGATGTGGAATACGCCGGGGGAATCGTTGGCAACGACGAGAAACTTGAAGCAATTCAAAACGACCAGAAAACAACTTCGGAAGCCACCGGCTCCGAATCCGACAACGCCCAGAAAGACCCCGCAAACGCACCCAGTTGAGGCATCCACCTGAAAGCTCATTCGTCCTTGGTGATCTTTCCAACAGAACGCCGCGTATAGGTAGTTAAACTATTTCAAAACTTTGCCTCCTACCTGATTGTCCAACCCATGAAACAAATCGTACTTCTTGTCTTTGCCCTGGCCGCGATCTCCGGCTCCATTGCGTTCTACTACTTCTGGTCCAACCGACCGCCCAAATGGGACCATCCACCGGATGCCAAACAAAATCCGGACGGCGTCAAGAAATTCGATCCGGAAAACAACCGCAATAAACTGATCACCAGTTTGGCGGAGCAAACGGCCTGGCAGAACTACTACAACAAGTTTGCGCCAAAAACGGGTGAGATGGCTTTCGATTTCGAATTGCAGGACATCGAAGGAAAAGAAACATTTAAGCTTTCTGACTACCGTGGCAAACAACCGGTTGCATTGGTTTTCGGAAGTTTCACCTGACCGCCCTTTCTTCGAGCGGCCGTGAGCCTCTCCGATCTTTATCGCGACTACAACGACCAAGTCAAGTTTGCTGTGATTTACATCCGCGAAGCCCATCCGTTGGACGGATGGCAGTACGGCGACATCAGCACCGTCCATGACCCCAAGACCATCGAAGAGCGACGCAAGCTCGCTTCGCAATGCGACTCAGCGATGAAGCATGGCATCAAGACTTACGTGGACAAAATGGATAACGAAGTCATGATTCAGTATTGCGCGTATCCCGAACGCTTGTACTTGATCAAGACCGACGGAACCGTCGCCTACCCCGGAGCTCCGGGACCTTCCGGCTTCAGCCCGAAAGAGCTGAAAGAAGCCATCGACAAAGTCCTGAAGGAAGAAGGAAAACAGGTTCAGCCGGACAAAGCAGATTCCGGCAAAGCAGATTCAGGCGATCAAAAGTAGGTGACGAGAATCGGGCGACAACGTGTCGCCCGTTGAGCCGACCAACCCGGGCAACGCTATCGGTTGTAGGGGGTTTCGTTGATCCAGTGGAAACCGCGGTTGACGAGCAAGAAGTCTTCACGGGTAACTCGGCGGCAACGAATCTTGAATTCATCTTCGCCGACATTTCCTGAGATCTCGATTGTCTTTTCGTCAATGGATTTGATCGAGATCACCTTGGGAACCGATGGTTGCTGGGCGGGCAACTCGACTTTTTGAATTTCTTCGTCGATCGTCACAAACCCGCCTCCCATCATTCCGTTCATCATGCGAACCATCATGTAGTCCGTTTGTTTACGAACGCCGCCTGGCCCATAGGGCAGACGCTGAAACGAGATCGACTTCCAGCGGCTTGCGTCCGTCAGAACCGGTGGCATCAGCTCCCCGTTCTTTTCGAACTTTTCAACTTGATAGGCTCCAAAAAACTCCGGCTGGGCGAGTTTGGTTTCTTGATAATTTGATTCCATTTGAGCCCGCTGCCAAATCGGAATGCCGATCAAAATCGCGATCATCAAGACTTTGATGACACGGTGCACCCAAATCGAGTAGTGGTTCGTGAAAGGCGGTCGCATGTCGACGGCCTGGGCCGGTCGATTCCAAACAAAGATGTTTGCCAACCGCCCTGAATCCGCAAGAAGCAGAAAGACCGCCATGAAAAACAGGTGAAACGAATACTGCTTGACGGGAACGTCATAACAAAAATTCAACATCACCACGTTGAGCATCACGCCGATGATCACAGCGGATCCAATCATCGATGTCCTCCTCCAAACCAGGAGCAACGCGCCGATGACTTCACCCATTCCGGCGAAAATCGTATAGGGGCGCGAGGCCCCCATAAACGTCCACACCAGATTCATCGGTGAAGAGTCACCATAAGTTTTCATCAATCGATCCACGTTGGGCTCGGGGAACTGATTGATGGCCCATCCCACCTTGGCCAGACCATAACTCAACATGGTGATCGCGAGTATAAAGCGAATGTAGCTGCGCAGACCATCTCGAAGCCAAGGGTGGTCGGTCCGTCTCCAGTCGCACAAGGACCACAAACCCGCGACGGAAATCGCAACGACGAAATACAGCAACAACTGAACAAAGTTGTAGGTCGTATCACCACTGCCCGCCGGCATGACAAGTTCGTATTCGATGCCAAGTCGATTCGAGGCCACCCACTCGACCGCTTCCTTCATTTTCGCTTGATAGAATTGAACCGGAGCGACTTCCCATTGGTTGATCTTGGCAAGCCAGGTATTGAAGTTCGCGAAGGTCTTGGGAAACAGGAACCCGAATCCCGCCTGAATCTGCTGAACCGGCTGCGGCAGGCAGTAAATGATCCAGTAAATGAACGCGAATCGAAACGAATAACGACGGATCCATTTCAAGATGGATACTGGCAATCGCTCTTGTGACAAGTCGACCGGCAACAACTCTTCGTCGGGCGAGCGCTGGCGGACCCCTATTTGCGACACCACCATCAACAGGATTCCAATGATTGGGAGAATCAGCCAGGCCGTAAAAAATGGCTGCGGTTCCTGGCTCTGGAGTCCTTTGGGAGTTGGGGGACCGGATGGCTTTTTTGTCGACGAATCGTTCGCAGCGTTTTGTGGGCGGGTTGCCACCTTCCGTTCGGTGGTTGGCGTGTCATCGGCGACGATTTCGAAGCTTGCGGAGTCGATTCGGAAACTTGCTTTCCCGAACATCAACATTCCAAGAATGATTTGCGTCGCGTCATCATCGACTTTCAAAACAATCTCATATTCCTTCCATTCCCCGGAACGGATGGGGCGCTGCTGCATGTTGTCAAATGCGCCAAACTGTCGTTGACCGTCCTTCTCCGGGCGATCAACTCGAAACCAAAGTTGAGCCCGGGCGCCGTTTTCCGCATCCGCAATCCGTACGGCCGCCCGAAACCGAACTTTTTTGCCTCGATAGGATTGCGCGCTAAGCACTTGGCTTAGGTTGGCAAATCCGTTCGCAGCAATTGTCGAATTGCGGCCATCGAGCCAGGCAGACTGTTCACCCGACTGTTTGTCTTCTTTGTCGGCCTTGATTTCATAACCCGAAGATACGGGAAAGAAATTCCAGGAATCGAATCCTGTGTCATTGGCCTGCTCGAAATCACCATTTCCCAATTCGTTTGGCAGTCCCTGTGCGCTTGCCTTTTGTATTGAAATGTGGTCAACGCCAGCGCCGATCAACAAGGGAATAGCAATGGCGAAGAGGCGAACAGACAAACGTTTTTTGCAGAACATGGAATCATTCCATTGGCCAGCTTTGAAGATTGGGCGAGCTTCCTTGCATTGTAAGCTTTCTGCCTACGTCACGGTTTTGCCGACGGTTCAGTTTCCTGCCGAATGAACCCGAAAAATTTCGCTGAGACGCTATCGAACTCCAAATAGTTCCCTGAATTTCGGGAAAGCGTTCCGATTCGAATCTTGCCAGCTAAAATAGCCACTAGCAAGCGAATCGGGGCGGGATGATTTTGCGTTTTGCAACAAAGTTGAGGAGCCGCCAGCCGCCGGCTTAAAAAAATCGTGACGAAGTGCGAACTGATTGTTTCGATCGCGCGTCTCAGCATCGTGCCCTTCGGTATCCTTGAAACGAGGCACCTGATTGGGGCCATCAATTGTCGGCCGCTTTTTGCTCATGCCTCGTAGTTCTGACTCAAGCTAAAATCACTTTTCATCGAGTTGAAAAATGAAGATCTTTCGCCAAAGTCTCACCGCCCTTGTTCTTGCAACGGCCTTTGCTCTCCTTTCAACCGGCAATCCATCCGTTTTCGGACAAAGCCGTGAGATCGGCTTTGTGGAAGATTTTGTCCTCAGTTCCAACCGTGAAAAGACACTGGAAAAGCTGATTCCGGGTACGGAGGCCTACTACTATTTCCACTGCCTCCATTTGCAGAATTCGGAGAAGTATGACCAGGTCGACGCGACGGTCAAAGATTGGGTCAAACGCCACGGCCGAAGTTACCTGGTGCGACAGATTCAGAACCGCCAAGCTCTTCTGACTTATGAGCAGAACCCACAGAAAACGCTCGACTACCTCAAGAAAGAATTGGGGCTTCGCTTTGACCACCAACGTGAAATCCCGAAAGCGGAATTGGATTTGCCAACGCGACTGGACCCAAGCTTGATCAGTTATGCGACTTTGGCCAAAGACGCGCGCAGTCGCCACCTCCGGACCGAGGGATTCACGGATACGGCCCTTTTCCGATTGGCGTCCGAGGAACTCAATGATCGCGAACTAAAGCACCTGCTGGAAAGGCTAAGAGCACCCGACGCGGAAAACCTGGTTGACCTGGTGGATCGTCAGTTGTCAAAACGCGATGCGCGAGCTTTCGGCTCGCTTGGAATCCATCGTGCCATGACCGTTGACCAGTTGGATGCCCTGCTCAAGAAACGCCCTTCCCTTCTGAATGAAACCCGATTTGTTCAGACCTACCTTTCCAAGCTGAAACCGAATGAAGACGAAGCTCCCGCGTTGGCCAAAATCGACTATGACGAGCCGGAATTGGAGGCTTATCTGAAGCGAGTCTCGTCGTTTGTCGAACGACTGGCGCCTGTCCACAACTCGCTCAAGGCATCGGTGCTCTACCATCGATTGAAGTTCAATCTTTATCAGGGCAAGTTTGATCGCGAGCTTTTTGAAAGCTACATCAAGTTGCCAAGGCACCAATGGTATGTGAATCCAAAGTACATCAAGTCCTTTGAGTCAAAGCGTAATTTTGCCGACATCAATGCTCGCTTCACGCCTCATTCGCTTCTTCCCCCGGTTGGGAATGATGCTCCCCTAATTGAAAGCCATTTGCGCGAGTTTTACAAAAACGCAGACGACTGGAAGCTGTTTTCACGATTCCTCGAAGACAATTTCCTGAAACGGCAATTCGCTCAATCAAAGATCATTCACGGCCTGGGAGATCCCGAACAATGGGCTTCGCTTCTTGGCCCGGAAGAATACAAAGCACTCGTCAATCGAATCGATCTCGACTTCCCGGAAAGCAACGCCCGCAAGTTTGCCGTTGATCAAACCGTCAAGCTGGACGTAAAAATCAAGAACGTCAATCACTTGCTGATCAAAGTCTTCGAGATCAACACAAAGAACTTCTACCAGAAATATGGGCGTGAAATTGATACCGATATCAACCTGGATGGGCTCGTGCCCAACTGGGAACAAAACCATCGATACGATGATGCACCTTCTCGGCAGGTACGCCGCACGTTCGAGTTCAAGGAACTGAACAAGCCCGGTGTCTACGTCATCGACTTTATTGGTAACGGAATCAGCAGCCGAGCCTTGGTCCGAAAAGGACACCTGCATTTTGTCAGTGATGCCAATTTTGCCGGACAACAGTTTACGGTCTTCGATTGGAAGAACGAAAAGGTCAAAGACGCTTCGATCTGGATCGGTGGTCGTGAATTCACTAGTCAGGAAGATGGAACCATCCAGGTTCCTTTCTCAACCAATCCCGGGCGCAAGCCAGTTGTGGTCTCGCACAAGGGCCTCAGCTCACTTGGCTTTTTCAATCATATCGGTGAGTCGTACCGGCTGCGGGCCGGATTCTACGTCGACCGGGAATCGTTGCTCAAGAACCGAATCGCAAAAGTGACGCTTCGACCAACGCTGTTCACCAGTGGCTGGCCAACGCCGATCTCGGCACTCAAAAATGCGACGCTCGAAATTCAATCGGTCAACGCGGAAGGCATTACCGCCAGCAAGGTGATTCGAAACGTCGAACTATCCGAAGACTTTGAGTCGGAGTTTGAGTTTGGTGTCCCTGCCCGCTTGCGATCGATTCGGTTCCGCTTGGTCGCGGAAGTCGAAAATGTGAGCCAAGGTTCCACGGAGACGCTTGCGGATAGCCAGACCATTGAAATCAACCGAATCGACCAATCGACATCCATCCGAGACTTGCACCTGCTCCATGCCAGCGACGGTTATCGCCTCGAAGTTCGCGGTAAAAACGGAACCGCCATCGTCAAACAGGCCGTTCTGGTCAACCTGCAACATCGAATGTTCACGCGACCATTCCAGGTTTCGCTACAGACGGATGACTCCGGGCAGATCACGCTGGGCGAACTTTCCGACATCTCCCATATCAAAGCAACCATTCCTGGTGTCAGCCGCGGTTGGTCCACTTCAAAACCTTCCGATCAAAAGTTTTCAATCGTTCATGGCGACACCAAGTCAACCCTACAAATCCCGGTCTCAATGACCAAAAAAATCAGCCGCGAATCGGTAAGTCTGTTCGAAGTTCGCTCCGGGGTCATCGTCAGAGATTTCTTCGACGCGATCAAACTCCAGCCCGGAGTCCTTCAAGTCAAAGGGCTCCCGGTCGGCGACTATCAATTGAATCTGAAAAACGAAAACCGCACATTGCAGCTTTCCATTACCGAGGGCAAATCAACCGACACGATCGTTTTCGGCAAACACCGAAACCTGGAGATTCGAAACCTGTTCCCGGTTCACGTCCGCGATATCAAGTCCGATGACAAGAACGTTGCGATTCAATTGGGCAATGCAAGCCCGACCGCGCGAGTTCACATTTTCGCGACTCGTTACCAACCACGATTTGATGCCTTTCCGATCCTGTTGAACAACAGTGGCCTGGAGCCGTTCCGGGTGAACGCGCGAACGATGTCGACCTCCTACGTCGTTGGCCGAAATATTGGTGATGAGTATCGATACATTTTGGAAAGAAAGTTTGCTCGTAAATACGCGGGGAACATGCTGACTCGTCCCTCGTTGCTGTTGCGTCCCTGGTCCATCGACGAAACCAAAAACTATGTCCAGCCGCCCGCGCGCGGTGCCGATTTTGATCGATCGGGGCCGGACCCAAGCGACATGATGAATCGCCAACCCAAAAAGAGCTTGGAGCCACGGATTCCAGGCGACGAGAGCAACCTCGATTTCCTGGCCTACGGCGCTGCCGTTCTGACCAACTTGAAGCCGAGTGAGTCGGGCACCATCATCATCGACCGCAAACTGTTGAACGGTCATTTCAATTTGCAAATTGTTGTCTCCGACCGAGTATGGACGTCCCGCGTCCATCACTTGTTGAAGGAAACTCCCATTGAACTCGCCGACAATCGACTGGCGAAAGCAATTGATCCCGCTTCCCATTACGCGTTACGAAAACAAAACTCCCAACTCCGAGAGGGCGAAGAAGTTGTATTGACCAATAGCCCCACCTCGAAGATTCAACAATTTGACGACCTAGGCGATGTTTATCAGCTGCTAATGAACATGTCAGGCAACTCGACACTGGGTGAATTCCGATTCATTCTTGCCTGGCCGAAGAAAACCGGCGAAGAAAAGCGAGAGCTGTTCTCCAAGTACGCTTGCCACGAGCTGAATTTCTTCATTTACAAGAAGGACCGCGAGTTCTTTGAGGAGGTTGTAAGACCCTTCTTGGCAAACAAAAAAGACAAAACCTTCTTTGATCAATGGCTCCTGGACGAGGGCACGGAATCCTATCTGGACCCGTGGCAATACAATCGTCTCAACGTGGCCGAGCGGATTTTGCTCAGCCAACGCCTCGAGGAACGGAAAGAATCCGTAAGAAGAAACATCTACGATTTGCAAGCCTTGAATCCGCAACCCGTCCATTCCGAAGATCGGTTGTATCAGGCGGTATTCGGCACCGAAGGGTTGACCTCAAAAGGAAAATCATCCGCCGGCAAGCGAATTTTAGCTGATGGCAAGTACAACCGTGGCAATGGAATCGTTTCCAATAAGCCAGGTGACGGCTCAAAAGGAATATCGCCTCCTCGAGCAGGCGGTGGCGCTGGCGCCGCGGTTGGCGGCGATTTTGAAGGCGGAGGCTTCGGCGGCGGTGGATTCGGCGGACGTGGTCGCCCCGACCCCAAGATGCGCAACCTGGGTCGCCGAAAGAATGAAGTCGAAAAGAAATTAGCCGACTCATTATCGCTCCTCGAGGAAAAACTCGACGACGAGAAACTCGGACAAGTTCGCGATCGATACTACAAGCAACTTCAAAACAACGGCAAAGACAAAGCGGTTAAAAAGCTCAAGGAAATGCGCAAGCAACTTGAGCCCTTGTATCGTCGCGTCCAGCCCACCAAAGTCTGGGTCGAAACCAACTACTATCGACTACCGATTGCCCAGCACGATTCCAATCGTGTTCGAATCAATGAGTTCTGGAAAGACTACGCGGCTCACGACGGCGGTTCACTTTTCCTTTCTCCCAATTTCGCCCAATGCACCCGCAACTTCACCGAGTTGATGCTTGCGATGGCGGTGATCGACTTGCCTTTTGAGGCGAAAGATCACAAGCAGGAAGTCACCGATGAAAAGATCACCTTCAAATCGGCGGGACCCGTGATTGTCTTCCACCAACAGGTTCGCCCCGCCGTTTTCGAACGTCGCGGTTCCACGGTTCTGGTCAGCGAGAATTTCTTCCGCAAGGACGATCGCTATCGAAACGTGGATGGCAAACGATACGACAAGTTCGTTCGCAAAGATTTCCTCAAGCAGGTTCTTTACGGTGGACAAGTCGTCGTGACGAATCCGACGTCCACGCCGAAAACCGTTTCGATCCTGATCCAGATTCCCGAGGGTTCGATGCCCGCTGCTGGTAGCCAGGAGTCGAAAAGTGTAAAGATCGATTTGTCGGCTTTCAGCACACAGACCTTTGAATACCATTTCTTCTTCCCTGAGCCGGGGACATACGCTCACTATCCGGCACATGTTTCGGATGACGACAAAGTGCTCGCGGTGGCCGAGTCGTTGACGTTTTCTGTCCTCGACCAACCGAGAAAAATCGACAAAACTTCCTGGGCATTCATTTCGCAAAACGGAACGCCCCAACAAGTTCTCGACTTCCTCAATGCCAACAACACGTTGAATCTGGACCTGTCCAAGATTGCTTTCCGTCTCAAGGAAAAAGACTTCTTCAAGAAAGTGATTTCGACGCTTCAGAACCGAATGACTTTCGACAACACGCTGTGGTCCTACGCGATCCAGCACAATGATGCCGATGCGATCGCGCAGTTTTTGCAGTATCAGAATTCGCTTGTTAGCTCCTGTGGCAAGTTCCTGGACAGCCGGCTGCTGAAAATCAAGCCGATCGATCGGCGAATTTACGAGCACCGGGAATTCTGGCCACTGCACAACGCTCGACAACACCAGTTGGGTGCCAAACGACAGATCAACAACCCGAAGATTTGGAACCAGTATCATCAGTTCCTCGACGTGCTCTCCTACCACAACGAACCGTCAGATGATTTGGAATTGTCTTTGACCTACTATTTGCTACTCCAGGACCGCGTCGAGTCAGCGATCGAACAATTCAGAAAAGTCGATCGCAGCAAACTCAACACGAAGATGCAGTACGACTACTGTCAGGCCTACCTGGCGATGTACACCGAAGACGTTGCGACCGCCAAGGCCGTGGCGACCAAGTACCAACAGTATCCTGTCGATCATTGGCGAAAGCACTTTGAAAACATCCTGACCCAGGTGGCCGAGATCGAATCCGATGCGGCGACAACGGCTGCTGACGAACGGGATCGGGATCAGGTCCAAGCACAGCTTGCCGCCCAGTCGCCCGCTTTTGAATTCGAGATTGTCGATCAAACGGTCAAGCTCAACTATCAAAACATTGATAAGGTCCGAATCAACTATTACAAGATGGATATCGAACTGTTGTTTAGCCGAAACCCGTTTGTCAAAAATCAGTCCGGGGGATTCGCTTTGATTCGGCCGAACATGACCCGACAGCAGGAACTGCCAAAGGACAAAAAGTCATTTGAATTTAATGTTCCCAAGGAACTGGCCAATCACAACGTCTTGATTGAGATCATTTCCGAAGGACAGACCAAGTCCGCCGTTTTCTACTCGCATTCCCTGGCTGTGAAGATGATGGAAAATTATGGCCAGGTCCAAGTCCGCAACAAACAATCGCAGAAGCCGATTTCCAAGGCTTACATCAAGGTCTATGCCAAGATGAAAGACGGCTCGGTCAAGTTTTACAAGGATGGTTACACCGACCTGCGTGGACGCTTTGATTATTCCTCACTATCAAACCAGCCGTTAGATAATGTTCAGCAATTCAGCTTGTTGATCCTTAGCGAAGCAAACGGCGCGATCATTCGTCAGGCGGGCTTGCCACTTCAGTAGAAATTCGTTCTTGAACGTTCAAAGACCTTGGTAAAATCCAAAAGCCCGGCATTGCAACAATGCCGGGCTTTCATTTCAACGCATTTCCGTTGCGTAGCTGTGGATCAATTGTGTGGATTGTTTGAATTAAGCGTTCGTTTTTCGGCGAGAACTCACGAACGCTTTGACCACTTTTGCAGTGATTTGAGTCGCATGGTCTAGCGAGCAAATTGGTCAACCACGTGATTCAAAAGTGACTTGATCATGAGTCGAGAACGTTTTGGTCGCCATTTCGGGCAGACGTTGCAACTCGTTTCGTGGTTGATAAGGGAATCCTAGCTTGCGTTCCTTGACTGGGGAAAGAAATTCCCAAATTTCCGTAACGACACAAAGACGGGTTTTATTGGGCTCGAATCCAAAGAACCCGCCCAGAATCAGCCGGTCGAAACTTGCCGGTCGGAACCTGCCGTCAGACAACCTTGGAATCAAAGGCCAATAATCCGATCCCCCGGGCGAACTAGTTGCTGAGACAGTGATGTTAGCAGGGAATAAGGTAAACCTGGGAGCCTCTCCTGTCTCATTTCGTTGCAAAACGAAGTTGCCTCCATCGATGATTCGCGGTTTAAGATTCAATCGACTGCGGAGAATCTCTTGTTTTCAATCAAAAAAATTCTGAACAAA
>CAYSXI010000100.1:0-18668 GCA_964434955.1 uncultured Pirellulaceae bacterium
CCCTGATCGCGTTTCGGGTCCTCGCAGATCGTGCAGCGGTCGTTCTCAGCCAGATTGAAGCAGGCCTCGCAATATCGAACGTTTTCGCGAACATTGCGAATCGCGTCGGCCAACAGGAACGCCTGATCTTTGTTGATTCTGAGAATATGGTACGCCAGGCGTTCCGCGGATTTCCGTCCGATACCGGGCAAGTTGGAAAGTTGATCAATCAGTTCAACGACCGACTGCGAAAGTTGCGACATGTTTACGATTCTTTCGGGTCCGAATCGTCGTTGCCCAAATCCATTTCGCCCATGCCCATCTGAGACATCGCGTTTTCCAGGCCCGGAATACCGCCGGTGATATCCTGCATGGACTCGAGGTGAAGCGATTTCGATTTGGCAATCGCCTGGTTGATGGCCGCAGGCAACAAGTCCTCAATCATCTCGACTTCGTTTTTCTCTACCAAAGTCGGGTCGATCTTGACTTTCAAAATCTGTCCCAGCCCGTTGGCTTCGACTTCGACCATTCCACCGCCAGCGGCACCGGTTACGCGTTTGGATTTTAACTCCTCCGACATCTGGCCCATCTTGCCGCTGATTTCCCCAGCGTTTTTCATCAACGAAGCCAGATTACCCAAGCCCTTGAACACGGCCATTTCCTTTCCAGTTGGAAGCTATTTTGGTTTGTTTTTTTTCGTTTGAATTCGTTCAAAGTCAATGATTTCCGCGTCGAATAATTCCATCGCTCGCTCCATCATTGGATGCTGATGAAGTTCACGGATCACGACTCGACGCGATTTGACCGACGTGGCTTCAACTTTCCTCTCCGTTTCCGGAGTTGCTTCAAATTCAAATTCGATTCGAAACGGCTGACCAACGATTCCGGAAAAAACGGTTTCAAATCGCGATTTCTTTTCCGGCCGATTGCATGAGTCCATGTTATAGGAATCTGTCAGCGTGACGACCAGTTGATTTGGTTTGGGCATCGCTAGCTTCTTGAAGTCGCTGGCCATCACCGCCGCGGAGTCGTTCATTTGCCCCAGCGTTTGCTTCCAGTAACCGCCAACATTTGCCTCGGTTACCTCGATTGTTGCTCCTTTGGAAGCCTCCGCTGCCATGGTCGCTGAATCGGACGACGGAGGCGCTGACGCCTTCGCCTGGGCGTTTTGTTCAAGCTCCGGTTCGGGACTCGCCGGAGGGGCTACTGCGGGAGGCTGCGCTGGGGTGTGCGAGTTAACTTCACGAACCTGAGTTGCTACCGGTGGGTCGTTTTTTTTTGAAGCAGGTTCGCTGGTTCCGGTTGGGACAGATGTGCCTGCATTGAGCGATGCAGCCAGTTTGGTTGAGTCCAATTCGTTCGACTGCAATAGCTTCAGCAGGTTGGAAATGCCGTTGAGCGATTCCATGTTGCAAATTCGCACGCATGCCATTTCCAGGAGCGTTCGCCCATGCGTGGTGGTTCGCATCGAAACCAGCGTCCGATCAAGGATTTGGAGTAGCGATAGCAACTGCGGCAACTCGAGGCGCTCAGCTAATCCCATGAGTTTGCCCTGGTCATCGGGACTGGCAAACAAATAGACTTCCGTACCGCAACCAACCTTTTCGGTCATCACGTCACGAAACAGTCCCAGTAATTGTTCCGCCAACTGGCCAGCATCAACGCCGGCATCGACGGCTTGGGCAACTTTCGAAACAACCAACTGAGTTTGGCCTGCAATCAGCCCTTCGGCGATCTCAAACAAAATCGCGGTGTCGGCCGATCCCAACAATTGGTGAACATCGGCAACCGTAATTTCACCCGTGGTGAACGACAGTAATTGTTCAAGCAGTGATTGGCTGTCACGCATTGAGCCTTTGGCTCGTTGGGCAAGCAAGTTCAGCGCTGCTTCGTCCGCCTGGACGTTTTCATTCGTGGCAATCTCTTGCAATCGCTTTTTGATCTCGACGGTTTGGACCGGCAGAAAATCAAATTGTTGGCAGCGAGAGCGGACGGTGATCGGGATTTTGTCCGGTTCCGTCGTGCAAAAAATAAATTTCACATGCGAAGGTGGCTCTTCCAATGTCTTCAAAAGGGCGTTGAAAGCACCTTTCGAAAGCATGTGAACTTCATCAATGATATAGACTTTGAATCGAGCTCGGCTGGGGCGGATGTTGGCGTTGCTGCGAAGTTCGCGAATGTTGTCCACGCCGTTGTTACTGGCACCGTCAATTTCGATGACGTCGACATCTTCACCGGACTCAATGGATCGACAGATATCGCAATGGTTTTCCTGGTTGCCACCCTGGCAGGGCTCCACCGTTGGCAAAGAGCTGTTTCCGCAATTCAGGCATTTGGCAAAAATCCTTGCGGTCGAAGTCTTGCCGACTCCCCTCGCACCCGTAAACAGGTAAGCATGTCCGATACGGTCCTGCTGGATCGCATTCGATAAAGCCGTCGCGACCTGGGATTGCCCGATCAGCTGTGAAAAGCCGGTTGGGCGATAACGTCGAGCGACGACGGTATAATTTTCGGAAGTCTTGTTGGACGGATCAGCCATGCCTTGATTTTAGGCGATTGCGATTGTCCTCCCAAGCGGGCAAAATCTTCATTTTCCATGGTAATGCAAACGGTTCGTACAAGTGGAACGCCAATTTCGAATTTGGTTTGGCCCAGGCGGTATCCGCGGCGCTTTCGCAGCCGGGGTTGCGCGGGGGCTGGATTTGGCAATCCAACGCAACCAGTTTGATCCATCCGGAATGTCTGTCTATGGCTCATCGGTTGGCTGCCTGACCGCCTGTTATCTAGCGACGTCCAACACCGAAAACGGTCTCGATATTTTTCGTGATGATGCGAGAAGACTGCTCAAAATTGGTCGTTTTCCACGTTTGCTGTTCTCAAGTTTTGGGAGGCGTCTCGGGCTGGGCAGGAATCATACGAATGCCAACTCGGAGCAGCATTGCGTGCTCGACACGCGGTTGGCAACCGAAATCATGTTGAAGCGAACGCCAAACGTGTTCCAGCAAATCAAGGAATGTCGTTTTTCGATATTTGCCGAATGCGTCCACAAAGAGTCCGGGCAGTTCCAGCATGTCGATTTGCGAGGTTGCGACGACCCCCTCACTTGGATTCGGCGCTCCATGAATATGGTGCCGTTTACATCGATGAAGGAAAACAGCTACGTCGATTCGAACGTGAAAGGATATGGGTTCGTCGAACTCCTTGACTTGCCAAGTCCGCAGCCGCTGGTGTTGGTCATGAACTCACATCGATTTAGTTGGAAAGATGCCTTGTACAGCCGCGTTAGCGCTCTGACCTGCGCCGACCAAAGCGTTGCTTCCTATTATCGTGGGCGGCGGCAGCGTTGTCGCGAAGCATTGGAACGATCGGGCTTGTCCAATCAAGTCCTGGTTGTCGCCCGCCCTGCCGGAAACCGTCGCGTTGAAGCGGACTTTCAAGCCGGAATGGACGCCGCGGCAAAAGTGACGGATTTCGTCGAGAGCCATCGAGGCGAATTCCAAACGACCGCCGCTTCCTCGCAGTCGGAGCGTTGTGATTCGTGACCCAACGCGATCTAGACAAGTTTGGCGAGGACGCAACCGTGACTTAGGTGGTCCGGCTTGTACCCGGGGCCGCCCGCCCCAACCGAAGGCATCGCGAGTACTCCAGGCGCTCCAATTTTTTCCCACGAATCAGACATCGCGAGGGGAATGGAAGCAGAAACGGTATTTCCCGCATCCTGAATGCAATTCCAGACTTTTTGCTGCTTGAATTCCTCGAATTCAATTCCGGCGAGTCGATCGAGGATCAGCCCGTTCGGCTGATGCGGGACCAGGTGGAGGCGTTCGAAGGATGCCTCGTCTAAATGGGTCGTGACGCGTTCGAGACTGGTTTTGACTGCATCGGCCATGATCTCGGGGGCGCGTTTTACGAGCCAAAACCCACGCCGCCCGGGCATGCTCATACAGGTGGTGATTTCCGGCCGAACATTGCCCCAGGGATCCTTGGAATCTGGCACATCGATTTTTTGAATCAGCTGTTGATCATCGGCAACATGATCTTGCCAGGCATCGAGGATGATATTGGAATCTTTGCTCGACGTCGGGCGAATGATGACAGCGCCTGCTCCGTCCGCAAACAGTTTGGCGGCTTGACCGCTGGCCCGTTGTTGGTCGCCCAAACGACCTTCGGCCGGTTCCCAATTGATGTTCCGACTTATGATTTCCGCAGCGATGACGGCGACCGGTTTTTTGATTCGATCAATGGTTTCCAGGGCCAGTCGAACCACCGCCGGAAAACCGCTGCAAGCCCGCTCGATACCAAGCCCTTCGCATTTCAAACCAATGGATTCGAGCGCCTCATTTGCAACGTCCTCGGGATGGTGAACGCGACTGGAAACCAAAACAGCACCCAGTTCCGTAGCATCGTCGGGTTCGACGCTGAGAAGTTTCTTCAGCGTTGCGGACGCAAGATCGGCAACACTTGCCTTTGGGCGAGCAATAAGTCTTGACCGAATCCCATAGCGGTCGCCCGATACAGGCAAATCGTCACTGGTCATTCGTTCCAAAAGCTCGGGGGCGTCGCTTTCATTGAGCCCGACGAAGTGACCGAACGAGGCGTCAATGGTTTGCATTTACGAAATCGCCAAAGAAAGTCGCAATGGTATCCGACGAATAACCGAAGCCTGAAAGATTCTGCCGGCCAGAGGACCCCGCACAAGAGTACCCCGCTTAGGGCTGCTCCGGTTAAGGCCTGACCCGATTCACGGCTCCCCCTCGCGGGACCCACTGGCCGGCAGCAAAATCAGCGAACGTATTGTTGTATTCGTCACATGCCAGATTGTCAAATGGCTCAACAGGTCTCACTTCACGTCCTGCTGAAACAGGTGGGCGTGTGCCGGATTCGCGATGATTTGCCGCGAAATCCGCTCTGAAAGCGCACTGATCGTCATCAAGGGATTCACCCCTAGCGGCGTAGGCACAATCGAGGCATCGGCAACGTAAAGGCCGTCGTGGACCTGGGGTCGTCCGCCCTCTCCGCATTGGCCGCTGCCCGAACCGTTATAGACCTGGCCAAGGTGGTTCACGACACCGTCCGATGGATCATCGGCCATACCGCATGCGCCCAGCGGATGGACCGAAATCAAGTTGTCGCCCGTTTCCTTGAGCCGCTTGTACCAGCCACCATGGGCACGGGCCAAACGGTCAAATTCACCGAACATCAGTTTGCGGAGTCGACTATCTTTCAGGCCGGGCCAACTAATTTGCCAACGGTTGTCTTTCCAAACGATTTTGCCTCGGCCCTCATCCATTCCCATTCCAAGCATCACCATGGAGTTGTCCAGTTGCCGATCCTTTAGCAGGAATCGAAACAGCCCGACGACGGCTTTGGGAATCGCCGCTTCCTGAATCAAGATTCGGTCCAGCAATCTTTGGCGTCGCTCGTAGATCAAGGTCGTTTGCAAAGTCGGGCCGGGGCCGCATTCGTTCCCGTAAGCGCCGACGCCTGAGATGTTGGCCTTGAATTTTCCGTCCATCACGAATCCGATCGTGTCTCCGTTATAAGACCAATTGTGACCGAGTTTTGGCGAGAAACGGAATTCTTCATTTTGCGACTGCATCAAAATCTGCGCGCTACCAGGACTCCCACAGGCGACAATGACCAAGTCGGCGGAGACTTGGATCGGTTGGCTGCATAACTTTCCGGAGCGATCATCGTGGTGCTCCAATTGGATCAGGTAACCGCTTTGATGCTTGACGAGTTTCTTGACTTCGACCTGAGTGAAAATGTCCGTGCCTTGACGTTTCGCTTGCGGCAAGTAATTCGTCAACAGGGTGTTTTTTGCACCGACGTTGCATCCAGTAATGCAATCGCCACACAAATTGCAGGCCTGTTGATACACCCCATGTGGGTTTCGCATTTGATCGTCGAGATAACGATGGTCGTACATGACGGTCAGAGGGGAGCGATCAAAGAAGCCCGCCCGCATCGAAACCCGGGCCGCCGCTTTTCGACGAACTTGGACTTTGGAAGTCTGGTCGAATGGAGTGCGAGTCAGGTTCAATTCGCGGGCAGCCAATTCGTAGTAGGGGTCGAGGATCTGTCGATCGCGAAGTGCCTCTGGCCATTTGGATTGGCGAAATACATCGGAGTCAGGTTTCAACGCCACATTGGCATTGATCAGTGAAGTTCCGCCCAGTGCCGAGGCCGAAAGCGTGTTCACTTCGTCATTCATCGTTAAATTGAAAAGTCCCAAGGGGTTGGTGACTTTCCCCCGGTTTCGCCCCCAGGGCGCGGTGCGAGAATGACGACGCAGGTCGCCGAAGGTATCCGGAAACGAACCGGGTACCCACTCGCGGCCGCGCTCCAAAATGCAGATGCGATGCCCGGTGCCCAGTTGGGCAGACAATCTGGCCGCGCAGATCGAAGCTCCATAGCCTGATCCAATGACCACCACGCTATAGTGGGCACAGCCATTCCCCTTGGCGGGAAACAGTTGTTCAATTGGATTGGAAAGCCGGCCGCCAAACGCCGCGTGGCTTGCTCGGTAATCCTGCGCGGCACGCGCCTTCAGCGCTGAACTTGCCGACGCTTTGTGCAGCTCCGCGTTTTCGAATTTTTCCCACGTATCGGCCCTGGCCTTTGACGGGACAAGACCGGCAGCGGCGACACCCGCCGCACAGCCCAAGGCTTGGCGACGGTTGATGACAGGAAGTTTGATTTTTTTAGGCTGGCGGCGATCCGACATCGATTCCTCAAAATCGATTTGAAATGAACAAGGGTCACATCAAGAAATATCGAACTCACCGTCGTTGGAATCGAGTAGCGAAGGCTCGAATTGATTGGAATCAGAAGGGACGGTCCAATTGATCAGCCTGAAGAGACAGGGACCGTCAAAGAATGAAATTGCAATGCAACGAATAGTCCGAAAAGGCAAACTTTTCCGGTTGGTGGCAGATGGGAAAGGCCCCGGGGCGAACCTATTGAGTTCGGTGTCCAACCCGAACGTCCAGCGTCTTTTTGTTGCCCTGGCGAACGATATCGACCGGCACCGACGTATTCGGTGCGGTCATTCCAATTTGGCGAAACAATGCCTGTTCGTGATTGACTTCGACCCCGTTCCATCGCAAGATCACATCGCCTCGACGCATTCCCGATTGACGCCCCGGGCCCGGATGGACAACCTCGACGTAAACCCCCTTCAACTCCTCGAGATTCATGCGCTCCATGTCATCCCGATAGAGCAATCGCGGTTGGATCCCTAAATATCCACGGCGAACGGAACCATATTTTTTGATCTCTTCAAAAACGAATTCCGCGTCGCTGCTTGGAATCGCAAAACTGATTCCCTGAAACTTCTCGCCAAAGATCTGAGTGTTGATGCCGATCACCTGGCCTTGCGCGTTGACCAAAGGTCCGCCGCTGTTACCCGGATTGACGGCTGCGTCGGTCTGCAAAAATTCCTGGAGCGGTGTATCAAAACTACTGGTCGGGTCATTCTGCCCCACCCGGTTTTTACCACTGATGATTCCGGCTGTCACACTATTCTCGTATCCGTAGGGACTCCCAATTGCCCAGACCATCGACCCAACTCGGAGGTCTTCGCTATCGCCCCACTCAGCCGCAATCAGATTCGTGCGGTTGATTTTCAGCACTGCCAGATCGCAAGTCTGATCGTAACCGACAATGGTCGCTTGGGCGCGGCTGCGATCAAAAAGTGAAACCATGATGGTTGCGTCGGAGCTTTCGGTATCCAGGACCTCTTTGATTACGTGATAGTTCGTCAGGATGTAACCATCGGAGGAAACCACGACGCCTGATCCTTGCCCCCCCTGCAGAGAACGAAAACGTCCATTCGTTTTCTGATAAAAGGCTTTGATGCTGACGACACTGGGGCTGATCTTTTGAGCGACCAACTGGTAGGCACGAGAAACATTGCTCAGCGGTTCGTCACGCAGGATTCGATCCGCGTTTTCGTACTCGGCGCGAACCTTGCCCCGGGTCATCGCATACTGATAGTTTTCCAAAATCATGGGCCCAAGCCAAACGATGACGCAAACCAGGGCAACCGTAGGCAGAAAGTAAAGGAAGCGGCGCCGGGGTGCTGGAGGAATCTGCGGTTCCATGGCCTGAACGGGTTTCGTGACGACTTGGCCCGTTTCGTATTCGGGGTGACCGGCTAATTCACTTTCTGAAATCGATGCAAAACTGGTTTCACTAAACTGAATTTTATTGCCGCCGGCTTCCGCTTCCTGGGCCGACGCATCTTTCGCGGCTGGCTCCGTCCCGTATTCTCTCGATGCACCTGAAAGCACCGAATCAGCAGGTGATAACGGACTGGGTTGCAATGGCGTGTCGGCTCGCTGGGAATGGGCTTCGGCGTTCTCACTGAATGAGGACGGTCCGGATTCCCGATTCGCCGCCGCCTCTGATTGAGCAGAATCAGAGTTGGTAACTTGATCGTTGGGTTCGTCTGGGTTGGAAGGACGAAGTGAACTCATGCTTTTACGCCTCAAATGTCCCGCGTGAAAAACCGCACAATCCAGAGGCCGATTTCATTTCGAATTGAGCGACCATTCAATTATAGGGCAATATTCAAGTTCCCGGAAATGTTTTTTATGCAGGCATTCGGACGGATCCGAAATCCCCCGCTCAGGCAACAAAAAAACCCTCTGCCGAGGCAAAGGGTTTCGAAAACTTCGTTGTAGCAGGAAAACTACTCCAAATCGCTAAGAACCGAAGAGTATCGATCCTTATCAAGGACGTCCTGCTCTTCCAGAATCTTTTTGATTTCATCCTTGCCCATGCATTTGCCCCAAGCAATCAACCATTGGTTGGTGCCAACATTGTTCCAGCCGGGGCTTTGGTATCCGGCCGCTCGAGCCAAGCCGAGTGAACGAATGTTGTTGTGGATTTGTTGCTTGTTCTGATTCTCTTTGTGAATGTCGCTCCACAAGTGCCAGCGAACCAGATGACCAACCAGTGCACGTGCGTCTTCTTTACCCCAACGAATGCCGGGGATGAACAGGGCACCACCATCCCATGGAACCTCTTCTGCCTGAGCGTCAAACTTGACGGCTTCAACGACGGCCTTGACCACTTCTTTCGGTTTGCCCTGATTGTAGAGTGTGCCCAAGTAGGCGGCTGCTTGCCGACGGACGTTGACGTCATCAGCGGTTACCATCGCTTCGGTCAACTTCTCAGGACCGAAGGCAAGAATCGAAGGAGCCAGCGCCTGTCTCAATTGACCGACTCTCAGTGTTACCTTCAGTACGTCTTCCGCAGAAGCTTCTTTGTCTTCGGCCATTGCTTCGACAATTCGCATTCCAATTGGACGACCCAGGGCAGGGAATTTCTGAATCAGTTGAGCCTTTTCAAGTAGGCCCGGGAGGGTGCGAGTCATTTTGACACGAGCCGCAGCCGCCCAGTTTTTGACAACATCTTTCTGCTTTTCATCACTGTGGATTCCCAGCAATTCTTCATCGACGTCTGATCCACCGATCTCGGCCAGGGCCGCGATGGCCCAGCCACGTCGCGAAAGCTCGTCATCGCTTTTTGCGACTTTGACCAAACGCTTCACGACCTTGCTGCGATCTTCGTCGCCTTTTTTTGCCATGCTTACCGCAGCAGCGATGGCACCATTTTCACCTTTTGCCGTGCTCGCATCCTTGAGGCCGGCGACAATTTCATCCAGGTTTTTAAAGTCGCTGGTTTCCTGGGCGACGAGCGATGAGCTTCCAAGAAGACAGATCGCCAAGGCAATCGCGACAACAATGGATCGTGGCCGGCGCCAAAACATGATCGAGCCGATCGCAAGAAGACCGATCGCCGCCAGTCCACCTTTAAGCAACTCAGGTCGACCGTTGGCTCCAATTTGAACTTCGTTGTTCGACTCAAAAATGATCTGACCCGTCTTCAAAACTCCCTGCTTCTTTTTGCCGGGACCAAACTCTTTCGCATCGTAGCTGGTAGCGTTATTTCGACGAGACGGCATTTTGTATTGGGCGAATTTCAAGTTCTGGCTCGAGAGCACGTCACGAGGAAAGTCGCCATCGACCACCGTCATGGTCATGTTCTCAAGCAGCTTCATTCCTTTGTCGACAACTTCCTTGCGTTTGATGTCGAGCGATTTTGAAATCGAGCTGTCGAACTGGCCTCCACGAAGTCCAAAATGTTCGCCAATTCGAAGCAGTTCTTTTTCCGCTTCTTCATGGATCAGCGAAAGTTCCTTGCTTTCAACCGCAAAAAGGTCGCCTGCAAAAAGTTCTTTGGCGGCTTTCATTTTCGGATCTGGATCACGTCGTTGTTTCAGGTTTTGCATGTTCCATCCGCGAAGATCCTTTTCGGTGCCTCCGATGATGCGAAGGGGAAGCGGATCGGTCAGGTTTTTGACGAGTTGCTTACCGGTCAATTGGCGTTGAACGTATTCCTCGGGAATCGAACGGATTTTCTTGGGTCCGTCGGTCAGGAGGTAAACGATGTTCCGCAAGTCACCGCCGTTGAAAGTCGAAAGCCGCATTGGAACCACCAATTCTTCGGTTTCAAAGCGAAAACCCATGCCTTGAACCGCGCCATCAAATACGGCGGTCTTTGGCATGTCAGGTCGAAGTCGACGACGTCCCGGGCCGGGATCAACACCCATTTTGGGACCCACTTTGGTTTTGACGGCGACGAAACACCAACCAGACTCGACGTAGTCTTCACAAGCATCATCCATTCCCTTGGGATACACGTACTTGTGTTCTTCCATCCATTTCTTCAACGCTTTCGCGCTTCCCGCTTCCAAAACGGCAACTTCATACATTCCAACCGCTTCTTGCCGAATGACGCGAACAACGTCTTTTTTCTCTGCGAGTTTGAGCGAGTCGTCGGACTGGCGCATTCGACGAATCCCACCACCCCCTCGGGCAGCCATCGGCCGAGGGCGAAGATCGATCACGACTTCGGGAGGATCGATGGCATTCGAGATGTGATCGAAAACGTGATCGGGAACCTTGCGAATCGCGGGCGGCGTAGGAAACGGAATCAGCATTCCGAATTCGTCCACTTTGCCTTTGAATCCCGGGCGAATGACAAAGGTCTCGACGCCGTCTTTGTAAAAGACGTAAGTCTTTTGCAAGCCCTGTCGAGTAATCGGTGAACCCTCGCCGGTGTAAATCGGCGGAACCATTCCGCAGGGGTCGTTGTGATTCCCATGTGCGAGCGGTGCCAATGTGCACAGCAGCAAAAGGGCCAACGCGGGGGTTGCGAATTTCATTCTTATAGCCTTTCCAGGTTGAATCAGTTCGGGTTCAATCGAATTGAGTTACGGGTTTCTCGTTTGATCCCAAAAATCATGAGGGGTTATTTTTTGCGAAAGCGAATCACGAAGACCGATGCCGAAGCCAGCAACAATCCGGCAAACAGCAACCAGCGGCCAACCGGATTGGAAGCCACGCGCGTTTCCGATTGATTCGTTTCTTTTTGATGCAAGTGCGACCAGTTGATGGCGCCAATTTTGAGCACACCTTTTTTGGGGCCAGTCGGGCCATTTGTTTTCGGGTCGTAGTTTCGCGAATTGTTCCGACGCGAAGGCATTTTGTATTCCGCAAACGTCAGGTTTCGACTGGCAAGAACCTCGCGTGGGAAATCGCCATCGACGACCGTGAGCGTCATTTTCTCAAGATCCTTCAAGGATTCTTTGGCAACCAATGCCGCCTTTTCGTTAATCGCTTTCGCGTTTGCTTTGTCAATTTCCGGTCCGCGAAGCCCTAGCTCTTCGCCAATTCGCAGCAATTCTTTTTCCTGCTCTTCATGCTCGAGCGTAAGCTTGCCATTGGCGACCGCGTGAAGATCGGATGCGAACAAGAATTTGGCAACGCCGTTTTTCGGTTCTGGATTACGCTGCTGTGGTAGGTTCCGTTTGTGCCAGTCCGTCAAATCCTTTTCTGTTCCACCGATAATTCGAAGCGGCAACAAGTTCGTCAGATTGTTGACCAATTGCTTGCCCGTTACCTGCCGCTGGACATACTCTTCCGGAATGGAACGGATCTTTCTCGGCGAGTCGGTGAGCAAGTAAACGATGTTTCGCATGTCGCCATCATTGAATGCGGAAAGCCGCATGGGCACGACCAACTCGTCGGTCTTGAATCGGAATCCCATTCCCTGGACGTGGCCATCAAAGACACTTCCCGTGGGAAGGTCCGGTTTAACGTTTCGCTGTCCGGGTTTCGGATTGACGCCTTCTTTTTGATTCACTTTCGTTTTGACCGCGACGAAACACCACTTGGCTTCGATGTACTCTTCGCAAACCTTATCCATCCCTTTGGGATACTGGAATTTGTGTTGATCCATCCATTTCTTCAACGCCGCGGCGCTTCCGGCTTCAAGAACCGCCACTTCGTACATTCCAACCGCTTCCTGTCGAATCACGCGAACGCGATCCCGTTTGGTTTCGGTCTTGGCGTCAAACTGCATGGCGCTTTGCATGGGAGCGGCTGCAGAATTTTTCGCCATCAATCGCATTCTGAGATCGACAATCACTTCGGGCGGATCAACCGCGTTGGCAACCTGAGCGAAAACGTCATCGGGGACTTTTCGCAATGCCGGTGGTGTCGGGAAGGGAATCAGCATTCCAAAGTTGTCGACCTTGCCCTGGAATCCTGGTCGAATCACGAATGTCTCGACTCCGTCTTTGTAAAATACATAGGTTTGTTGCAGACCCGTACGCGTGATCGGGTTGCCCCCACCGGTATAAATTGGTGGTACCATCCCGCAAGGATCTTTTGCGGTCGTTGGGGTGGCTGCCAAGGCGATCATCGCGATTGCAATCATCAACGTCTTTCGACGACGAATGAAAACGAATCCGAGGCATACACTGAATGCAACCATTCCGATGGTGACCGCCGGGATCCAGTTGCTTCCGATTCGAGTTTCGTGCTTGGGATCGAGATGCGACCAATCGACCGATCCCAATTTTAGAACGCCCGTTTTCTCCGGTGCAGGACCATTGACCTTGGCGTCATAATTTTTCGAGTTGTTTCGCCTTGAAGGCATCTTGTAAGTCGCAAACGTCAAGTTTCGGCTCGCCAGGACTTCTCGTGGAAAATCGCCGTCCAATACCGTAAGCGTCATGTTTTCCAGCTCGGCAAACGACTTCTGCGTCGTCTGTTCCGCCAGAGCGTCGAGTGCTTTCGCATTGGCTCGATCGATATCGGGACCTCGAAGCCCGAGGGCCTCGCCGATGCGCAAGAATTCTTTTTCTTTTTCTTCATGTGGCAACGAAAGCTCTCCGGTCGCAATGGCGTGCAAGTCGGAGGCGAACAACCGTTTTGCAATACCATTTTTCGCTTTGGGATCACGCTGGGTCGGCAAGGTGCGTTTATGCCAGTCGGTAAGATCTTTTTCCGTTCCGCCGATGATTCGCAGCGGCAAAGGTTGCGTGAGATTGCGAACCAGTTGTTTTCCTGTGAGTTGTCGCTGAACGTATTCTTCCGGAATCGCGCGGATTTTCTTGGGCGAATCGGTCAACAAATAGACGATGTTTCGCATGTCGCCGTCGTTGAAAGCGGAAAGCCGCATGGGAACAACCAATTCGTCCGTTTTGAATCGGAATCCCATTCCCTGAACGTGACCGTCAAAAACGCTGCCGTCCGGTAGATTCGGATCTGTTTTCTTCTGTCCTGCTTTCGGGTTGACCCCTTTCTTTTGGTTGACCTTGGTCTTGACCGCGACGAAACACCATTCTGATTCGATGTACTCTTCGCAAACTTTGTCCATGCCCTTCGGATATTGGTATCCGTGGAGATCCATCCACTTTTTCAAGGCATCGGCGCTACCCGCTTCCAGAACCGCGACTTCATACATTCCAACCGCTTCCTGTTTCAGGACGCGAACGGATTTCTTGCCGGGACGGCCACGAAACCGCATGTTGGCTGCAGGCGCCGCGCCAGCTTGATTGGCCATTAGAAACTGTTGTCGCATCCCGACAAACACTTCGACCTCAGGCGGGTCCACCGCGTTGGCAATTTGCGGAAAGACGTTGTCGGGAACCTTGCGTAAGGCAGGTGGATTCGGAAACGGAATCAACATTCCGAATTGATCCACTTTCCCTTGAAAGCCAGGCCGAATCACAAAGGTTTCGACACCGTCCTTGTAAAAGACGTAAGTTTGCTGCAGGCCGATTCGCGTGATCGGAGAGTCTTTTCCCGTGTAAATTGGGGGAACCATTCCGCATGGATCCTTGGCTGTGGCCGCGGATGCCATTCCGAAAATCAAGACGATCGCCAAGGCAACTTTGCGCCGGCGAATCACGACCATTCCGAAACAAACTCCGAACGCAATCAAGCCGAATGTTGCCATCGGTACCCAACGGTTTGCGAATCGGGTTTTCGTTTGGGGTGATTCATTCAAGTGGGACCAATCAACCGAGCCCAACTTGAGGACGCCGGATTTCTGGCCGGTTGGACCGTTCACTTTGGGGTCATAATTTCGCGAATTGTTTCGCCGTGAAGGCATCTTGTATTGGGCAAACGTCAAATTTCGACTTGCCAGGACCTCGCGAGGGAAATCACCATCGATGACCGTCAGGGTCATTTTTTCCAGATCCTTAATCGACGCTTTGGTGACTTTTTCGGATTCGGCTTCCAATGCTTTTGCATTGGCCCGGTCAATGTCGGCACCCCGGAGCCCCAATTCTTCGCCGATTCGCAAGAATTCTTTTTCTTGCTCTTCGTGGGCAAGTGATAGGGTGCCGGAGCTGACGGCAAGCAGGTCCGACGCAAACAGATTTTTAGCAGCGCCGTTTTTGGGCTTGGGATTTCGTTGAGCCGGAAGCGTTTTCTTATGCCACTCCTGCAAGTCCTTTTCGGTACCGCCAATGATTCGCAGTGGTAGAGGCTGAGTCATGTTGTGAACCAGTTGCTTCCCGGTAATCTGCCTTTGAACGTATTCCTCGGGAATGGCTCGGATTTTTTTGGGTTCATCCGAAAGCAAGTAAACAATGTTTCTCATGTCGCCTTCGTTGAAGGCGGAGAGCCGCATCGGAACGACCAATTCATCGGTCTTGAAGCGGAATCCCATTCCTTGAACGTGACCGTCAAAGGTGCTCCCGGAAGGAAGGTTGGGGTTTAGCTTTCGTTTGCCGGCGGAAGGATTGACGCCTGCCTTCTGGTTGACTTTCGTTTTGACGGCGACAAAGCACCATTCGGCTTCAATGTACTCTTCGCAGACTTTGTCCATGCCATTCGGATACTTGTATCCGTGAAGGTCCATCCACTTTTTCAACGCGTCGGAACTACCGGCTTCCAGGACGGCGACCTCGTACATCCCAACCGCTTCCTGTTTGACGACTCTCACCGAGTCTTTCGATTTCTTGTCTTGGGCAAATGAAAATGATTTTCCGCCCATTCCTCCGCCGCCTCCACCGAAGCCACCACGCAGCATCATGCCGACATTGACGACGACCTCAGGAGGATCCACGGCATTTGAAATTTGCGGGAAGATGTCATCGGGTACTTTCCGGAGCGCGGGGGCTGTCGGGAACGGAATCAGCATTCCGAACTGATCGACCTTGCCCTGGAATCCCGGGCGGATCACGAACGTTTCGACACCGTCTTTGTAGAAGACGTAGGTCTGCTGAAGTCCGGTCCGAGTGATTGGACTACCCTGCCCCGTGTAAATTGGAGGAACCATCCCGCAGGGGTCTTTTGCACTGACTTGAGTGGCCAGCAAAAGGACCAAGCCGAAACTTAACAAATGTCGGTTCATGATTTCATTCCCTAACAAGGCAGGCGCATGTTTGTCACGCACCTGCCAATTGATTGTGGTTAATCCTGTTTTTTATTTCTCGTCTGCCGATGATGGCTTCGGAATCCAATCGTTCCGATTCCAAAAAGGCAAATGGTAATTCCCAGTAGGCCAAGGAAAAAACTGCCGGGCGAAACCCAACTGGGCTCCGCTGACGGTTGCCGGCGTTTCGCCGTTCGTCGTCGATTCGAATCGACTTGAGGGCCGCCGACAACGTGCCTGGATCTCAAATGCGACCAATCAACGGGTCCCGATCTGCGAAAGCCAAGTTTCTTCTTGTTGTTTGTTGGACCGTTGACCTTGGGGTCATAGTTCCCTGAATTATTTCGACGGGCCGCCATTCTGTATTTTCCGAAGGTCAAATTCTGATTCGCGATGACTTCCCGCGGGAAGTTTCCGTCAATCACTGTCAGCGTCATGCCTTCCAACTCTTTGAGTGAGGATTTGACTGCTTTTTCGGCAGTTTCTTTGAGGGCGACCTCATTGACTTTGTCGATTTGAGGGCCGCGAAGCGAAAAGTACTCCCCGATACGCAAGAGTTCTTTTTCTTCCTCTTCATGCTTAAGCGAAAGCGTATCTGTAGAAACCGCGTTCAGATCGGCAGCAAATAGCTGTTTTGCGACGCCGTTTTTTGGCGTTGGGTCCCGACGTTTTTTCAAGTTGCGTTTGTGCCATTCCGTCAGATCCTTTTCCATGCCTCCAATAATTCTCAGGGGAAGCGGTTCCGTCGTGTTGGCAATCAACTGTTTGCCAGAAATCTGGCGACGCACAAACTCTTCGGGAATCGCACGGATTTTCTTTGGTTCGTCCGTTAACAGGTAAACGATGTTCCTGAGGCTGCCTTCGTTAAATGCCGACAACCGCATCGGAACAACCAGTTCATCGGTCTTGAAGCGGAAGCCCATTCCTTGAACGTGCCCATCAAAGACGCTTCCCGCCGGACGTTTTGAATCCGTTTTACGTTGTCCCGCTTTGGGGTTCACGCCTTTTTTCTGACCGACACTCGTCTTTACCGCAACGAAACACCATTTTGACTCGATGTACTCCTCGCAGACTTTGTCCATGCCTTTGGGATACTGATAACCGTGAAGGTCCATCCATTTTTTTAGGGCTTTCGCTGACCCGGCCTCAAGGACGGCCACCTCGTACATGCCGACCGCTTCCTGCTTAACCACGACGACTTTTTCGCGTTCCTCCTGGCCAAACTGAAATTGGCCTCCGGTTGCCGCACCCGCGCCACCGCCCCCACCTGCTGGGGCCTGCAGCATTCGTGGCCGCAAATCAACAACGACCTCGGGCGGGTCGACGGCGTTGGCAATCTGTGGGAACACGTTGTCCGGAACTTTGCGAAGCGCGGGAGCCGACGGGAAGGGGATCAACATCCCAAAGTCCTCGACCTTGCCCTGGAAGCCCGGGCGTATCACGAAGGTCTCGACGCCATCCTTGTAGAATACGTAGGTTTGCTGAAGTCCGGTTCGAGTGATTGGATTACCGGGACCCGTGTAAATGGGCGGTACCATGCCGCAAGGATCTTTGCCACACAGCGTTGATGAGAACTGCGTAAAAGACGAGAGCAGTGCCACCAGGGTCAACAGCAAATATCGTTTTTTGATTTTTGTGAACATCGTTCCCCTCACTTGATCGTGGTTCAAATCTTCCGTCGGCGGGAAAACAGTACGAACGAGCCGATCATCGCGAACAGGAGGGTCGCAATTCTTACGCCCCACATCTGACGACTGGGTGATGTACCCGTTTCTTTCGAATCCTCGCCGTGAATCGTTGACCAATCCAAATGGCCAAGCTTGAGGATACCGTCCTTTTTCGATGCGGGACCGTTTTCTTTTGCGTCATAATTGCGAGCGTTGTTACGTCTGGACGGCATTCGATATTCGGCGAATCGAAGATTTTGTTTCGCCAGAACCTCGCGTGGGAAATCACCATCGATCACCGTCAGCGTCATCTTTTCAAGTTTCTTGAGACCGGCCTCTACGACCGCATCGGTTTGCTTCTTCAATGCCTTCGAGTTTGCTTCATCAATTTGCGTACCACGAAGTCCAAAATGCTCGCCCAGACGCAGCAGCTCCTTTTCATATTCTTCATGCGGCATCGAAAGTTTTTCCGTTTCGATGGCTTCCAGGTCGGCGGCAAATAATTGCTTGGCAAAGCCGTTATGAGGTTCCGGATTTCGTTGCTTGGGAAGCTGTTGAACCTGCCACTTCTGAAGGTCCTTTTCGCTGCCGCCAATCAGACGAAGCGGAAGCGGCTGCGTCAAGTTCCGAATCAGGTCCTTGCCAGACATTTGACGTTGTACGTACTCTTCGGGAATCGCGCGAATTTTCTTGGGTTGGTCGGTCAACAGGTAAACAATGTTTCGCATGTCGCCATCGTTGAATGCCGACAGTCGCATTGGAACGATCAATTCTTCGGACTTGAACCGAAACCCCATGCCTTGCACATGGCCATCAAACGATGCGCCCCTTGGCATCTTGGAATCGACCTTCTTTTGACCCGGCTTCGGATTCACGCCTGTCTTTTGGCCAACCTTGGTCTTTACGGCGACAAAGCACCATTTGGATTCGATGTATTCGTTGGCGACTTTGTCCATCCCTTTCGGATATTGGTAACCGTGTTTGTCCATCCACTTCTGAAGTGCCGCCGCGCTACCGGCTTCAAGAACAGCGACTTCATACATGCCAACGGCTTCTTCCTTCAGGACGCGAACCTCGTTCCGTTTCAGCTGCAAGTTTTGGCCGCTTTGTTGCTTTTGCATGACGGCACCGTTGGCGTTTGCAAAATCATTTTCAGCTCCCCAGCCTCCGACATACATGACGACCTCGGGTGGATCAACTGCCGAAGCAATGTGAGGAAAGATGTTGTCGGGAACTTTGCGAAGCGCCGGAGGGTTCGGGAATGGAAAGAGTGTA
>CAYSXI010000101.1:0-18603 GCA_964434955.1 uncultured Pirellulaceae bacterium
ATCATCCGCCTACATCATCCGCCGTTTGACCATGCGAACGCGGAACGGCATCTTGTGAGCCAAACGCGCGAAGCAGATCTTGGCCTGCTGTTCGGACACGCCACTCAATTCGTACAAAATGGTTCCCGGTTTGATCGTGGCCACCCAGAACTCCGGCTCACCTTTACCCTTACCCATCCGGGTTTCGAGCGGCGTCGAAGTAATACTGCGATGCGGGAAAACACGAATGTAGAGCTTTCCTTCACCACGAATATATTGCTGGGCTGCAATACGTCCGGCTTCGATCGTTTGGGCTTTCAGCCACCCTGGATCCAGGGATTGCAAACCGAACTCTCCGAAGACAACCCGGTTTCCGCGACTGGCTTTACCTTTTATACGACCTCTTTGGACCTTTCGATGCTTGACCCGTTTGGGCATCAGCGCCATCGGATTCGTCTCCGTAAGTACCTTGGTTAATCCAGACCTGACATCCAATGTGACCCTGCGGCGTCATCGCTTCGGCAAAGCCGTAGTCGATTTTTGCTCGCAGCGTACTCAGTGGAATCGATCCAGCGATTTGTTTCTCACGACGGGCCATTTCAGCACCGCCCAGACGTCCCGCCAATTGAATCTTGATTCCTTTGGCTCCGGCGTCCATGGTTTCCTCAAGTGCCCGCTTCATGCAACGACGAAAACTGGCACGTTTGGATAGTTGTTCGCAAATTTTTTCGGCCACCAATTGAGCCTGAAGCTCGGGACGACCAATTTCTTCAATCTTCAAGTTGATGCGTCGACCGACCAAGTTCTGCAGTTCTTCCTGCAAGATCTCAATCTCCTGGCCTTTCTTGCCGATGATCAAACCTGGACGAGCGACGTGCAAAATGACTTTGACTTCGTCACGCGTCCGCTCGATCTCAATCCGATCGATCCCGGCGGCTTTGTAGTTTTTCGTTGGATGCTTCTTGATGAACTCGCGAATCTTCTTGTCTTCCAATAACAAGGTCGCGAACTCTTCCTTGGAGGCGTACCAACGGCTTTTCCAGCCAATCATGACGCCTGTTCGATATCCAACGGGGTTAACTTTTTGACCCATGTTTTTCTCTCGAGTTTTCCTGAGTTACACGTTTCGGTGTTTGGGTTTCGACTATACTTCTTCGACCTGGACTTCGATGTGCGACATCCGTTTCTTGATGACGAAGGCCATCCCGCGTGCCCGGGGACGAATCCGTTTGAACATCGGACCTTCGTTGATCGTCGCCGCTGAAACGTAAAGATCGTCGATATTGATCATTCGGCCCGGGTTTTGCTCCGGATCACGAGCGTTCGCGACAGCCGATTTAAGAACCTTTTCCAACATTCGGGCACCGCGTTGCGGCTGGAATTGAAGGATGTTCAGCGCTTCGTCGACGAACTTACCCCGAATCAGATCGGCAATCGGACGCACCTTGCGTGGGCTGATGCGAGCGAATTTGTGAGTTGCACGAAATGCCATTTCTGGACTCCAGTATCTTGTTTATTTCTTCTTGCTGCCGCTGTGACCACGGAAGGTTCGCGTGATCGCGAACTCACCCAACTTATGACCCACCATGTCCTCGGTGATGAAGACTTTCACGTGGTTCTTTCCGTTGTGAACCATGAACGTGTGCCCAATGAATTCGGGAACGACGGTGCAAGCCCTGGCCCAGGTCTTGATCGGTTCTTTTTTTCCGGCTTCTTCCAATCGTTCGACTTTGCGAAAAAGTTTCTCGTCGACGAAAGGACCTTTTTTCTGTGAACGGCTCATGTTTCGATTCGTTTAAAAAGTAGTTTTCCTTGATCGACCTTCTCAAAGTTGGTGCGACCAATTCATTCCTTATTTGATTTTCAATTGACCGTAACGTCGTGAACGTCGACGGCGAACAATTGATGCATTGGACGGTTTCCGCCGTTTTCGGGTTGACCCACCCTTGGCTGGCTTGCCCTGCGGACTCACCGGGTGACGACCACCTTTCGTTCGACCTTCACCACCACCGTGCGGGTGATCGATCGGGTTCATCGCGGTACCTCGAACATGCGGTCGACGTCCAAGCCATCGCTTACGACCGGCTTTACCAAGTCGAATCCCCATGTGATCCGAGTTTCCGACTTTGCCGATCGTGGCTCGACAAGTTGCGGGAACACGTCGAATCTCACCGCTCGGCAAGGAAAGCTGAGCCCAATCGGCCTCGCGAGCCATCAAGGTCGCAGAAGTACCGGCACTTCGGCAAAGCGTCGCACCCTGTCCAGGCCGCAATTCAATATTGTGAATGACAGTTCCCAGCGGAATGCTTTTCAAAGGCAAGCAGTTGCCGACCGTGGGTGGAACGTCTGCTCCACTTTCAACAACGTCGCCCTTCTTCATTCCATCCGGGGCAAGGATGTAACGCTTTTCGCCGTCTTTGTAGAACAACAACGCGATTCGGGCGCTACGGTTCGGATCGTACTGTACCGAGTTCACAACCGCCTCGATCCCGTCCTTGTTTCGACGAAAATCGATGATGCGATACATCCGCTTGTGTCCACCACCTCGGTGACGCGCGGTGATCTTGCCCTGGTTATTGCGTCCACCCGTCTTCTTGATAGGCCGCATCAGGCTTTTCTCCGGCTTGGCGCCTGGCGTCAGATCTTTGAAATCACTGACGGTGGCCCCGCGTCGTCCGGCGGAAGTCGGTTTGTAATGTCGAAGTCCCATGATTTGCTTCTTTATACGTGTGGCTTTTTGTTCGTTTCTTAAACTGGCGATCGCCTGAACAACTGGCCAGCCGAGCGAACCGGCCAACCGGATCTATGCCTTTCCAAGTTCCGAGACTTGGCAGGCACCGTCTCGACTAGAAGAAATCGATTCGGTGATCACCCTCAAGTTTCACAATTGCCTTTTTCCAGTTCTTGGTTCGGCCGTAGCGGAATCGATACCGTCGCGGCTTTCCTTTGCGAGTTTGCGTCGCAACTTTCTCGACCTTCACTTCAAACAACAACTCCACGGCGGATTTGATGTCGGTTTTGGTCGCCTGAGGATTCACCTCAAACGTGTACTGGTTGTGCTTTTCCGAAAGGAACATGTTCTTCTCGGTCACCAGTGGACGCAGAATCACCTGGTGCGGCTGAAGCTGAAGACCCTTCCGCTTTTCACCGTCCTGATTTGCGTTCTTTTTATTTTTTGCTGACTGAGCCATCGCCCCGTCCTCTTGTTTTGCTACTGATTGTTAAACTGCTTTTCCAACGGGCTATTGCAACCCCCGGCCGGCTATCGCCAAGCGGCCGGCCATTTCCAAGCGGGCATCTCATGCCCATATCCTTGCTGCCTTAACTTGCCACGGCCTGCTGCTGAACCAAGTTGGATGTGATCCAGTCAAGCGCTGCGCGGGTCAACACAAGACGATTGGGTCGCAATACCAGGTAAGCATTCAAGTCGGTAACGGGTGTCACCGAGGTCCCCGAGATATTGCGAGCACTTTTGTAAACATTGGTGTCAATCGTGTCCGTTGCAATCAACGAAGTCTTTCCATCCAGGTTGAGTGCCTTGAGAATCGAAGCCATGTCGGAAGTCTTGGGTTCCGAAAAGCTCAGCTCGTCGATCACGATTACCTGTTCGCTGTTGATCTTGCCGGCAATCGCCATTCGCGTGGCCGCACGCAGCGCCTTCTTGGGAAGCCGGTAAGAGTGGTCACGATTGCGAATCGCAAAAGCGTGTCCACCGCCGCGCCGCACGTTGGATCTGCGAGAACCGGCGCGGGCGTTTCCTGTCCCCTTCTGTCGATACATCTTTTTGGTTGTACCGGCCACTTCGCCACGCGATTTCGTGTACTGACTACCTTGCCGTGCATTGGCTTGGTACATGACAACCGCATCGTGCAATAGCTGGTTGCTGATTTTGGAAGCGATCTGGTCGACGTCGACATCAACTTTGTCGACTTCGTTTCCGCTTTTGTCGTAAACCGTAAGTGTTGCCATCGTTTATCTCACTGTGTTTCCGCAAGCCAGAGCCGCGAACACTTGCCACTATTTCTTGTTTGTTTCTTTGATCACCAGCATTCCGCCAGCCGGTCCGGGAACTGCACCTTGAACCAAGATCAAGTTGTTTTCCGCGTCGATCTTGACCAGCTTGAGATTGCGAGTCGTCACCTTGGCATTGCCGTACTGACCGGCCATTCGCTTTCCTTTGAACAAGCGACTCGGCGAAGCACTCATGCCGGTACCCCCGGGATGCCGGTGACACTTTTTGACACCGTGCGAAGCACGCTGGCCGGCAAAGTTATGCCGCTTCATGACGCCGGAAAAACCGCGACCTTTGCTCGTACCGGTGATGTCCACCGAGGCGACGCCTTCCAACGCGTCGACTTTGATCTCCTGGCCGACCTCGATGCCATCGGTCGAACCACGAAGTTCGCGGACGAACCGTTTGGGCTCACAATTGGCTTTGGCCGTGGGCTCAACGCCAGCCGCCGCACGCTTCTTTGATCGGGCGCTGCTGATATTCGCAACGTGTCCACGCTCGCTTCGACGGGCTTTACTGGAACGACTGCGAGGGCGACCCTCAGCAGGGCGAGCTTTATCGCCATAGCCTAGCTGCACTGCGGTATAGCCATCTTTTTCTTCCGTGCGAAGCTGAAGAACCGTGCAGGGCCCCGCTTCAATTACTGTGACAGGAGTAACAACCCCCAACTCGGGATCGTAAACCTGGGTCATACCGACCTTGCGGCCGAGAATTCCCTTGCTCATCTTCGTTCGCCTTTTGAAAAAAATGACTCGCCTACAGGAGACAGAGCGTCGGATTAATCCTCCGCTCAGCTTACCCGCACGGCTTCCATTTCATACGTTTATCGCAGTGATCAAGTGATGGCTTGAGTCCAATCGGGAAGATTGCCAACAAGCCGGATCATGGAGTTACTATTTCGTCGAAGCCTTAATCTTGATTTCAACACCCGCCGGCAAATTGAGCTTGTTCAAAGCCTCAATAGTCTTTGCCGTTGCTTGCACGATGTCGATCAATCGCTTGTGAGTCCGAATCTCGAACTGCTGACGAGCCTTCTTGTTCACAAAGGGCGATGACAACACGGTGTAACGCTCAATTCGGGTCGGAAGCGGAATCGGCCCGTGCACCTCGGAATGGGTACGCTTGGCTGTGTCCACAATCTCCTGAGCACTCTGATCAAGAATGGAATGATCATATGCTTCCATTCGAATGCGGATTACCTCTTGACCTGCCACGAATTCGCGTCTCCGAAATCTTCTTAAAGCTTTAATTAGTAAGTACTTATGTTAATCGCAAGGCGCAAAATCCTTGCGGGGAATCAACCATCTTAAGATTTCAAAACCCATCGTCAACCGCAAATATCAAATAAAAGCCTTTAATTTTCGAGGTTCCAAAGCGCCGGTCGCGACACTCAGATTGGGCAAACTTTGTTGGCGCAAGCCACGGAATTTTGAAAAATCTTTTCGACGGAATCCCCAACTCCTGAAAGAATGTCGATTGAATAATCCATATGGTTTCTGATAATTCAAAGCAGCAATTTGCTGGGGCCTTTTTCACGAGGAAATCCACGAGGAAATCAATGAAGTCATTTTTGACCACCGCTGCCGCAATTTTGCTCGTCTCTTTCACTTTCTCGAGCCAGTCTCAGGCTCAAATCGTAATCACCCTGCCTTCAGTCGATACCTTTAACGTCCGGACCACGGTCATGGTTCCTGACGGAGGCCAAATGCTTCTCGGGGGCGTGAATCGAGGTAGTTTCGGGTCGGTGACACGGGGCGTGCCCGGGTTAAGTAATGTGCCTGGCGCCAATCGTTTGTTCAAAAACCGCGGAATCGGACGGGAAACCGGCACTTCAACCGCGACTGTCACGCCGCGAATCATCATCATGAAGGAAATTGAATCCGAAGTGATGGCGGAAGCAAATCGAAGAGCCAAAACGCGGATCATTGAAAATGCCAACCTGGATCCCAAAACGGTTGAACAGGCGAAATTCCTCTCGCGGAATATGGGTAAGAAGCCCAAGCGTCACCGCTAAAGAACCATTACCGATCCGTCATGGATTGGCCAATGACCAATCATCGGCCAATGACCAATCAACGAATAACCAATCATCGGCTGCCAGCCCGCCTTTTCGCGGGCTTTTTTTATGCTGTCCCGCAACTTCCTGCGTCGCCCTTCTGTCGAGTGCCGCGGGGCGTTCAAATCCGCCGTCGATGAAGCCGTCGATGAAGTTTGAGTTAAAAACGCCTTTGCAGCTTCGCTGACTTCTTGAGTTGATGCCGCGAGTCGCTGAAAAATGTCGGCAAGCGGGAGCGCGTTGAATTTCCCGGACATTTCGTCATCGAATTCATTTCTGAATCGATCGATTCCACATTGAAACACCCGCCCGGGTTCCGCATTCACCCAAAGCGTCAAATTCATGAATCGCAGTTTACATCCCTCGCCCACGAACAAACGAAGGCCAGTCCCGAAACAGCGGGGGCAAAGCGCCGCACCCAAACTGACCAAGGCCGATTCCACTCCGCCCTCGTTTGCCGGGCCGTTGCCTTACGGGCAGCAATTGGTCGACGCACCGGGCAACGACCCCAAGGCGCTGCTGTCACAAAAGGTGCAAACGCCGGGAATGATGTCGACTTACTTTTCCCTCTTGTACTGCGTGATCCTGTTTGGGGCGCTCGGTTACCTTGTGTTTTCTTTTGTTGGCGATTTGGCCGCGACCAGTGGCAGCAAACCGCCGCCGAAAACCAAGCAAGTGTTACTGCCACAGGAAGAAGCTGAGCTTGTGCCGGAAGAAAAGAAGTTTTCTTTGCAGCAGAAGAAAAAGGCGATGCTGATGGCCAGCTTTGCCTTTGCCATGATTGGGCTTTGCGTTGCCTTGACGATTCAGGCCTCCGCCATCTACGGAGGTTATCAACTTCGAGGACTCAATTCCCGTTGGTGGGCAACCCGAAGCTTGTGGGCTGCCGGAATCCCCGTGGCTTCCTTGGCGATTGGTTTGTTGTGGCTGATGGGAAGTGAGCTCATGGGTTCCATGTTATTTGTGTTGGCCGCCGTGTTCTTGCTGGGTGACATTCTTCGTGCATCAATTAGCGGCTACTGTTTGCTGACGATCAAAGGCGCGAATCGCCTGTTTGAATCGGCCGCCTGATTTCCGGCTGTGTTAATTCGAACAATATGGTTAAGAACATTTCTTCGGACCGTTCGAAGTGCATTGTTTTTTGGCTATATTGGAAGGACGAACCCGAATCGCAGAATCTTGGTCCTGCGATATCTCCGCCGAGAAGGGTTGGTCCGCCACGCACTTGAGTTGAAGTCAGAAATTAATGAACCCAAATCAGCCACCTCAGGGGCCTCCCGGCCAACCACCTCGCCCAGTCCAGCCGGGGCAAATGCAGCCTGGCCAAATGCAGCCTGGCCAAATGCAGCCTGGCCAAATGCAGCCTGGCCAAATGCATCCAGGTCAACCGCATCCAGGTCAACCTGGAGCTCCTCAAGTCGAGCCAGAACATGCCCCGGTTGAATCCCTGCCTTACGGTCAGCAGTTGGTGGATCGAGGTCCGACGGGCCCCACCAAAGAACGAACCAAGTCGCGACTCAAATTGCCCGGCTTGGTGTCGGTCATTTACTCATCGATTTACGCATTGATTTTGACGGCGGGAATCGCGTCTTCGATCTTTAGCTTCCTGGCCATCGGCAATGCTTTGGAAGCCACGCGGACAAGCGGGCCTTCCGGAGGGAAAACGGAATCGGGTGCGCGGGCAAAAATGTTGGCTCAGGAGCGCAAAAAAGAAGAAGAGCGACGCGAAGCCGAATATCAATCGGCCCGTCAGGCCCTGTTTGCCAATTTCGGAATGGGGTTGGTCGTGATTTGTTTCGCGCTGACCGGGCAAGTGGCCGGCATTGTTTCCGGCGTGAACATGCTGACTTTGAAGTCGTACCGCTGGGCGTTTCGCGCGAATATATTTTCGGCGATCCCTTTCATATCCACATTCACGCTGGTGTTATTCATCTTGGTGGCGGAGCGGGACATCCTGGGCGGACTGATCTTTTTGATTTTCATGATCGTCTACATCGTTGCCGATGCCGGACGATTTTTCCTCAGCTTATTCTCGATGATCTCGTTGCTTTCCGGCTATTCGCGAAAGTTCTTTGATATCAAATAAGGACACTTGCGTCGGATCGCAGGAGCTTCCCATGACAAAAGCCGCGATTGAAGTCCGGCAGTTGATCAAGACTTATCCGGGCCGTCCGCCCGTCGAGGCGGTTCGCGGGATTGATCTCCATGTTCCCGAGGGAATGTGCTACGGATTCCTGGGGCCCAATGGCGCGGGCAAGACCACGACGATCGAGATCCTCGAAGGTTTATTGAAACCGACTTCGGGTGACGTGGAGGTCCTTGGGCGTCGCTGGGAGAATGACGCTCAGGACATTCGCCAGAGAATCGGGGTTTCGCTACAGGAAACTCAGCTCAGCGACCGCGTTTCGGTTTTGGAAACCCTTCGGCTATTTCGTTCCTTTTATCGGAACGGCATTGCGGCCGAAGAAGCGATGAAATGGGTGTCGCTTGAAGAGAAGGCCAAGACCTGGATCAAGAAACTCTCCGGCGGCCAGAAACAACGTCTTGCCGTGGCCACCGCGCTGGTCGGAAACCCGGAATTGCTTTTCCTCGACGAACCCACAACGGGCTTGGATCCGACCAATCGAAGACAGCTTTGGGAAATCATTCGAGGTTTTGGCGAACAGGGCCGAACGGTTCTGCTGACGACCCATTACATGGAAGAAGCCGAGATGCTGTGCCAACGTGTCGCAATCGTGGATCGCGGGCTGGTCATTGCCGAAGGCACGCCGCGCGAGTTGATTGCTTCTCTTGGGGCGAGTCATATCGTCGAATTCGAGTTGGGTGATGGATCGAGTTCGGCCGCGGTTTCCGACAGCCTGCAGCCGATCGAGGGGATTCACGACGTTAGCTTTGAGGGCGGACAGTTTCGTTTGAAGGTCGACGAATTGCATGTGGTCTTACCGCGAATCCTGGAGACGGTCGGAGCCATGAATTTGGGGCTCGACCAGCTCTCAACGCGGAATGCGACCTTGGAAGACGTTTTCGTCCAGCTGACGGGCAGGCAGCTTTCAGAGAAAACGGAAGAAGAGGCTGCTTGATGTCCGAAAAATACAAACTCAATGAAACGACGCAGGGGCCCTTGGATGGCCTTTGGCAATTGATCATCGTTCGGTTCAAGGAATTCGTCCGTCAGCCAGAGGCGATATTCTGGGTTTATTTCTTTCCGCTTTTGATGGTCGTGGTTCTTGGGATCGCGTTTCGGAATCAGCCGGTCGAAAAAATCTCGGTCGATGTGATCGCCGAAGAAACGTCGTTGATGGAAAGGCTAGAGGAAGTCAGCGCCGAGGACGAGCGAATCAAGCTCAAGGCTTTTTCCGAAGAGGAATGTCGTCGACGCCTCAAGACCGGCAAGTCAGATTTGTATTTGCGGAAGGGTTCGGGCGAAATCGAGATCGAATATGTGTTTGATCCTGCTCGCCCGGGTTCCGTCGTCGCCAAAGAAACCGTTGATGATCTTTTGCAGGATCATGCCGGTCGCAAGCCGGCGTTGCCAAGTGAGGAGGTCATCTTTGAAGAGGAAGGTGGTCGCTACATTGACTGGCTGATTCCCGGGCTGCTGGGAATGGGTTTGATGGGCGGCGGCCTTTGGGGGGTCGGGTTTGCGATTGTGGATATGCGAATCCGCAAGCTATTGAAACGTTTCCTGGCGACGCCCATGAAGCGAACGCACTACCTTGCTGCGGTCATGGTCAGTCGACTTCTGTTCATGATTCCGGAAATGATTTTGCTTCTTGTGTTTGCCCGGTTTGCTTTTGGGGTGAAAATATCTGGTAGTCTTCTGGATGTCATCTTTCTGATTTTGCTCGGTTCATTCCAATTTTCCGGAATCGGACTTTTGATTGCGGCTCGTTGCAAAACAATGGAGTCAGTTTCGGGTTTAATGAACCTGACGATGCTGCCCATGTGGACGCTTTCCGGAATCTTCTTTTCTTACGAGCGGTTCCCGGAATGGCTTCATCCGGCGATTCGGGCCTTGCCGCTCACGCCTTTGATCGACGCTTTGCGTGGCGTGATGGTGGAAGGCACGAGTCTGGTTCAGCTTTGGCCCGAGATGGGCATCATGACCTTGTGGCTCCTGGGGTCCTTTTTTCTGGCGCTGTGGATTTTTCGTTGGGGTGATTAACAAGTTGGCGTTGGCTGACTGAATCGACATGATCGAAATCACGAACCTACGGTTTGACTATCCCAAATCCGATTTTCAATTGAAGATCGACGAGTTGATCATTGAATCGGGACAGAAAGTAGCGGTCGTGGGTCCCAGTGGTTCGGGCAAGACAACTCTTTTGAATTTGATCTCCGGAATCGCGATACCGCGGGACGGCCAGATCGTGGTTTCCAGCGAGACGATTTCAACGAAATCCGACAGCCAGCGGCGGGACTTTCGGATCTCAAAAATTGGTATGGTGTTTCAGCAATTTGAGTTGATTCATTATTTGCCCGTCCTCGAAAACATTCTTCTTCCCTTTTATGTCAATGATTCGCTCAAACTGACACGGGACGAAACGCGCCGTGCTCGCGAAGCGGCCGGGGCGATGGGGCTGGGAGATAAACTAGGGCGGAGCGCGAGAAAGCTTTCCCAGGGTGAGCAACAGCGTGTGGCCATCTGTCGGGCTTTGGTCAATCGCCCCAAGTTAATTCTTGCCGATGAGCCCACGGGGAACCTGGATCCGAAAAACAAGAATTTGATTCTCGATCTGTTGTTTGAATATGCAAGCAATGAAAACGCGACGGTGGTCGTGGTCACGCACGATGTTTCAATCCTGGAAGGCTTTGATCGTGTGATTGATTTTGAGAATTTTCGCAGCGAGGCCAATGCGGAAGCGGGCCCCGTGGAGGTCAGCAAGTGAATACGCTTCGTTTGGCCTGGCGCTACGTGATTTACCATCGCGTCAAATCCATCGCAATGATCGCTTCGATAGCGCTGACCGTTTCGCTGCCGATTGCGATCCATCTTTTGTTGACCCAGTTCAATGAACAGATCGGCGCGCGATCAAAATCGACACCGGTCGTCGTGGGTGCGAAGGGCAGTCGTCTCGATTTGACATTGTCCGCGCTTTATCTCGAAAACAAATGCGATGCTCAAATCGCCTATGGCGAAGTCAAAGAGATCCGCAAAACTGGTTACGGAAAAGCGATCCCCATTTCTTTGGGCTTCACCGCGCAGGATTTTTCAATCGTTGGAACGCGACTCGACTACTTTGAACTGCGCGACTTGGATTTCGCTTCCGGTTCCGCTTTCCGACGGCTCGGCGACTGCGTGATTGGAGCCGAGGTAGCCCGCATTCTGGAAGTCGGTGTGGGTGACGAAATTAAATCGGATCGAACGAACAGTTTGGATATCGCCAGCACGCCCCCGCTCTACATGCGGGTAACTGGAGTCTTGAAGCGAACAAAAACCGCTGACGACAAAGCGGTTTTTGTTGACCTGAAAACGAGTTGGCTGCTGGCCGGCCTTGGGCATGGCCATGAAGACTTGGCAGATGAATCCGGTATCAAGATTTTGGGGCGGGATGGCAAGACGACCATCGCCAGCGCCGCCGTCGTAAGCGAAATGCGAATCACGGAGAAGAACCTTGATTCGTTTCATTTTCATGGCGACGACACGGATTTTCCGATCACGGCGGTGATTGTCGTCCCGACCGGCGATGCTCAGCGAAGCAAGAATCTACTGGAAAGCCGATACCTTCAACCGGACTTTCAGACTCAGCTGGTCGAGCCGCAAACGGTTGTCGAAGAACTGATGGGGCTGGTTTTCCGCGCCAAGCAGTTTTTTGATGCGAACGCGATCATTATTTCCATGGGGACTTTCCTTCTGCTCGTGATGGTGATCGTGCTCTCATTGAAACTTCGCGAACGGGAGATGGAGACGATGTTCAAGATCGGTTGCAGTCGCACGACGATCATCAAGCTGCAGTGCGCTGAGCTGTTGATCATCGGATTTGCGAGCGCCATCTTGATCGGCATCATCGTGGCCGCCGTTTCGATGACAGCGGGAGAGATCGTACAATCGCTATTGATCCGTGGATAATTCGATCGTTGGATTTTTTATGCATTCCCCCATCTTGAAGTCGACCATTTGTTTTTTCGGTTTTGTTTTGCTGGTTGCAATCGGTTGCAACCCGCCAAAAAATAAGCAGGCGGCTGACGCCGAGGACAACGATCCGGTTCTTTTCGTTTCCAATTACCCGTTGCAGTTCTTCGCCGAGGAACTGACCGGCGGGGCAATCGAGGTGATTGGTCCTGACGACCGTGTGAAACACCCATCGACTTGGGTGCCGGACGACGAAATCATTACCCGGATGCAAAAAGCGGATGTCCTTTTCTCGGTGGGTGCCGACTACGAAAACTGGACGCGGATCGTTACCTATGACGATGAAAAGCTGCTTGAGGTCGGGCGCGGCTTATACAAGAGTTTCATCGAAGTCGAAGGGGAGGTTCACAAGCACGGCCCCGATGGAGAAGAACACACGCATTCTGGATTGGCCAATGCGTTCTGGCTGGATCCAGCTTTGGCGAAGCAAATGGTTGACGTGATGGCGGAAAAGCTTCAGGAAGTGTATCCCGAACGGAAAGATGAGATTGCGGCGAATCGAGACAAGCTGAATTCGAAATTCGAAAAACTGGAAACGCTTATCGAGGAAACCAGTCCTCGATACTCAACCGTTTTTTCTTCGGATACACGCTATCAATATCTGACGAAGCGAATCGGGATCCAGGATGTTTATTACTTTTGGACCGGGCATGGTAAAGAAGAGTTGCCCGAGAATGCCTGGAAGATTCTCGACGAAAACCTGAAGGTTTATCCGGCTTCCTTGATGTTGTTTCCCGTTGAACCGAAACAAAAAACGGTCGACCAACTTGGCGAAAGACGGATTCGTGTTTTGCAGATGGACACGATTGAAACACCAAATGATCAAGGCGACTATTTCGAACGCATGGAAAAAGTGATTCGAGCACTTTCAATTGAGTAGCAAGTGCAGGGGTGGGTTTCGATTGGAGGAATCATTCGCTTCGGGGAATCATTCGCTTGCGCTTCGTCCGTGTATTTGAGGTGCTTGTAATTGTTGTGCTTGTGGGTGTCGTGCTTGTAGGTGTCGTGCTTGTAGGTGTCGCGAGTGTTTGAAATACTCGCTTGCGCTTTGAGCTCGTCGGCGGGGTAATTGGCCTTTCATGATGGGTGGGCCATCAGAGTGATTTGATAAGTTCCGTCACCCGGATACTCGCGTTCCTGTTCCGCCAGGATTTTGAAGCCTCGTTTTTGGTAATAGCCGGGAAGAAACCCCGAAACGCAATCCAGGTAAAGGGAACGATCGCCAACTTGCTTTAAGGCTTCTGAGATTCCGGTTTCTCCAACTTGCTTGCCGCGGAAGTTGGGGTGAGTCGCGAGAGCCCGAAGCCAAATCTGCTTTCCCAATTCCTGAAAGTCGGGCCAGTCAACAAATGCCTCCTCGGGAAGGGAATAGATTCCGACCAGTTGCCCTTCGGAAAAAATCCCATGATTAACGCCGGCTTCTTGCCAGGCTTCATAAGTCGCAAACGGGGTTTTGGCGATGCGTTGTCGTTTGCCCTTCTGTTCAAGCCACTTTGCCGTTTCCATCAACAAAGCAAAGCCCTGTTCTTTCTCTGCCTGCTGTATTTGTCGACATTCCAATGGGCCCATCAATATTCTCACTCTGTTTGACCGAAATCGACAACAGCCTTCAGTTCGCTTGGTAAACTGATCGACCAGCATGGGCTCGTCAGCATAGCATGGTTGGAAAACTTTTGTCGGACAAAGAAAAAAACGTTGATTCGGGGGAGTCGGGTTTTCGGCGAACGCTCGGGCTGTTCGATGGCGTCGCCATTTTGGTTGGCATCACCATCGGGGCCGGGATCTATTCGACGCCCACCAAGATCGCCAATTATCAACCATCATTCTGGTTCATTATCGGGCTATGGGTTTTAGCCGGCATTTTTGTGTTTCTTGGTGGTTTGATTTACGCCGAGTTGGGATCGCGTTTCCCCAAAACCGGCGGTGAGTACGTTTACATTACCAAAGCATTTGGGCCATACGCGGGTTTCATTTTCGGCTGGGCCCAGTTGTTCATTGTTCGGACGTCGCCGGCCGCCGGTTTGGCAATCGTCATCGTCAACTACGTGCAGCACTTTGTTGAATTGACCAAGTGGAGTCAGACGGCGCTGGCGATTTTCGTGATCAGCTTAATCGGTGCACTCAACTACGTCGGTATTCGGCCCGCGAGTATTTTTCAAGCCATATCGACGATCGTCAAAGTAGGTGGACTGTTTGTGCTAGTGATTGTTGGGCTCGTTTTGATTCAAGGCCAAGGTCCTGGCCTGAGTCAAACGATGGAAGTTACCGAACCGATGAGTCCATTCGGCTTATTTGCCGCGACCATGATGCTGGTCATTTTTTCTTACCTCGGCTGGGATCGAGTCGGCTATTCCGCTGGCGAAATGAAAAACCCCGGTCGCAATATTCCCGTGAGCATCGTCATTGGATTGTCGATTGTCATTTCGGCATACATCGGCGCTGTTTTTCTTTATCACTACGCCCTGGGAATGGACGGCGTTCGAAGTTCTGAACGCGTGGCATCCGATACGGCAACCGTGTTGATCGGTGGCACGGGCGCCAGTTTGATCGCGGTGATTGTGATGATCTCGGCAGCCGGAAGTATCAACGGAACAATGATGACAGCTCCGCGCGTGTACTACGCAATGGCAAAAGATGGTTTGTTTTTGCCTTGGTTCAATTATATCCATCCCCAGTTTCGGACGCCTTCCAAAGCGATTATCGCGCACGTCATTTGGGCGATCGTGATCTTGCTGATCCGGTCATCCAATTTCGAGAATATTGTCGCTGGAATGACCTTCGCGGTCCTGGTGTTCTATGTCGTGACGACGCTCGCCTATTTCAAGTTGCGAATGCAGAATCTCGGTGAGAAAGACGCGTTTCGAATTCCCTGGATTGTTCCGGCCGTCTATTTGATTGGCCTGGTTGTCCTGATCGCAATTCGAGGCGTTTTCGAATGGCAGAAGTCCCTGGTTGATATGGCATTTGTGGCAACGGGAATTCCCTTTGCAATCTACTTTTGCCGAAAATCAACCAAGTAACTTCCTCGAAATTTGGCGAGTTTACTTTTTCTGGCCCGCGCGATATTTCACTTCCCCGCCAACGATCGTGTAAAGGACTTTGGTTTCCAGGATCTTGTCATCCGGGCATTTCAATATGTCCTGGGAGAGAATCACGATGTCCGCAAGCTTTCCAATTGAGAGACTTCCCTTGATATCTTCTTCGAATGCCGCGTAGGCGTTTGCCATCGTGTAGGAATGCAACGCTTCCATTCGCGACATCTTTTGCTCGGGGAAGAACTCGCTTCCATCTTTTAGTTTTCGAGTCACCGAGGCAAAGTAGCTTGGGATCGGGTTCACGTCTTCGACGGGAGCGTCGGTGCCATTGGTCACCACGGCGCCCGACTTCAAAAGCGATTGCCAAACGTACGCGCCTTCCTTGCTGCGGCGGAATCCAAGCCGCTTCGGCACAAAAATGGCATCGGATGTGCAATGAACGCCCTGCATCGATGCGATCACGCTTAACTTCGAAAACCGCTTGATGTCATCGGGGTGAAGGTGCTGGGCATGCTCGATTCTCCAGCGTCGAGATTCCTGGGTGGGCGATTTTTCAAACAGCTTTTCATAGATATCGAGGACTTCACGATTGGCGCGATCACCGATCGCATGAACACAACACTGAAAGTCGTTTTCAATGGCCAACTCTGCCGTACGGGTGACGGACTCGACGGAAGCGGTATTTAAACCACTGCTCATGGGAAGGTCTTCATAAGGAAGCAGAAGCCAAGCACCGTGTGGACCCAAGGCTCCGTCAATCGATCGCTTCAAGGCTCGCACGGTCAAGTAGTTGTTCCCATGCCCCACCATCCGATAATTCTTCAAACGGCCGGCCATCAACTCGTTGCGATCACGAATCATCACATAAAGCCGAACGGGTAGTTTGCCTTGGCTGGAAAGCTGTTTCAGTTGATCGACGGTTCCAAGTGTTGAACCGGCATCCTGGAAACTGGTAACACCTTTTCTCAGGCAATCCTCACCCGCCAATTCAATGGCTTTGAGGAAGTCGGCCTGGCGTTGTTCTTTGGTCATTTTGGCCACGTCCCGGGCTCGGGCTCGGCTGATCAATCCCTGGGCAGTTTCGCGGAACACACCGACGGGACGACCGTTACTGTCTCGCAGGATTTCTCCGCCGGCTGGCGCCTTCGTGTTTCGATTCACCCCTGCCAAATTCATCGCGTACGAATTGGCAAAACTCATATGCCCGCTGGCATGGGTTAGAAGCACCGGGTTGTTCGGCGAGACCTTGCTGAGCGCCGCGTCGGTCGGGTAACCCTCAACATTGGGGACCGGTTTTGACTTCCACTTCGATTGATGCCACCCGCGCCCGACGATCCACTCTCCGGGCTTCGCTTTCTTGGCCGCTTCGGCAACCATTTCGACAACTTCGTCCCAGGACTCGACATGCATCAAGTTGAGCATCATTCTTGATTGCCCAAGTCCAACAAAGTGTGCGTGCCCCTCGATGAAACCTGGAATGACCAGCTCGCCATCCAGGTCAATCGTTTTCTTGGGATTGGGGGCAACCTTGTCGATGTCTTCATTCGAGCCAAGGGCAATGATTTTTCCGCCTCGCGCCGCCAAGGCTTCTACTTCCGGATGCTTCTTGTCCAGCGTCACGATCCGGCCATTTTTGATGACCAGGTCAACCGGTTGAGCTAATGAAAAAGTCGGAAAAAGAATACAAAGCGCGAAACCAAAAACGAACCAGAATGCCGTTCGACTCATCGAAGTCTCCGAGTGTTAAAATGACCAATTTATGGAGGCCAATTTTAACCCGAAAGTCACTGGAATACGACTAAACCCCTGATGGGCGATTCAGGGAATTGGATTCCCGTTCGGCTTGTGAACCGGAAGTTGAATCCAAACCGCCAATCAACTGGCAAACTTCTTGAAACCGAAAAGCGGAAGATTGTTCTGTTCGCTCAATCAAATCGTAAGATGATTCACCCGGGAAAAGTTCGGCCACGCGGGCCTCAAGACGAACCGGAGTTTCTCGTCCCTGGTAAACCGGCGCACGACCCTTGGCAAACAACCCAAGGATTCGCTTGACTGCCGTCCGTGCATCATTCGCCTTGGTGTTGGGACACATGATCGCAAACTGGTCCGCTGAGTACCAAGTCATCACATCCGAATCGCGGATCACGTGGCGGATTCTCTCGGCGACATATCCCAGAATGTGCTTGCTGCAGTTGTCGCCTTGCGCGAGGATCTCGCCATAGTTGGCGATGTCGATGAGGCAAAACGAAAGCGACAGGCGATAGCGATTGGCTTCGACGGCACGGCGGCGAAATTCCTCGCTAAAGACCTTGAGGAAAGTTTGATGAGTGATCGGATCGCAGAAATCACCCGAGGCATGCGTTCGCTCATGGAGTTCCGAAAACGCATTATTTGAGGTCGCCGAAGTCCGAATGATCGCTTCACTTTCATCTGCAAAGACGACCTGGTTTCGCCCCTTTTGTTTGGCGCTGTACAAGGACTGGTCGGCCCGTCGGATGATCTCGGCCGGCGTATCCTCCGTTCGCGCAATCGCTCCTCCCACGCTGACCTTGAGCTGAAGTCGCATTCCTCCGACTTCGATCCCTCGTTTCTCAATCGTTGAGCGAATCCGTTCAGCGACAAGACGCGCGTTGGTGTATCCGGTCGCGGGCAAGATTGCCGCAAACTCTTCGCCGCCGAATCGCGAAACAAGATCGACATTGCGAAGGCAATCTTTGATCACACTCGCCAGAGACACCAGGATCGCGTCGCCAACATCGTGCCCGTAGCGATCGTTAAACTGTTTGAAGTGATCCACATCAATGATGATGATGGACAGTTCATCCCGCCGTCGTTGGAATTCATCCAGTCGTCGTTTCAGTTCAAAATCGAAGGCCCGCCGATTTGAAATCTGGGTCAGTGCGTCGGTCAACGCATGGGTGGTTTGCTTTTCGATTTCTTCGACGAATCGATGATTGAAGTTGGTTGCGAGCAGACCCAGGATTCCACCGGTCGCGCCGAGGGCACAGCCCCAAACAAGAATCGCAATCAGTTCGCTCGAGGTTGGATCGGATACAAAGTTTGAAAATCCGACCATGAATGCAATGCAGAAACCGAACAGGGCAAGCCCACTGGCCCGCGTCCAGCCAAAAAGGAATCCGGAAAGGCCGACGGGAATGAAATAAACGTTGCGAAGTATCTCGCGGACGTTCGGGTGCATCAGGTAAAAGGTTGTGTAGAAAACAACCAGTGCAACGACCACCACGCCGACCAGTTTCGGTCGGTAACGCACTAGCATCGATTCAAGCGAAACCCGGTCGGGTTTACTCTTGGTGTGGGAAGTCATCGGGGCAGATCACTAGAAATGAAGTCTTTCTAACTAATGCAAATCTAGCCCGCGAATATGAGG
>CAYSXI010000102.1:0-18599 GCA_964434955.1 uncultured Pirellulaceae bacterium
CTTGTATTCAAGCGTGGCGTTCGGATCGCTGGCGCTTCGTGCTTGCCGACGGGGTAGCAATTGGCTGGGTTGTTGATTCGTTGCGAACCGTGAGCTTGCGACGAATCCTGCGTTGAGAACCGGCCGGTTTCAAATATTGCTTCTTTCGAGAACTAGTCGGAAGTCTCGGCGGGCGGAAGCGGAGTTTCGTTGGCGCGGCCAAAATCGATTCGATTGACTTTGGTTACTTGCTCGAGCTTGTCGGAAAGTTCAACATTGGTCTTAGGTTCTTCAGCAATCTCCCAGGGCAACGTCACGGTAAACGTACTGCCTTTTCCGACTTCGGATTCCAAACGCACGTGACCACCTAACAACTGCGAAAGTTCTCGGACAATTGAGAGTCCGAGCCCGGTCCCAGAATACTCCCGGGTCAACGTATCCTTTCCAATCGCCAAGGTTCCCTGTCGGAATTTTTCAAAGATGATTTCGCGTTCGTCTTCCGCAATTCCAACGCCGCTATCTTCAACACTCATCACCAGCTGATCTGGCAACATTCCGCCTTGGAGTTTTCGTTGCGCGACGACATTGATCCGACCACCCTCGGGCGTGAACTTGATTGCGTTGGAGAGAAGATTGATCAGAATCTGTCGTACCTTGAGTTGATCCTGATAAAGCTTCGGTAGATTTTCCTGGACGTCGACGAAAAACTCGATCCGCTTGTCTTCCGCCAAAGAACGCACCATCTCGACGAGATCATGCACTAAATTCGAGACGGAAAAGTCGGACGGCTTCGCTTCCGCCTGTCCCGATTCCAATTTGGCCAAATCCAAGATGTCGTTGATCAGTTCGAGCAGCAGTCGCCCGGACTTGCGGATATTCCCGGCGAATCGCTTGTGTCGATCGTTGAGTTCCTTTCCCGACTCAAGGACTTCCGAGAATCCGATAATGCTATTCAACGGCGTCCGGAGCTCATGGCTCATGTTCGCGAGGAACTCGCTTTTGACCTTATTCATTTCATACAGACTAAGCGTGAGCTTGGCCTGCTCATCGACGCGGCGATCCAAGTCGTGATTCGCTTCTTGCAGCGCTTGTTGGGAATCGGAAATATGTCGCAGCATCCGGTTGAAGGAATCGGAAAGTTCTTCAAACTCGTCGCCGGTCGCCAATTCCGCGCGGACGTCCATCTTTCCTTGCCCCACCAGTTCACTGACTTCGCGAAGATGATTCAGGGGTTTTACGATGACGTAACGCACGATCCAGTAGAGAACGAAAATGGAAAAGAACGAGGTGATGATCGCCATCGTCAAAAGCACGGCTCGCGTTTGATTCAGGTTGGTCATCGCGCTGGAGTGCGGCAATGAAATGCGAACATACTGTGGCTCCATGTATTTCATGTATGCCTTTTCAGCAGTCAGGTCATTTTCACGAAGTGTTTTTTCCGCTTCGACGGGATCATCCGCATTCACGGGTTCCAAATTGAAGTCATCTCGTTCGTCGCTGGTTCCAAAAACATGATGGCAGTTGACGCAACTGGAAGTAAAAACGATTGGTTCGTAGTAGAGAAACTGCCCGCGGTTCCCTTTTCGCTCCGCGTACAGATTTTCTTCTGAAACACCAAACGCAAACGGATCCAGTGCGCCGTCTTCACTTTCCAACTGAACGGTGGAAAGCGGTTCCTCCTTGGCGTACTTGAGCTCGCGATGGCGATTGAACCGCTCCTGCAGCTTGAGCAACACGTCGATTTCTTTTTGGTCGGTAACGACCGTTGGCTTGAGATCCTTGAAGCCGTAGCCTTTTTTCAGCGTCAGGAGTTCAACGTCATAGTCGTATGCACGAATCGACCCGGCCAGGTCCATGTACATGTCGGCGGTTTTTTTCTTGTCGTTGACACCGGCCTCCGAACTGGCAACCAAGTGGCGGCGAAAAAAATCATTCGCGATTGATTCGTGGGCCTTATTGAGAGTGTTCTTTTTGACGATGCCTTCCGTGATCCACATCACCCACAAAAACGAGCCACCGATCAGGATCAGCAAGCAAAATCCAAACAGGAAACGGATTTTCCGTTCCAAGCTGGTTTCACCCAGAACTTTCCTGATTGAGCGATATGACATCGGGTCCCCACGAAAATGATCTACCTCAATATATTATGCCCGATCATCGAATCGCTCCACGCCAATCGCTCAATAGGGAGGCCGGAATTGCAGGAGAATCGGCTGAATCCCGAATTCTGTTTCCGAGAAAATTGTTGTTTTTTCGGAACCGCTTTTCTTCGCGACCTAGAGTTTCAATACGCTCCGATTCCTAAAAGAGGAAAGATATGCCCCAGATTTCCACGGAAGCCGCCAGCAAGATCACCACAACGACGCAGGGTACGGTGAACTTTACTCGCACCGCGTTCATCCTTTTTGTATTCCTTTTTGTCGCGACCTCCTTGGTTGGCATCCGAGCAGCGACAATCCGTTCGGCCCAATCCAAACAGCGATTTATTGAGCTAGAAGTCAATCGCGGTCTGGATTCTCGAGCCAATAGCTCGACTCCCGGTCATATCCAGGCAGACCAGGTTCCACTCGACGGTTCCGCCGAGCGCCCTGAAGGCCTGTATGAAAATTTCAAAGGTTCCTCACGGCCGCAATTCTCCAAAGACGATTCGATGCGCTTCGGCGTCGAACGATAATGGCTCAAAATCGAAATTGACATTGCCGGGGACCTCGTCGTGTCAATTCAGTACAATGAATTGATCCTTTGATTTAGCCCAGGCGAGTTATGTTGCGTTTCGTCATTTCGGCATTTGCCGTATTGCTTTGCTTCCCTTCCCTTGGAAATCTGGTCGCGCAGGACGCGACTCAGACCACGCTCGTCCATTCCAAGAAATTCCTCGATCAAAAACAAATCGATTGGTTTAAATGGAGCGGAAGTAAACGCGGCGACACAAACTGTGTTTCCTGCCATACAAATGCGACTTACTTGCTGGCAAGGCCGACCATTCATCGAGCGGTCAAGAATGACTCGTCCACGACATTGGAGGAATTGCTGGTCCGAAATGCAATCAAGCGGGTCGGCAACTGGAAAACCAATCGACCCTACTACGGCGGGCGCCGCGCAGACTCTTCACGGGGAACGGAATCTGTCATCAATGCACTTACTTTGAGCAGTTACGATCAGATGCTCAATCGAAAAGAGCCTTCGGAAGAAACAATCGCCGCGCTCAAGATCATGTGGTCGGAACAAAAAACAGAAGGCTCCACTCAAGGCGCTTGGGCCTGGCTCAACTTCAACCTCGAACCTTGGGAGTCGAAACAGGCTGAATATTTTGGCGCAGCATTGGCAGCCTTTGCCGTTGCCCGGACTCCTGGAAACTACTCTCGTTCGGAGGAGATCAAGCAGAACTTGAGTTCGCTGAAGACGTACCTGGCCACCCCGTTCAAGCAATCCAAACTTTCCGCCTACCACCAGGCCTACCTACTGTGGGTGAGTACGGAATTTGACGGACTGATTTCTCGGGAGGAACAGAAACGAATCGCGATGAATCTCGCGAAGCTGCAAAACGAAGATGGCGGTTGGGCACTCGCAAAGCTTGGTAAATGGAAAAGACTGGATGACAGTGACGCCGCGACCGAAAGCGACGGCTATGCCACCGGCCTGGTTGTGAATGTTCTCTTGCGGGTAGATCAAAACGGAAACAAGAAAACACTTCAGCGTGGATTGAAATGGCTGAACGATAATTTTGACAGTGAAAAAGCGTCGTGGATTGGAATCTCTCCAAACGTCGACCGCTCCGAGTCAAGCGATCGAGTCAAAGGCTTCATGACGACTGCGGCAACCGCTTTGGCCGCGCTTGCATTGGCGGAAAATCATGTTCGCCAATCGTCGTCAAATTCTGTATCCCAAGCCGACATTGAAAAGGCAAAACGAAATGTTCGCGTGTATTCGCAAACTTGCAAGATGTATCGCCTGGATGTTGGCAAACCACCGAAGACGCTGGAGTCACTGATCCATCGCCCCAAAACGGGAAACGAAAGCCGGCTTTGGCGGGGCCCCTATCTGGCGACATCAAAAATCCCTCATGATCCATGGGGCAATCCCTACATTCTCAAGACCGATCCCAACACCAACGTCAGCTATGTGTTTTCCGCAGGGCCAGACGGAAAAGAAAACACCGACGATGACATCGGCCGGAAAAAGTAACCTCCCGGGTGCAACATGCCCGGCGAGTCACCTGTTGAGTCCGCCGTGTCTAGTCCGTCGTGCGTTTGGCCTTGATGACGACGCGGTGAGGGGCCGGATATCCTTCGATGGTTTTCGACGAATCATTGGGATCCAAAAAGTCAGCCAAACTTTCGAACACCATGTGTTTCGATCTTCGCTGCTCTTCGTCAGTCGTTTTGGAAACGTCGATCAATTCGATATCTGTGAATCCGGCACGTGAAACCCAGTTTGCAAGACAGGACGCGGAAGGAACAAAAAAGACGTTGCGAGCTTTCGCGTAGCGATCCTTTGGGAAAAGAGCGATATCTTCGTGACCGGGTATCGCCTGGCTCTCGATCAAAGCCGTTCCGCCGATTCGCATTGTTTGCCTGAGATTGCGCAGGGTTTCAATCGGGTTCGGATGGTGATAGAGAATCCCCATGCAGAGCACGACATCAAACGTTTTCCGAAACCAGGGCAGATGCTCAAAGCCCAAAAGCTCCAACTGCAATCGGTCATTCCGCAGGTACTTTTGAAACAATTCAAATTGCAGCAAAAAATTGGGCGAGGGATCCAATCCCAAAACGAACAAGGGATTCTGCGCGGCCGCGCGAAGCATGTAGTAGCCGTTTCCACAACCGACATCCACGATCCGCTTGCCCTCGAGCGGCCCAAGCGAACTGGCGATCCGATCCCACTTTAGGTTCGAACGCCACTCGGAATCGACGTCGATTCCAAACAGTCGAAAAGGGCCCTTCCGCCATGGCATCAATTGACGAATCACGTCTTCAAACGTTTCGCAGACTGGCTGATTCAATGGCGTTGATCCAATTTCAACCGCGTCAGCGTTCAAATCATTGAAGCAATCAACCTGATTTTCTTTCAGCGTTTCCAGGTCAGGCAACGCACGAATGGCTTCGACTTTCTGCTTCCACGAATCTTTTTCAAGAATCGAAAGCCGCTCCTTCCGCACGCGCTGGACGGATTCCAGATCGATGCTTAGATTAAGTTTTTCAATCAGATCTTCACGAATCCAGAACACGCCTCGTCCTCATTGCTTTGATGCCATGTCTCAAGTTGACAAACTTTTTCAGCAAAACCAAGTAGGCAGCGGCGAATTTACTTTCGACAAGAATGTCGCTGACGTTTTTGATGACATGATTGAACGAAGCGTGCCATTGTATCGCGAAGTTCAAGAATTCATTCCGAAGTACCTGCGACAAAGCAAACAGACGGCTGGGAAGATCGTGGATCTCGGCTGTAGCACCGGCACATCGTTGATCGGTATTTTGAAGGCCATTCCCGAATCCTCGTTCGAGCTGATTGGCGTCGATTCATCGGCGGCGATGCTTGATGAATGTCGCCAGCAACTTCAGGCTCTCAATTTCGATTCGCATGTTGAATTGGTGGAATCGGATCTCGCGAATTGCAGCTTTGCGGACGCCAGCCTGGTGTTGATGAACTATACCCTTCAATTCGTTGAAGTCGAAAAGCGACTGGATGTTCTGAAAAAGATATGCCGATCCATTCGCCCCGGCGGGGCGCTCCTGGTGAGCGAGAAGTTCCGACATGCGGATCCAAGGCTCGACCAATCCTTGACGGAGCTGTATCTCGATTACAAAAGGCGGAACGGCTATTCCGAACTCGAGATTGCGAGAAAGCGTGACGCCTTGGAAAACGTGCTGGTCCCCTTAACCGTGGAGGAAAACCAACGTTTGCTCGGCGACGCGGGATTCGAATCGAATGAACTAATCCTCAAGTGGTTCAACTTTGGAACGTTTCTTGCGATCCGTCCCGTCTAACATCAAAAGCCGCTAATCGATTCGCTCTCGAATCTTGTTCAGATGGTGATTCATGTGATCAACGTAGTCGGTCACGAGAAACTCCAACGTACAGGTTTCGTGGCTACCGATTGAGCAGGATTTGGGCAGGTGGTCGTCGGGAATTGCCCGCATGACCCTTGCCAGGTTCAAATTCACAAGGCGCCACAACTCGACCAGCTCCTTCCAATCCGCCTCGTGGTAGTTGGCAGCGTTCGCCCAGTGATTTTGTTCGTAGTCGGGAAAATCCAACGCATCGACTTGTTGCACTCGAATAAATCGCTGGTGATTGTTGAGAGCCGAGTCAACCAAATGCCCGACCACTTCAGCGACGGACCATCGTTCCGCCGGTTTTTCGCGAACGGTTGGCTCGTCCAGGGTCATCAGCAATGGTGCAACCAACTCAACATCCTGGATCAATTGGTCTGCCGTGGCATCCTGCAATCGCATGGCAATTCTCCTTTTCTTTTTTCAAGTCGAGATTGAATTTGTCGAGGCCAGTTCAACCACATGACCATCGGGGTCGGCAATATAAATCTGCTTGGCTCCGTCGGGCCGTTGTTTCCGCTCGACCAAAACCTCGATGCCTGCTTCATCAATTTGATTGATGACGGCATCAACGTCCTCGACGAGAAATGCAAAGTGATGCCCGCGCGAAAGCAGCTTTGCACCTTGGTAGTCACCCCACCCCGCGCGGCCGGCAAACTCATCTTCAAGGGTCGCGTGAATACTTGCGATACCACATTGAAACCAAAGCCCCGGGAAGTCAAAGTTGGGCCTCGGGACTTCGTCCATGCCCAAAAAGTCGACGTAAAAACGTCGCGTGGCCTCAAGATCTTTGACAATGATCGTGATGTGATCAATGGCTTGCACGCCAATCGGCAAACTCTCACTCATTCGATTGAATTCCTCTGGTGGTGGCTGCGGGTAGGACCGGGGTTACTTGGGCAATCGTCTTTTGGTCGGCATCTCAGCCTTGGTTTTCTTTCGCCATGCCCGCAACTCTTGCAGGAGTCCTTGGGCGATTTCCTTATGCGACTCTGCCAGGTTCGATCGTTCGCCGATGTCATTTTTTAGATTGTAAAGCTCGATCGATCCGTCGTCGAAACGCTCGATCAACTTGTAGTCACCTTTTCGTATCGCGCTACCCAGTCGATTGTCTTTGTGAAAAGCGAAATTCGGGTAGTGAAAGCAGATGGAGGTTCGCTTGAGCTTTCCAGTTGCCTCCAAGACCGGCTTCAGGTTTTCTCCTTCGATTTCGTGTTCGAATGTTGCTCCGGCGGCCGCAGCGATTGTCGGAAAGAAATCCATGCTTACAACCGGAGTCTTGCAAACCGACTTGGGTTTGGTAACACCAGGCCAGGAAACGATCAGGGGAACCCTTATTCCACCTTCATACAAATAGCCCTTGGCCTCCCGAAGCGGTTGCATGTCGGCAACGCCTCCGTAAGCCCCATTATCCGAAGTGAATATGATGATCGTGTTGTCGGCGATACCCATCTCATCCAAAGCGTCGAATATTCTCCCCATCGAACGATCCATCGCCTCGATCATGGCCGCATATCGAAAATCCAGTTTCCCAAGGTCTTTTCGGTCCCGATATTTTTTCAAGTCGCTTTCGGGGGCTTCCATCGGCCAGTGGACCGTGTAATTCCACAGGAACGCCATGAAAGGTTTATCTCGTTTCGATTTCATGAATCCGATCAGTTCATCGGCATAGCGATCAGGCATGTACTGGCCTTTCTTTTTGTCGTTCAAATTGTGCAAGTTGAACGGATCGAAAAAGGAAAAAGGACCACCGACAGCGCAGCCACCAAGATTGATATCGAACCCATGCTTTTCCGGATAGCAACTGGTGTCGCCCAGCCCTTTTTTGTTGTTGACCCTGGGGCCTGCGAGATGCCATTTCCCAAAGAATCCGGTCGCGTAGCCTTTCCCCTTCAAAAGCTCCGCGATCGATACGTACCTGGGATCAAGCCGGTCGTTCATCTTGGCCGGGAGAAGTTTCGAATCCTCAGGAACAAAACGAGCTTGATCGGGAATGTGATTGGTAATCTTCAAGGTAGCCGGTGACAAACCGGTTAATACCGCGGCCCTGGTTGGAGAACAAACGGGCGCTGCGGCGTATGCATCCGTGAACCGCATTCCACGCTCTGCCAGTCGATCAAGGTTTGGTGTATGCAGACGTTGATTGCCCTGGCAACGCAAGTCCATCCACCCCAGATCATCAATCATGATCATCAGTATGTTCGGGAGCTTCTTTTCCTCGCTGTACCCGCTTTTTGGCGAAACAGAACCTAGCGCGAAAACAAAGACAAAAAGTAAACCCATGGCAAAACGGAATTTGAGCTTGGATTTCATCATGGTTTCTTGATTGGTGAATTAATGATCTTGATCTTGTACCCAACACTCGAAAGGAACTCGCTAATTCGTTGGGCGTGCTCCCCTTGAATCTCGATTTCATCGGATTGCACCGTCCCACCGGCGCCGCAATGGTTCTTCAGCTTTGTACAGATTTCGGCCAATCGTTATCGATTGCGAGCAACCCGGTTACCAAAGTGACGATTTTGCCTTTCTTCCGTTTCTCGATTTTTATTTTCGCCGTTTGAGTCTCGGGGGCCTTCCATGTTTTCTCTTCCACCATGGGTGGGCAATCGCATTCTTCTTCGAGCTTCTCGCAGCGATCACAGGTGGGCGGAATATCAAACGGTGTCCCGGCAAATAACCTTGCCATTTTGTTTCCTTCAGTTCATTCGCAGACTTCGAATCGTAAATCCATGGGATTCTTTGGATTCAACTTAGCAAATTCCAATTGAATTGGGGTTCCGCTTAGCCAGTTTGCTTTCCGGAAAAATGCGGACAACCCCTTTAGTTTGACAGGGGGGCGAATCGGATTGCAACGGTTCGAAATTTTAGTGGGCTCAATTGACGCATATCTTTCAATCTGAACAGCAATCCTTTTGTCGCGAATTTGAAAGGTCGATAAATCGAGTACGCAGAATGACGGGACCGTTTTGCGCGAATCGCTTGGGCAGAAGCAGGGGCAGCAAACCATGTCGATGGTGGTTTGTTTTGGACTGATGGCACTTACCTTGATATTAGGTCAGTCCAAAGGTCCGCGCACCGCTGCCTGGATTGGCTGGGCGATCGCGTTGGTTCTGGCACCGGCTTGGATGATCAAATGGGTTGGCCCACTTTCGCTCGACCCTCGGATGAGTGCGGCAATGGTCGGAATCTTTTTGATTGCCACCAGTGGCGTGCCGCTCAAGTTCCGCATCAATTTGATGGACCTGTTCTTTGTCGGCTTCTTCTTTACCGTCATTGCCTCCCAACAATCCAACAACGATTTAACGGCGGGGACCATATGCGTTTTTGTTCGACGCTGGGTTTTCCCCTACGCCATCGGCAGGATACTACTTTCGACTCGCGGCGATCTGGAAAAGCTAACGCCGATCCTGGCAAAATTCTTATTGATCTGCAGTTGCATGGCCATCGTCGAAGCAATCACGCAAAGAAACTGGATGAATTTTGCGCTCGGCAAAAGCTTCTACATCCTTGACCAGACAAGTGAGGGTTTTCGCTGGGGAATAAAACGGGCGCATGGCTGCACCGAACATCCAATCTACTTTGGGTTGATGTTGGTGATGTTGTTTCCCTTTGCGATCGAAGCCGGCAGGTCGGCTTTTCGAAAAGCCATGCCGCGCTGGCTTCTCCTTTCCCCTTTGCTTACCTTTGCGGCCATTGTGGTCACCGTTTCCCGCGGTGCTCAGATCGCATCGGTGATCTGTTTGGCCATTCAATTTTTCTTCCGGAGTCCCAAACTCCGCGTGCTGCTAATCATATTGGCGATTGGGCTGGGGCTTGGAAAAGACGTCGTCCAAGACAAAGCCATGGAGGTCCTCTCAAAAGCCGCGGGCGAGAAAGAAGATGACGAGACCTGGGTGCTTATCAATGGAAAGGAGTATTTGTACACCGGCACGCGGCACCGCATGCTTTTGTTCACTGCCTATGAACAAGGCATCGAAAACACCGGGATGCTTGGATATGGAACGGCACTCAAAGACGTCCCGGTTTACGAGGATGCCCGCCTTCGTTTCAACTCGATTGATTGCCACTACCTCGTTTTACTCTTGCAACACGGTTGGTGCGGCATTTTTGTTTTTTGTGGAATGCTCGGCGTTTCCATCGTTTACTCGGGACTGGCTGCCTGGAGAAAAACCGAATGGTGTGCGCCGGTTTGCGGCGCCATGTGTGGAGCCATGATTGCGGTTGGTGTCCTCATGTTTTCCGTTTTCTTTCACCCCCATTACGGCAGCGTATTCATGTTCGCTTGCGGATTCCTGGCCAACGTCCACCAACTGAGAAAAGACCCGGAGGAAGCCGCCAAGGAAAAGCTTGCTGCCAAAAACGAAGGGATGCTGGATGCCGAGTCCAACTGGAACGTCGATTCGGAATCCTTGCCCAGTCGATTCCAAACGAAAAAGAAAGGTCGCCGAATTCGACCAGGCCACGCGCCAATTCGCCAGTGAGCCTGGAAAACGAAACCCAGGCGTGCGTTCGGCGGTTGAACGAACACGCTTTCGTCGATGTACTCGCAGCCCAATAAAAGGTGCTCTAAGATCGGCCGACGATCTGATTGACCGTGTTCCTTGAAATGCCCGGGCCGGCAATCCTTTCGTTCCGCGTACAAATCAAAACCGGCGTCGGATTCACAGGGTAAGCCCTACTTGATCCTCTAAAATTGCCAAATCCATCTGCGAGTCCAAAATGATAAAGGTTTGTAACGTGTTCGCTCGAAAACTCGCGACGTCGCCGGCATTTCTTTTCCTGCTCGTTTTCACTTGTTCCGGGTTCGGCCAGGAAAAGGCGGAAAGTGACGCCTATTACATTCCAATGAAGGACGGCATAAGAATCGCCGCCGATGTCCACTACCCCAGCGACTTTGACGAATCAAAAAAGTACCCGGCGGTTATTGAATACACCCGTTATTGGCGGAGCGCCATCAGCTTGCGCAGCGGGAAGGTCATCCGTGCGCTCAACGCGGTCGATCGAAAGCTATTGGAAAACGGATATGTTGTCGTCAAAGTAGACGCGCGCGGTAGCGGGGCTTCGTTTGGAACTCGGCAGGAAGAGTACGGGCCGGCGGAAGTCAAAGATGGCTATGCAATAATCGACTGGATTGCCAAACGCCCTTGGTCCAATGGAAAAGTCGGGGCCAAAGGCGTCTCGTATACAGGCACCACCGCGGAACTGCTGTGTGCGAGTAACCATCCGGCCCTCAAGGCCGTTATTCCCGGGTGGTCCGACTTTGATGTTTACGAAAGTCCGGCGCGTCCCTATGGCCTGTTTCCTGCAAAATTCCTCGGGCAGTGGGGAGCGATGGTTGGCTATATGGATTCCAATGACCGATCGAAAATGCGTTCCTCGATTCGCCCCGTCGACCCCAAGTTGATCGATCAAGCAATCTCAGATCACAAGAACAATCCTAACGTATTTGAAATTGTCGCGCAATCGGATTTTAAAGACGTGGGAGTTGGCAAAAGCGCGGCTTTGACAAAATGCACCTCGCGCCACTGGCGCAAACAGATTGAGAAATCGAACGTCGCGATGTTGGTCTTTGCGAGTTGGTTGGACGCGGGGACTGCCGATGGCGCACTGTTACGATTTCAAAACTACTCGAACCCGCAAAATGTCGTGATCCTGGCTTCGAATCATGGCGGCTCAAGTCACGCGAGCCCGATGGTCGTCAGGGGCTCCATCGAGCGCCCCATTCCCGCTTATGCCAAACAAATCCAGATGCGAATCGACTTTTTCGATTTTCACTTGAAGGGCAAAAAGAACGAAGTCCCGCAATGGCCTCGACTTCAATACTTCAACATGGGACAGGAGAAATTACTTTCAACGGATACCTGGCCGCCTCGAAACACTTCGCAGAGACGGTTTTATTTCGCCGCCAATGGAAAGTTGTCTCAAAACATGCCGGAATCGGACAAAGGAAAAGACCTCTACAAAGTTGACTTTCGTGTCAGCACGGGCCAAACCAATCGCTGGATGACTCAGATGGGCGGTCCCGTATTGAACTTGCACCGGCGCAACAAAATGGATGACAAAATGTTGACCTACACAACCGAGCCTCTCGCGGAAGCTGTGCAAATCACAGGATGGCCTCAAGTCAATTTGCAAATGAATAGTGATCATGCCGACGGAGCGGTCATCGCTTACCTGGAAGTTGTCGCTCCGGAATCGGAAGAGTCCGCAAGCCGCTATATTTCCGAGGGCGGTCTTCGCTTGATTCATCGCAAAGTATCCAAGGATCCCGACTTCCCCAAGAATCGATTGTTCCACTCTTTCAGCAAGGCCGATTCCAGCTTGCTGCCAAAAGGAACACCTCAATCTGTCGCATTCAAAATGTGGCCAACCTCCGTTCGCGTGCCCAAGGGATACCGAATCCGAATCGCGATCGCCGGACACGATGCCAGCGTTTTCCAGCGAGTCCCGGAAAAATCAACGCCGATCTTGACGGTCTATCGCAATCGGAATCAGGCATCATTTGTCGAAATTCCCTTACAAAAGTAGCGTTTCAGAGAATTCGAGATTTTTTTTGATCGCGATTCCAATATTTGCGATCCCCACCGAATACACTCCATTGCCAATTGGTCGTCTGTCAAATGGGTACCCGGGAGAGTTCGAAATGAACCCAAATCACCGACTTTGTTTTTCGATGCTGGCGTTGAGCCTGCTGGTCGTAGCGACCGGTTGTCACGTCCAGATTTCCGACGGATATACGTTTGACTACCGTGGCGAGACGGCTTCGCGATCTGAAAGCGGGCTGATCGAGTCCAACGTGACAACGATCAAAATCAACAACAAGTTCGGCGACGTCTACGTTGAAAAAACCGACAGTGAGGGAAGTTGGACCTGGACCGGCAAAACCTGGGCGACCGAACAGGAAGACGCCGATCTGTTTCTTGACGAATTGCAGATGGACATCAAAGAAGATGGTGATACACAAACATGGACCATTGCCCTTCCTGAAAAAAGCAAGTTCCTTCGCGGTGTCAAATCCGACCTGACGATTCAGGTGCCTTCGAAAGTGAACGTCGAGCTGGTGAACAGTCACGGAACGGTCAGCGCCAACGGACTGGATGCAGAAACTTCCATTCAAAATGCACACGGTAAACTGGACGTCACCGACATTTCCGGTGTCAGCACCATCAAGAACCGCCATGGTCAAAGCAACCTGAGCGATCTCTCTGGCACTTGCGAACTAAGTTGCGAACATGGACGGGTCAACATTAAAGGGACAGAAGGCGAGCTTACTGTCAAATGCCGTCATGGCCGTCTGGAAATCGAAGAAGCATCCGGAGTGATCAACACGGACAATCGTCACGGGCGAACCAACGTTTCTGGTCGTTGTGATCGAATCCGATGTGACGCCGGTCATGGCTCGGTCAACATCGAATTGGAAAACAGCAATTTTGAATCGATTCGCGTTGATGCGTCCCATTCGAACGTCACCATCGATTTGCCGAGTTCAGCAAAGCCACGCGTTACGATGTCGGCAAGGCACGGGAACACACAATCCGAATTTGACAGCAATGACGAAAGCAATGCTCCCAAGATCGCCGTGACAACGGCTCACGGAAATATCAAAGTCCGCAAGAAATAAGTTCTCCACGATCGAGAAAGCAAAGGCCCACGCAGGTGGGCCTTTTTTTGTGGAAACGGATCAATTGTCGCAGGCAGTGGTTTGCGGCCTACTTGCTTCTCGGCTCTACGCCAAGCAAATGGCGAACCAGGAAATCCTGGGTTCGACGCCAGCCGTAGCGTCGGGATCCTGCCCCGTGTCCGGCACCCGGCACGACGAGGAAATCGAAATCTTTGTCCGCCTTTACCAGCGCGTTGACAACCTGCATGGTCGACGCGGGATCCACGTTTCGATCCAATTCGCCGACGATTAAGAACAACTTCCCTTTTAGCTTATGGGCATTGGTGACGTTGGATTGTTCGGCGTAATGTGGGCCGATGGGCCAACCCATCCATTGTTCATTCCACCAGATCTTGTCCATTCGATTGTCGTGGCAACCGCAATCCGAAACCGCGACCGAGTAAAAATCACCAAAGGCAAGGAGCGCACGCATGGCACTTTGCCCGCCGGCACTTCCGCCATAGATTCCCACTCCTTTGCTCAAATCCATCTCGGGATACTGCTTGGCGGCCGCTTTGATCCAAAGGATCCGGTCCGGAAAACCACTGTCGCCGAGGTTCTTCCAACACACATCGTGAAACGCCTTGCTTCGATTTGACGTTCCCATGCCGTCCATTTGAACGACGATGAATCCCAATTCCGTCAGTGATTTTTCGCGGCGGCTGGGCTGGAACCGTTTGGGAACGAAAGAACCGTGTGGTCCCGCATAGATATACTCGACGACGGGGTATTTTTTGGAGGGGTCAAAGTTGGAAGGGCGGTAGATGACCCCGTGGATTTCGGTTTTTCCATCTCGCCCCTTCGCGACGAATCTCTCAGGGGCTCGCCAACCCGCCTCGACCAATCGGCGATCGACACCCCTTTCCAGCTTGCAAATCAGCTTTCCGTCGACGGCACTTCGCAATTCTGATTTTGGTGCCATATCCACGCGAGAATACGTATCAACCAGGTATTTGCGATCCGGAGAAAACTGAACCGAATGAGTCCCGTCTCCTCGCGTAAGAAAGACAAGGTTGCTGCCGTCGAAATCGACTCGTCCAATGTGGATGTAGTAGGGATCCTGTTCCGAGTAAACGCCGCTGGCTTCGAACCAGATCTGGCGATTCGCCTTGTCGACCCAGCGAACGCGGCGCATCACCCAATTTCCTTTGGTGATTTGGTTTTTTACTTTGCCGGCTTTCAAGTCATAGAGATACAAATGGCTCCATCCGTCGCGCTCACTTTGCCATATCGCTTCCCCCTTTTCGTCCAGGTATTCAACAAATGCTTTTCGCGTGTAGTCGATAAAGGTTTTTGATTCTTCGTTGATGATCGCCCTGGTTTGCCCATTAATATCAACGCCCACGACACGCATCACCTGATGCCCGCGCTGGTTGTAGCGAAACATGAACTCTTCCGAATTCTCAAACCAGCCGACTTGATCAATTCGCCACGGCGTCTTGAACAGGTCATCGGCAACCTTAACTCGCTTTCCCGTCGCGACATTCACAAGGACAGGTTTCGAAGTCCGAATTTTGTCACCCGGTTTGACGTAGCCCATTTTATGCAGACGGGGCTGCCCGCCTCCGCGCGGAGACGATTCAACCATGTGAATCTGGCGATTCTCACCGGGCGTTTCTTCAAAAGAGACGAAGTACTTTGAATTGGGCGACCAATAGAAGCGCGATCGATAAATTTTGGTCGCACTGCCGTCGACCGTCACTTTGATTTCTTTCTTCTTCTCAATATCAAAAAGCTGGATGTTGTTATTCCTGATTGACGCACGGAATTTCCCATCCGGTGACGTTTCCGAAGCGGTGTCTCGACGTCCACGATTTCGCGGCAGGCTTCCACGAACACTTGCCGGCCGAACAACGCGTGTTTGCTTATCGATCGAAAACACCTGGCCATCTTGTGAGGCTTCAAAAACGGCGAGGTCCTTGCCGCCTGCGGAACGGACCAGCCAAACGTGCCCGGCATAGGTATGTTGCCGATGCGACTCACCGGCCTTGATTTGTTGAAACCGAACGGCGCGACCGCGTTGATTGACCCAGTAAAGCAAAATGGACCCGCCGCGATCGTTGGTAACTTGAATGTGAATTTCCCGTTCCGACGGCCCCGACGCCTTGATTTGCTGAAGGAAACCATCGTTGCCGGAGGGCATCTCCGAAGCTTCGATTTCTTTGAATTCGCTTACGTCTCGCGGAAATCGGTAGAACTTTCCGCGATGCCGAATGAAAACGTGCTTGAGATCCTTGTCGAGCGTAATCTCATTGAATGGCAAATACTCGCTGCGTATTTTCTCGTTGAGCTTCTCGCTCATCAAAGTTGCCAGCTTCGAATGGTCAAACGCGAGCGAGCGTTCGCCTTGGGCGAGCTTGACGAGACAAAACTCAAACTGGCGCGGCCCAGTCTCAACGCGATACCACATCGCCCCCGAGTTCATCAGCCAATGAGCGTTGACGTTTCGCCGGTACACCAGGCTTTCATTGAGCCGAGATTGCGCCTGGTAGCGGGCGTAATCGGCTTTGGTCCCCTGCCCCGCCACGGAATTGTGATGGGCCAAACACACGATGAATCCAAGAAGAAACTTGAGAAGTTTGTTTTTCATCTTTTTCGTTCGTTTGAAAAAAAATCCGGGCGACGGAAAACTCTGAATGGTTCCATTTTAGATGAAACGTCACCGCACGTGGTTTTGCATTTCGAAATGAATCCGGCCATAATCGCGTGCATTGCTTCCATTGTTTCTAGGATTGAAAAATGAAAAAGGCTGGCCCTTACTCTTGGCTTACTGTTCGCTCTTGGTTTACCGTCCCCGCTCGACTGGCGGTCCTCACAACGCTTTCCCTGCTTGTCGCTGGAAGCGGTCGGGCTCAAGCCGAGGACTGGGCAGCGAGAAGCGAGAAAGCTTCTATCCCATTGAAATGGGATAGCAAAACCAACATGAAGTGGAGTCGCGAACTGCCGGGCCCCGGGTCGTCTTCACCGATCGTTTACGGTGACCACGTATTTGTCACTTGTTACACCGGCTACGGAGATGGAAGCGAGGGGCGGGCTTCTGACCTGATGCGGCACTTGATCTGCATCAACAAAAATGATGGAAAAATTGTCTGGAAAAAATCTGTCGATGCCAAAAGTGTGCGGACGGAAGACCGCTACTCGGGCTACATCAAGGAACACGGCTACGCGAGCAGCACTCCAGCCACCGACGGGAAAGCCATTTACGCTTTTTTCGGGAAAGTTGGCGCTGTCGCATTTGACATGAAGGGCAATGAACTTTGGCGTCGCAATCTCGGTACCAGTTCCAGCAATCGACGATGGGGCTCGGCGGCGAGCCCGATTCTTTTCAAAGACACGGTCATCGTCAACGCGGTGGAAGAAAGTGAAAAAATCTTCGCGTTAAATAAAAAAGATGGAAGCATTAAATGGGAGTACGATACGCGAAAAGAACTGGCTTATTCGACTCCCAACCTGGTCCAAACCAAAGAAGGCAAAACGGAGTTGGTGCTCGGGGTCCCAACCAGGTTGATCGGATTGGACCCGGAATCAGGGAAGGAGCTATGGACAGCACGAACGCCAATCTTGAACAATGTTTCACCTGCCGTCATGGTTCAGGACGATATCGTTTTCTTGTACGGCGGTTATCGAGGATCGGGAAGCATCGCGGTTCGAGCGGGCGGAAAAGGCGACGTTTCCAAATCCCATGTGGTTTGGGCAAGCCGAGATACCAACTATGTCTCAACGCCAGTGCTCCACAAGGGGCACATTTACTGGATTGACAAAAACGGAGTCGCCACCTGCGTCAACGCCAAGAACGGAGAGCGAATCTACAAGACTCGCGTCGAGGGTTTGGCGAGCGGGGGGCAAAAGTTTTACGCGTCGATGGTGACCATGGGCGACCACGTTTTTGCGGTAAGCCGACAATCGGGCACGATTGTGTTGGATGCCAAACCGGAGTATTCCAAAGTTGGGCAAAACGTCATCGAAGGCGATCAAACCGACTTCAACGCGACACCGGCTTTTTCCGGCAATCAAATGTTCATCCGCAGCAACAAAGCGATCTACTGTATATCAAAAGACTAGACTGCGACAACGCAAAACAATCGCAACCTTATCCACGACGTTTGGGCAGTCACTCGAACTGTCCACCGAATCCAAGTTTTGAGACCGGCCATGTATCGACTTTTGACACCTCTCGCACTTTGCGTTTTCTTCCTTCCTATTCATCCCGCTTGGGCTTGGCAAACTCCCGACGAATTCGCAAAAGCCAAGGATGACAACTGGCACCAATGGCGCGGGCCCAACGCCAACGGAACCGCACCCAGCGCGAAGCCGCCTACGGAATGGTCTTCGATTAAGAACATGCGGTGGAAGGTCGCGGTTCCGGGGGAAGGAATCAGCACGCCAATTGTCTGGCAAGGACGGGTTTACCTGGTGTCGGCCGTGGATACGGGCAAGGAACCAGACGAGGTGCCCAAAGTCGACGAACGCGCGATGACTCGCCCTCCCAAATCGATTTACGCGTTCATGGTTTGGTGTCACGACCTGGAAACCGGGAAGTTGATCTGGAAACAAAAAGCGACTGAGGCGGTCCCTTTCGAAGGTCGACACAAGACGAGCACCTACGCCGCGGCTTCGCCGATGACGGACGGGAAGCATCTTCTCGTGTCCTTTGGGTCATACGGGATTTTCTGCTACGACCTGGACGGCAAAAAAATCTGGGAGCGGGATTTGGGCGATATGCGAACTCGCAAAGGCTGGGGGGAAGCCGTGTCGCCGGTGATCTTTGAAGACAAAGTCGTGGTCAACTGGGACCAGGAAGACCAGTCTCAAATTTTCGTGCTACAGCTAAAAGATGGGAAAACGATCTGGGCAAAGAAACGCGACGAGCCCACGACCTGGGCAACTCCCCTTTGCGTTAAACGGGA
>CAYSXI010000103.1:0-18469 GCA_964434955.1 uncultured Pirellulaceae bacterium
CGTCGTTTCGATCGCCAAGAAGTGCCGCAATCGCGGAATGAGCTTTCTGGATCTGATTGAGGAAGGCAACACGGGATTGATGCGTGCCGTCGACAAATACGAATACCGACGCGGTTTCAAATTCTCGACCTATGCCACCTGGTGGATTCGTCAAGCGATCACGCGCGCGATTGCCGACCAGGCCAGAACGATCCGGATTCCGGTTCACATGATTGACGTGCTGACACGTTTGAGAAACATCGAAAAACGTTTGCTGCAGGAACATCGCCGTCCACCGACCACCGGCGAAATCGCCGACAAAGCCGAGATGGACATCGATGAGGTTCGCCGTGTTCTCGATATCGGACGTCATCCTGTTAGCCTCGACCGCCCTGTCGGCGAGGGCGAAGACTGCAGCTTTGTCGAATTCATCGAAGATTCAACAAGTGACAACCCGTTTCGGATCGCGAACAATGGAATCCTGCGAGACCGGATCGAGCGGCTTCTGAAAACCTTGACCTATCGTGAACGTGAGATCATTCGACTCCGTTACGGTTTGGGGGATGGCTACACGTACACGCTCGAAGAAGTGGGCCACATCTTCAAAGTGACCCGCGAGCGGATCCGCCAAATCGAAGCCAAAGCGGTACGGAAACTTCAGAACCCCGTTCGCAGCGGAATCCTTGAAGGTTTCCTGAAAACCGAAGCCGCCTAGTTCGGCACGGATCCGGAATCATCAAACCTGGCCCGGCGCTTTGCGTCGGGCTATTTTTTTTGAATATTGTGCTCGCCCAAAAATGGATCTCGTGGAACTGTCCATCAGGTTTGATTCTGGTAAGATTGAATGTTAACGCTTCGAACTTGCAAACCCGAGATCGTCGCTCTCCCAAGATCTTTGCAAAACCAAAACAACCGCATTAGGCTCCGCAGGACTCGCCCGAAATCGACGAGCGGACCACGGATCGTAGAAAGCAAAATACATGATCGTAAAAGTGGACCCGGCAACGATGCAGACCTTGCATCGCGTATTGAGGCAAAAAACGGATTTGACGGATCGGATTCGACGGGGCCCCAAGCAAACGGAAGCCGCCGAGAATGCCCAAAAGGCTTCGACCGCTGATTTGGAGTCCACCAAAGAACAGCTCAAGTCGCTCAAGATGGCGGCGGACGAAAAGCAGCTGCAACTTGGAGGGCGGGAAGCCAAGATCGACGACCTGAAGGCGAAACGAAACGCCTGCGATTCCAACCGTGACTTTCAACTTTTGACCGAACAAATCGCGGCGGACGAAGCGGCCAACCTGGTTCTCTCGGATGAAATTCTTGAATTGCTCGAGAAGATCGATCAACAGGATGAAACGGTGAAAGCCGCCGAAGAAAAACTGGAGGCGGTGAAAAAGGAAACGGAACGGATCCGATCGGATGTCGAGGCCAAACTAGGTGTCCTGGAAAATGACCTGGCATTGGTCGAAAAAGAACTCGGCGAAATCGAGGCCAGCCTGCCCGGTGAAATGAAAGCCGAGTATCGTCGGCTTGCAGATGCCAATGGCGAGGACGCTTTGGCTGCGCTCGATGACAAGTGTTGCGGCAAATGTTACACCATCTTGTCGCCACAAGTTCTCGATCAACTGCGGATGACCCAATCGGTGACTTGTGGAAGCTGCGGCAGCTTTATTTACATCCCCCAAAACGACTCCGTCGCAAGCTGAGCAAGCACAAACCGCTTTTTCTGCTTGAGAATTATCGAATAACCGGCGGTCGACCGAACCAATTTTCCCGATTTCGGTCTTTACAAGCATCCGCCGTTTTCAAACAATTAATGGATCTTAATGAATCTTTCCACGGCCTGTCGTCAATCGACAGGTCGTGTTTTTTGGTGAAGACAACAAGAAATCAACGTACCGGCAGGTCGATCATGTACGAACGCGTTCCAATGACCCAAGAGTCTTACAACAAGAAAAAAGAACAATTGGAAAACATGGAATCGGTACAGATGCCGAAAATCGTTGAACAGATCGCCGTGGCCCGCGCCGAAGGTGATTTGAAAGAAAACGCGGAATACCATGGCCAACGTGAAGCCCAAGGGATGCTTCAGGCTCAGATCAATGACCTGAAGGATCAGTTGTCTCGAGCCCAAATCGTGGATCCTTCGAATCTGCCCAAAGACGAGATTCGTTTCGGCGCGACCGTGAAGGTCCTCGATATCGATCTCGACATGGAAGAAGAGATCACCCTGGTCGGAGCTGGTGACGAAGATTACGACGCGGGAAAATATTTGATTACCAGCCCGCTCGGCCAAGGTCTGATTGGCAAGAAGATCGGTGACGAAGTCGAGATCCCGATTCCCAAGGGAACGATCCAGTACAAAGTTCTGGATATCAATTTCAACGACGAATAGTCAAATTTACTTTAGAAAAACCAAGGGCCGGCCCCCGTCGGTTCGGCCATTGTTTGCTTGATTGATTCTTTGTCAAAGCATCTGCGCGAAAAACGCGCTGAACATGACTTATTCCAAAACTCGCCGTCAAATTGCCTGGTTGGCAGCCAGGATGATGTACGATCGATCGGAATCTGAATACTATCGCGCGAAAATGAAGGCCGCGCGACAAGTCTGCCAGGGCTGGGTCAAACCAAAAGACCTCCCAAGCAACTCGGAAATTCGCGATGAAATCCAAAACATTGCGCGAATGCATGAAGGCCAGGAACGACTTGACCGGCTGCAAGCCATGCGGGTTGCCGCGTATCGGATGATGGTCGTTCTGGAACGATACCGTCCCCGTCTGATCGGAAGTGTCTTGACGGGCCATATCCGAAGCGGTTCCGACATCGACCTCCACGTTTTTAGCGACCACTTTGATGCGATCACCACCGAGTTGGATCTTCACGGCTACACCTACGAGGTGGAACGCAAGAAGGTCCGCAAGGATGGTGAAGAGCACATCTATCGGCATATCCATGTTCAAGCCGAGCATCCATTCGAATTGACCGTTTATTCCGAAGACAAGCTGAGCTTTGGCTTCAAAAGTTCAATCACGGGCAAAGCCATTGAGAAAGCCGGACTCAAAGAGCTCAAGTCGCTGCTCGCGGAAGAGTACCCGGATCTCAACCTGGACGACAATTCAAGACCGGAGGAATCCGTGGAACGGTTTCAACTTTTTCTAAGCCTTTTGATTCCGTTGGAAAATGTGCGGCAATCGCCAAAATATCATCCCGAGGGCGATGCCTTGTACCATAGTCTGCAGGTGTATGATCTGGCCTGCGATCAGTTGCCCTATGACGAAGAATTCTTGCTCGCGGCACTGCTGCACGATATCGGCAAAGCCATCGATCCGCGCGATCACGTGAACACGGGACTTCATGCGCTCGATGGATTCATCACCGACCGAACCCATTGGTTGATTGCCAATCATATGATGGCCCATAAAATCGCCGATGGCTCGATCGGAGCCCGCCAACATCGGCGGCTTCGAGAAAATGAGAGCTACGAAGAACTGGTGCTGCTCGGCGAATGCGATCGAGCCGGACGCGAACAGGGAGTCCAAACATCATCTCCCGAAGAAGCGCTTGACTACATTCGCGATCTCGCGAACCTTTGATCCGCGCGAAATCTTGTCGCGCGAGATCTTTGTCGCGCGAGACCTTTGTCGCGCGAGACCTTTGTCGCGCGAGACCTTTGTCACTCGACTTGAACTTGTCGTGTCTGCGTTTAATCAACCCAAAAGCACGAATCCCGGTCGAGCGTGTCAGCACCCCACATACAAGCACGAAGCGCAACCGAACGTGTCAGCACCACACATACAAGCACGAAGCGCCGGCGAGCGTGTCAGCACCACACATACAAGCACGAAGCGCCAGCGAGTGGTTCACACCCAAACCAAACAACCACAAAGAACGCCAGCGATTGCCTGAACACCAAATACAAGCGCGAACCGCAAGCGAGCGGTTCAAAGAATCAAACGTCGCAACCGAAAACCTTAGCCTTCAAACGCGGATGCCAGATCCGCAATGACGCTTTCTTCGACGTCCGACACTTTATTGCCAAACCCGAGGAAACCGCCTGCCGCTTCCGCAACCGTCGTCGCCCGAGCAAGGACCAACACCTTCATTCGTTCGATTTGAGCGTCATTTAGGACACCTTTGAGAGCCGCGACATACTGCTTCCAGGTGTCCAAGAGATCGGCGGGTGGCTGCTCTTTTAACCAACCGTCAATGACGGAATAGCTTTCCGAATCAGCAGAGATTCCCGAAGCAGCGGTCGCCTTAAGCACCGCAGCCACTTCATTCGACTCCATTTTGCTATCCGCCCAAGCCACCGCAATTAACGGAATCAACCCAACTGTTGCAATCGTTTTTGCATTAACACCGACCGCAATCAAAGCGTCAATCACGCTATCGTCGTCTATTCCACTCGTCGATTTTAATTCTGCACGTCCATCGGTGGCTTCCATCTTTTCGCGCATTGCGTCCAGCAATTGCTGGTCCCGATTCTTGAAAAACAAGTCTTCCAACGCCCGCCCACGTTCGTGCAGTGAGTCGCTCATCAACAAGGATCCTTTTTTTGCTTTGGGTTGCTGTTTTCCCTCATGCTAAGCCTTGATCCAGAAGTTGAGAAGGGGAGCGTTTTCTCCCATTTTTCGACCACAAATAACGTATTCCCGTTCAGTTTCACCCGGCAAAATAGGCGATATAAATAACGGTCATAGGATCAAAGCAAGATTAGCACTAAGATATTTGCATTCGATCGACCCTATCGCCAAACAATATGAGTTACCTCGCTATGCATCTCAAGCGATACCTAATCCTCGCCGCCTTTGCTGTCACCCTGGTTGCAGCAGATTGCCTGTTCTTCGCCAACACCGCAAAAGCTGACTCTGCGATCCAACTCCAGAATCAACTTCACCGGATGCAATCCTGGATGGGAAGCGGCAGAAACGCTCAAAATTGGCGACTCTATTTGAATCTCTCGGTTCTCGAGTCGGAGATTGTCAAAGGCCATTCGGCGGACCTTGAAAAACTTCGCGCCGTTCAGGCCAAATTCAAGTCCGGTGCCGCGGGATTGAACCATCCGATCTTCAAGGGTGTTGCCGACGCACTTGATGCCCACATCGAAAACCTCCAGGCTGCATCGCAAACCGACGTTCCGCAAGCCTTTGCCAACGCCAAGTACCGGGATGTCAATGCCGAACTTTTGAAGGCTCACCGAAACATCGCGTTGCACGAACTCAACTTACTGAAAGCCTACTACAGCAAAAACATGGGCGATCAGGCTGCATCTGTTATCCGTGATCTGGATATCGACAACCTGTTCAAGCTGATTGCGGAAGACGTAGGAGGCAACGTCGAAAACGCGGATGAACGACGAAAAATCATGACGCATTTCGCCAACCTGACGCAAACCGCCAGGAAACTGCGAATAGAAAAAGGCGTTGGTCGAAATGACGCGTTTTACCCGATCGCGAAAGATGCCGTTGATCGTTACTTGCTGGCTTTCCGCGCGATGGTCCTGAACGCTCGTTACAAAACCGCCTTTGCCAACAACATTGCGAACCTAAAAAAGGTTTACGATTCCATCGGTTCCAATCGAGGTGCATCGAAGGCGTTGGGCGTACAAATTGGCCAACTCGAAGATACCTTCCAAGCCCCGGTTCTGATCACCTTGATCCGACAGAAGCTGACTCAACCCAACATCCATTTTTCCATTTCGGAATCGCTTGTGAATCAATTGGGGAGTCAGGATCTCAACGACACCCAGCCAGTTAATGAAAACATTCTGGGCCGCCAGGTTTACGGCACGGCCACGACGACGGGCAAAGTACTGATTGACTTCGTCGAGGATCCAAACCAGGCTCATGTCAGTCTACGGCTACGCGGACAGACGCATTCAAACAGCTACACCAAAGAAGGACCAATCACGGCATTTGCAAACGCCTGTGCTGAGGTCGAAGCTCGACGAAGCGTTCTAGCGAATATCGGTGGACTTCAAGCATTTGATTCCTATGTCGCGGCTTGCCTTTCATCTTCGTTCCAGGGAACCGACAGCTTTCGAATTGTTACCAAGATCGCTGAAAAACAATATCAAAAGACTCGTAATGATTCCGATGCGGTCGCCGCTTATCGGGCCGAAGTTCGACTGAAGCGCCAGTTCGATGAGCAAACCGATGACGTGCTTACCAAGGGAAGCACGCAACTTGCGAATGGCCGTGCCAAAACGCGGCAACGACTCATCGATGAACAAAGCAAAATTCAAAATGCTGTTGCTACCGAGTTGAACGCCAATCACGCCAATCGTTTCCGTCTGCTCGAACCGCGATTGAGCTTGCGAACCACCCATGATTCCCTGATCGTCAGCGGAACCGCTCGGGCGGCCGATCAAATGGCGGCGTTTTCGACCCCGCCCGCATCGCAGAGCAAAGCAGGCATTACGATTCAAATTCACGAGTCATTCCTGTCAAATATCCTTTCGGATCCGTTCAAAGGTGACACATACAGCAACAAAGATATTCCCGGGCTCGTCAAAGCGATCGCTCCCGACGCGGAACCCGTCAAAATGGAAGGAGATGATAATTTCAGCATTTCCTTCGACCGCGGACTTCCGATTCAAGTTCAATTTGACAAGGGGCAGATTACGATCCTTTTTGCTGCCAGGAGCTTCCGAAACAAAGGCACCAATTACAATCAACCGTTTTTCGTCAAACAGACATTCAACCTTGTCAAAGATGAGGGTTTGAAACTTGTCGGCGCCGGCTTGCCGCAAGTCGAATTTCAAGTTCCCGGGCAAAAGAATGCCGGAGAAGTGGCCTTCCGAAAACTTCTCCAGGATCGGATCGGTGAAGCAATTAAAGAATCCGGTAAGGACAAGCTTGAAATCAAACTGCCTCCCAACTTGATTCCTCCAAAAGCTTTGGAACAAATGGAAGATCCAACTTTGGCGAAGGGACTTCAATTGGTCGAATTCGAGTCCAATAACGGGTGGCTTACAATTGGCTACAACATGGACCCGAAGGTCCGCTTGCCCCGCCAAACGCAAAACACGGGCATCATCCAACCAATCAGCCGATAACCTTGGCAAAGATTCGAGTCGGCAATCGATTTGATTCGCTCGCCGACTCGGTTTTCGCTATTCTTGCATGCTGCTTGGCAAAACTTGCAGTCCACCGAAAGTGGCCCTGGGCTCGGACTTTGAGAACATGCCCGGAGCCCATTTGGCTGGTCTCATTCGACCGGCCCGAAGTCCGAGAACGTGACACCGGCAGCCAGAGCTTGCTGGCAACAACCCGCTTAAACATTCAAGCGTCTCGATCCACTTGCTGACGAACAAGCACCTGTCTCTTGATTCATGGGCCATCGATGGACCCAAGCGTTAAGCGCTGCCGCCCCCAACTACACCCGATACAACCCAACTATCCCCTATCGTTTACCACGATTCACGGCTCGCGCAACGCTTTTCGTTTGCCAAATCTGTATTCGGGCCCCATTATCCTAGGACGGTAAAATTTCCGCTTAATTTTCCGCCGATTTCGGTAAGGCCCCACCGACGAAAAGCCGCAATTTATGCCCAAGTTTCGTCTGCTTTTCATTGGCGTCAATTCATGATTCCGATTCAAAACCCTGGGGTTTCGTTCTCAATGATTTCCGAAACGCTTCCTGAAGTCCAACCGCTGCAAATTGGCTCCATCCGTGAAAAAGTCTTGATCGTCGACGACGACGAAACCCATTTGGAGATTCTTCGTCACGGTCTCGAACGTCAGGGATTTAACGTGATCGCGGCAACCCGAGGCGTTGAGCTATTCGGTTTCATCGTCGAAGAAAAACCCGACCTGGTGATTCTGGACATCAATCTGCCAGACGCGAACGGTTTGGAAATCTGCCAGGAATTGGTCGACGCCCCGGCAACAACCAACATCCCTGTCATCATCTTGAGTGGTTCGACAGAGAAAACCGTCGTGCGCCAAGCCCGCATGGCAGGTTGTCGGTTCTTCCTCAGCAAACCATTTGATCCGAACGCAATCTTGCTGGTCATTCGGCAAGCATTGGAAGAATCGGGCTTTTGATTCACGCAGGATTCTTCGGCTGCAAAATGGCAAGAAAAAAGGATCGCGAACAGAGTCACGATCCTCCAAGTCCTAGATTGTTCACCGCAGAGTTTAAGGCGAAAAGACCGGCAAATAGTTGTTAGGCATTTGCAAGATGATGCAAGCCATGGCCGCGCCAAACTCGGGACCGGCTTCACTACTGGGCCAGGAACCGTCGCTTCCCTGATTCTTGACCAGCTGATCGCGAATCGCAGGGTACCATTCGTTCCAATACTTGCCACCAGCATGCCACATGGCTTGTACCGCGTAGTAGTTGGAATAGAAATAGTGGCCGCCAAAACCGGAGCCAGAAGGCTTGTGCTGCATCAAGTATTTTAATGCTTTCGTGACTTGGTCACCCTCGTAAATACCGGCGCTGTAAAGCGAGGTGACGCCTGCGGCGGTCATGGCAAAAGTTGAATGCCCGCCTCGCATGGTGTATCGAAAACTTCCATTCCCGTTTTGGCTCTTCTGGACGTACTCGATACATTTTTTCCTGACTTCATCAGGAACGGTGATTCCCGCGTCACGGGCGGCTCTCAAACCCATGATTTGACAAACCGTGATCGAGAGATCCGCGTCACTTTTGGTGGGCGAATAACGCCAACCGCCTAAATTGTTTTGGCACTTACACGTCAGCGCGACAGCCTTGCGAAGCTTCTTTCCGACCTCGGTCTTGTGGGTCATTCCATAGACTTCGGACAGGAACAGCATGGCAAAACCATGGCCGTACATGTTCTCGTGAACGCGATTGTCTTTGACCGCGATATAACCCGAGTCGCGAACATTGTTCAAAATGTAGTCGATACAATTGTTGACTTGCTTGCCATATTTGCCTTCGCCAGGTGCATTCCCACCGCACATGAAAGCGAGTCCGGAAAGTCCGCAGGTCGCAACGCCGGCCGAATAACCACTGGTGCCCATCGCACCTTTCATACGGCCGGATTTGATTTGACGCCGTGCCAATAACGCCAAGCCCCGATCGATGGCCCGCTGGGTTGCGGGCGTAATGAGTTCGGCTGGAGATTTTTCGTTGGGATCAATTTTGCGATCCGCTTGGGCGCGTCCACCCAAAAGTCCTGGGAGTCCTGGCACCAAGCCCGGAGCGGCTGACGCAAGGGAGCAACCCGCAAGCGCTCCAACGAATTTTCGACGATCCATCATGTGACCTTTTTCAGCTTTGTTATCCGGTGGCGCCCATTGGAGGCGGTAGCAAATGGGGCCTCACTTATTTTATCAGATCCACGGCGTTGCATGATTGGGCATTTTGCCCGGATGCCGGCAATTTGCGGCACATTTAGCAAAAAACAGCCCAAATCAAAATGGCGAATCGCACGACATTCTGACGCACGGTCCCGAAATTCGGTTCCCAATTGCCGTTTTTTACGGCAGTTTTCGGCCACTTCCAAAGGAGCGACTTCTCGCCAAAATATGGAATGCAGGCACGTTACTTTCGACACAAACGGACTTCTGAATGTCTACTTCGACACAAAGCATCGCTGACGTATCCATCAATACCATCCGAACCCTTTCGATGGATGCAGTTCAGGCCGCCAATAGCGGTCACCCCGGCACTCCCATGGCATTGGCCCCCTGTGCCTACGTTCTTTTCAACAAGCATCTTCGAATGGATCCAGCCAATCCCAATTGGGTTTCCCGCGATCGATTCGTTTTGTCCTGCGGCCACGCGTCGATGCTGATCTACAGCATGCTTCATCTATCCGGGGTGCGTAAAGTCGACGAAGCTGGGCAACCGATCGATGAACCTGCGATTTCCCTGGATGACATCAAAAACTTTCGGCAACTCCATTCACCCTGTGCCGGTCACCCGGAATACGGATACGCACCGGGGATCGAAACGACCACGGGACCACTTGGGCAGGGGGTCGCCAACAGCGTTGGGATGGCGATGGCTTCAAAATACAGCGCGGCTCGACTGGCAAAAGGAGCAGAAAACGTTTTTGACTACAACGTTTATGCGCTTTGCTCGGATGGCGATCTCATGGAAGGCATCGGCTGTGAGGCGGCGTCGGTTGCGGGCCACCTCAAGCTGAACAATCTTTGCTGGATCTACGACGACAACCATATCACGATCGAAGGACATACCGATCTGGCCTACACCGAAAACGTTTCCGCGAAATACGAGGCACTGGGCTGGCAAACGATCACCATCGAGGATGCCAATGACGTTGCTGCGATCGACAATGCACTTGATCGATTCAAGGAATGCCAAGACGCACCTACCTTGATCATTTTGAAGAGCATTATTGGATATGGGGCTCCCAACAAACAGGACACCCACGACGCCCACGGCGCTCCTTTGGGCGACGAAGAGATCAGTGCTGCGAAATCGTTTTACGGCTGGCCTGACGAGAAATTTGTTGTGCCTGACGAAGTGCTCGCCCATTTTGCGGAAGGCATCGGGAAACGGGGCGAACAAGCATATTCTGAATGGCGACAAAACCTCAGCCAACTTCCCGCCGAAATGCAGCAGACCGTCCAGGGTTTTCAAAACGGCAACCCACTTCCCGAAGACTGGGATTCCGAAATCCCAAGTTTCGAAGCGGATGCGAAAGGGACGGCAACACGAAACTCGTCGGGCAAAGTTCTCAACGCAATCGCTTCGAAAGTGCCTAGCCTGATTGGTGGGTCGGCCGACCTGGCAGGGTCCAACAAGTCCAATATCAATGGCGACTCGAGTTTTTCTGCCGAAAATCCTTCCGGACGTAATTTGCATTTTGGCGTTCGCGAACATTCGATGGCCGCCATTTGCAATGGCCTGTCTCTTTCCGGACTTCACTCGTATTGCGCGACGTTTTTCGTCTTCACTGACTACATGCGACCGTCGATGCGACTCGCCAGCTTGATGAGACAAAATGTTCTCTACATTCTGACTCACGACTCCATTGGATTGGGAGAAGATGGGCCGACTCATCAACCAGTCGAGCACTTGGCAGCATGCCGCGCCATCCCTGGCCTGAATGTCATGCGACCCTGCGATTCGAACGAGGTTGCCGAGTGTTATCGAGCCGCATTGAATTCCGACGGTCATCCAACCGCGATGGTGCTAACACGTCAGAATTGCCCAACATTGGACCGCAGCAGTTTTGGCGACGCTTCCGGAGCGGCGAAAGGTGCATACGTTTTGAAGGATTTCGGCGATCCCCAAGTGATTTTGATTGGGACCGGCAGCGAAGTTCACATTGCGATTGAGGCCGCAAATCAATTGGCGGAGCAGGGCACTGGAGTCCGTGTGGTCAGCATGCCTTCCTGGGAGTTGTTTGAAGCTCAGGATTCCGAGTATCGACAATCGGTGTTGCCGGCTTCGATGGAAGCAAGGGTCGTCGTCGAAGCAGGCATCAAGCAAGGCTGGGAGCGTTACCTTGGAGCCAACGGACAATTTGTCGGCATGAGTAGCTTTGGCGAGTCAGCCCCGTTTGAAGAGCTCTACCAGCACTTCGGCATTACGTCGGAAGCCATCGTGGAAGCGGCGAAAAGAAGCATCTCCACTGCGGCTAATTAAACGTCGCGGGCCACTATTTTTTTTCTAGTCGTTCCTTGATCAAGGAAGAGGTGATCACCACCTCTTCCGCCCATTCCGCGTCGGAATAGAGGGTTACGATGGCATTGCAAATCGCGAGGCAATGTTCCGGATCAGAAAGCTGGCTGGATTTGGCTTCCACGAAAGCTTCGTCGACCGTCGCACGATAGCCACTTTGTTGTTGCTCCGCGTCCAATCGAAACTTGACCAGGAAGTTCCCAGCGGCCTCAAGGCAACGTTCATCGTTTTCTTCCAGCTGATCTGGATTCATCCGGCTGTCATCGATCAGCTGGGACATCCTGGCATGCCCGAGCGGCAAATTCGCGCTGGCCAAATCCAGGGCTTCCAAAAACTGTTTTTCGATTTGCGAAAGCGTATCGGCCCGCGGGCCATTGGCTCGTTTTCTCATGGTATTCCGATACTTCATCGCATTGGCGATACCAACCAGTTTTTCAAACTCTTCAGCCCGCTCATGTTTCGGATAGTATTCCAGGAACTGCTCGATCTCTTCGAGAACTTTGGGATACTGACCTTCGGCGTTTTCGATCGTCGTGATCAGGGAATCCGCGGAGGGACGTTTCGTCGCAAAGTAGACACCGATTCCGCCAAACAAAATCACGGCGACCAGCGCTACCGCAATCAACCAAGTTGGAATCGTCGCCGGTTCGACCGGCTTGTCGGGCTGGCGCCTTTTCCGTCGATCCTGGGGGGTGACTTTTTCGAAGTAGTCGGTTTGACTACCGGCCAAGGTGTCCACCATTGTCCCGCTGCTGGTTGCGTCGTCGACTTGCAGCCTCAATTCATCATCGTCACCGGGAACACCTTTCGAGGTGAAGTCAGAATGCTCCATTCGCGTCGGACCCGACTTTTCCATCGAGCCAAGTTCAGAAGCACCAGACACGGTATCCTGCTTTCCCGAATTGCCAGGGACAACGGCCGTCTGCTCCGACGCATCGCGTTTCAGCAACTCAAGCAGGTCTTTGAACTGCAACCCCAGAGCGTGAGCCGTGGCAATTCGTTTTTTGGGATTTTTCTGAAGCAGGTTGTCGATCAAACGATCCAACTCACGAGGCACCGTCGGAACCTTTTTGGAAAGCCGTTCGATTTTGTGCGTCGTGAATTTCGTTGCAAGATCGGCGAGTGTGCGAGCGTGGAAGGGCGGTTTGCCGGCAATCAACGCATACATCACGGTTCCCAGGCTATACAAATCGCTACGCGCAGTGACGGACTTACCGGCCGCCTGTTCGGGAGCCATGAAATCCATCGTGCCCAGCACGTTGCCTTCGCCGGTCAATTCGTTGTTGCCGAACGATTTTGCTATCCCAAAGTCCGTTATCTTCACCGTACCGTCGCTCGCGCGGAGCAGGTTACCGGGCTTGAGATCGCGGTGAATAATTCCCCGGTCGTGCGCATGCTTTAAACCGTTGCAGACATCGATTCCAATCGATATGACTTCCCGCCAGTCCAGGTTTTTCTTGTCCTTCAACTCAGCGTGAAGACTTAGCCCTTCCACCAATTCCATGGCAAAGAACATGACACCTTCGTCTTGGCCAAAGCTTATCAGCCGGACGATATTGGGATGATCCAGCTGCATCAGCGCCTGGATTTCTGATTCGAAACGAGCGCGGAAATGCGGATCCATCGTGAAGTTCGGGGCCAAAGACTTGATCGCAACCACGTCGCCTTTTTCAACGTCTTCAGCGCGGAATACGGTCCCCATTCCCCCGCGGCCAATGATGTCAATAATCTGGTAAGGACCCAGTCGTTTCAAAGCCATAACAGAATCGTATATTGAGGCAGGAATCGCGAACCAACTGTTCGCTTGCACCACCATTCTAAAACGGATTTACAATTGGTGTAGCAGCCAATTTCCCCGACATCAAAAAAGAAACGACCTCCACCCGAATTCTCTCAGGTACGAAGTGAATACCTCCAAAGCTCACCCTTTGCTTCTCGACGACCCGGACCTGCTCCGAGACTGCAATGTTTCGCGGACGCGGCGGAGTGGACCCGGAGGGCAACACCGCAACAAGGTTGAGTCGGCAATTGTGATTGAACACAGGGAGACTTCCATCGTCGCTGAAGCCAATGAGAGACGAAGCCAGCATGAAAATAAAAAAGAAGCGCTGTTTCGACTTCGAATTCAGATCGCTTTGGCGGTTCGTGGCTCCAAGATCGATTCCGATATGCAGTCGCGATGGAAACAAAGAATTCACGCTCAAAAAATCTCAATCAATCCGAGCCATGAAGATTTTCCAATTCTACTTGCCCACGCACTCGACGTGATTTGCCTGGAGGATTTCGAAGTCAAAGAAGCCGCCAACCAACTGAAAATCTCGACCTCTCAGCTTATCAAGTTTCTCAAGCTCGAGAACAAAGCCCTGCAATGGGTAAATGCCCAAAGGCAAAAACTTGGGCTACCAAAACTCAAATAGGTGGTTGCGACGGAAGGAGCTCCGAGGTGCAGCGTGCGTCGAAGTTTCCAGCTGGCTCGGGTTTGCCAACTAGCTCATCGCATCCAAATAGGGATCCTGTCCCATTTCGATCTGCAATTCCTGTCGTTTTCGATCGTAATACAGAAGCATCTTACGAGACTTGAAATGAGCCCGTTCAATTTTGGCCTGTGCCCGCCGAAACAGCAAAGCGAACCTAAGCAGTTCCTTTTCGGATTTGGACATGTGCTTCCGAATCCGCTTTGCAAACAATTCTCCGTATGCCTTTTCCAACAAGTCATCTTCCAAACAAATGTATTGTCGGAATGAGCCCGGATCTCCCTGGCGGCCGCAACGACCAATGAGTTGCCGATCAATCCTGGCTGATTCGTGAAGCTCGGAACAAATCACGTGCAGTCCACCCGCTTCGAAGGCCGTTTCGTCCAAGCGTATGTCCGTGCCTCGCCCGGCCATATTCGTCGCGACGGTGACCTTACCTTGGCCCCCCGCGGCCTCCACAATCTCGGCTTCCATTTCAACGTGAACCGCGTTCAAGACTTGATGCTTGATTTCTCTTTTTGCCAGGATCCGGGAGAGCGTTTCCGACTTATCAATGGATCGGGTGCCGACCAATACTGGTCGACCGGTCCGGGAAACCGACTCAATTTCGTCAGCGATTGCCGACCATTTGGCTTCTTCCGAGCCAAAGACTCGATCGGGTAGCTGTTTCCTTTTTGGAGGTCGGTTCGTCGGCACGTGAATCGATCTCAGGCGATAGATTTTCTCCAATTCGCGGGCCGATGAAGCCACCGTGCCGGTCATCCCGGCCAGGCGATCGTACTTGAGAAATAGGTCCTGGATGGTTACCCGAGCGGCATCTCCCGACTCAAGACTGACTTCCAATCCTTCCTTGGCTTCTATTGCCTGATGCATCCCTGCCCGCCATTTGCGTCCTTCGGCGAGCCGCCCCGTAAACTCATCGACGATTACGACTTCCTCGTCGCGAATCACGTAGTGCCTTTCGTTCTGGTATTCTCGAGACACAAAAATCGCTTGTTCGACAAATTCGTAGATATCGAGTAGCGGCATCTCCGCGATCGCATCGGGATGCGGCAGCTTTCGCAAATGTTGTCGCCCTTTTGCATTCAGTTGTAATCGTCGAGTCTTGTCGTCGAACTCGTAGTGCTCGCCTTCGATGAAACAACCGACCTGCTCCGCCGACCATTGATAAAGGGCTGCACGAGCTTGGGCGACGGCATCGGGGAGCGCGCTGACGACCAAGGGGGTCCTTGCTTCGTCGATCAAGATACTATCCGCTTCGTCGACCAGCATGAAATGCAAGTTTCGTTGGACCGGCCGATTGGCCGAAGCCGCCCCGCCGGCTCCCGAATCAACGAAATCCCTGGACAAATCGACGGTTTCAAATCGCCTTTGCAGTAACCGATCTCGAAGAAAATCAAATCCGATCTCTTTCGCGGTCGAGTAGGTGATGTCCGCTTCGTAAGCCTGAATCCGATCGATTCGATGGGAATCGCCGGTCACGACACCGATCGAACGCCCCAGTGCGTTAAAAATCGGCTTCACAAAATCCGCGTCTCGAGCTGCCAGATAGTCGTTGGCAGTCGCCAGGTGGCAGCCTTGGCCATTGAGCGATGCGAGGTACATCGGCAATGTGGCCGTCAGTGTTTTTCCTTCGCCCGTTTGCATCACGGCGATCGACCCGAAGTGCATTGCCGCTCCACCGATCAGTTGAACGGGGTAATGCTCCATCTGAACCGTGCGTCGGGCCGCTTCCCGAACCAACTTGAACGCGTCGAGCAGGAGATCGTCAAGTGACTCGCCGGCCTGCGCTCGGTAAAGTAATGACAGGCTTTCTTTTCGAAGGGATGTGTCGTCCAGCGACTGGAGCGCATCCTGTTCGCGGATGACACGATTCGCGACGTATTTCCAGTACGAAACGGTCTTTCGACGAATTTGGGCTAGGGCCGATGGTCTCAACACGCCGTCGTCCCGCCAACTAACGATTTACATTGTTTTGACCAGAGGCCTGCCAGTTTGCCTGCACGGCATTTTGATTGGCAAAATTGTTTGGGTAGCCCGGTTGATAGGGGGCTGCCGTCGACGAATTTGCCAAGACTTGATTGGGAACCGAATACAAGCGCGGCTGCGCTTGATACTGATACTGCCCGCGAATCTGGATCGGCTGATTCTGCGCGAATGCAACCTGATTGGGTACGAATCGGGCGGGAGCACGAATCCCCGAAGCGTCACTCACAGGCATTCGAGATGGATCGTTATTCGGCGTCGTCCGGAAATCGGTCGAACGTATCGTCGAGTTGCTCGCCAGCGTTGTGTAGTTGGTTGGGTATCCTGCGGGCGGCGAGTAGGCGATCGGTCCACTCCCATTGGGAATTCCCGAGGACGAATTTCCTATCGCTTTCCAATTCAAATTTCCATTTTGCTGGCCCGTTGTTGGTGGCAACTGGTTGTTTGGCAATGTGGCGGTGGCGCCCGGGTTGTAATAGTTGTTCGGTTGCCCCGTTGGTTGCGCAAAAGCTCCGGTTGCAGGTGGATTGATGCGGGTCGAGCCAAATCCGGCCAAGGGGCTGAAGTAGGACTGGTTGCAACTACGGCAACGACAGCCGGCCGATCCAAATACCAGGATGATCAATCCAACGATTGAGAAAAGTCTAATCATGATGAAGTCCGATTCCGGATGATTGGAGCAACCCGATTGGGCTGCGCTCAAAAATTAGCGGTGCGGACTTTAGAGAAATTGATAAGAAAAGCAAGACGAGTTGGCTGGCCAGGAATTCCTGACTGCTATCATCTAGCTCGGTGGAAAGGGGAGGCTATTTTTTTTCGGCGCTGAGTCCGGTGATCTTCAGCAACTTTCCGTTGGCGGATTCCTCGGCAGGATCGCCCGCAAGTGTGACGTAGAGCTCACCATTTTTTCCGAAAGCCATCGCCGTCGGCCCATTCAAATCCAGCAGCTTCTTAACGTTTCCACCAATCCCATCCTGATTTGCTATCAGTTCGTAGAGCCCGCCGGATTCGGGCGAAGCAAAATTGTGATCTAGGAGAAAGACTCGCTGAGAATCTTTTGCCACCTCAACGTCAATCACGTCCGCGATCGGTTGCAGCTCAAAACGCTCGAGCGGTTTTCCCGATTTGACTTCATACATCACCAGCTGCGAATCCGCTTTTCCGGCGGCCTCGCCCATGTTTCCCACCATCAGGTAGCCTTCGGCGGTACGTCCAATTGCCAGGCTGCGTGGCACTCCGGCCGCCTTTTTGGTCTCAAAGAAACGGCGAAAAACCGTGAATTTATCTTTCTTCAATTGCGCTCGGGATACCCAACTTTTTTCGAGGTCCCCTTCAAAACAACTGGCAAAAAAGTAGCCGTTACCGGCAACCAAATCGAGGAACCCGCCTTCAGCAACGGTCTTGCTACTTTTCTCGAGGCTATCGTTGGACTTCGCCGCTTTCAAATCCAACGGCAGCTTCGCATCCTTTTCCAAGATAAACAGCAGAACCTTGTCCTTGCCCGGCCCTTCGCCAGCCGTACCCACAATCAATTGATTTCGGTAAAAGTCAATGGCAACGGGACCGCCGGAATAAACGCGTTTCCCATCGGATGATTCCAACTCGAATGTTGATTTGGCGAACCCGGTCACCACATCCAAGACTTTTGAGTCGACCCATTTGAACACACGTTGACGTCCGGCTTCGGCGACATAAACGTCACCCGATTCGGCTTCAACGGCGACTGAAAAGGGATGCTTGAGATCAGCCAAGACCGTTTCAACTTTCAGCGACTCGGCCTCCTGCTTAGCTTCTTGCCCGACCAAATTCCAATCGCCAAAAGCGGGCGAGACGCAAAGAGCCAAGGCCAGGAACGACCATCGCAGGAAGGAAAACGTGTTGAAAAAATCCAGAGTCATCGAAACTCTCGCGAAATCAATGGGGCAAGAATTAAGCCATTTGAACTTGAAACGAAATGGATGAACCAAAACCGAATCATGAATCCATTTTAAACAGGCGAATACCCGCGTCGCGATTCAAATTCGCTAATCGCATTCTCTTTTTGCAGAGTGATCGCAATATCATCCAGGCCGTTCAGCATTCGATTCTTTTGGTAATCCGCAATCTCAAAACTGGCCTCGAATCCGCTGTCATCGCGGACGGTTTGCGACTCGAGGTCCACCGTCAGGTCAAAAGGAGAATCCGAATCGGCCTTTGCGAACAAATGGTCCAGTTCGCTTTCCAACAGCGTTACCGGAAGGACGCCGTTCTTGAAACAATTGTTGTGAAAGATATCGGCAAATGACTGGGCAATCACGCAACGGAAACCATAATCTTCGATGGCCCAAACAGCGTGTTCACGACTCGAGCCGCAACCAAAATTCTGACGCGCCAAAAGAATTGAAGCGCCTTCAAATTTGGGA
>CAYSXI010000104.1:0-18148 GCA_964434955.1 uncultured Pirellulaceae bacterium
TACGCAAAAGTTCCGCGCGGCTTGATTGACAAGAAGTACGCCAAGCGCCTGGCTGAGCGGATTGATTTGGACAGATCGATCGAGGTTAAGTCGCATGGGATTCCACCACTTGCGGAGTCTGATTTGTTTGAGCGGCACACGACGCATATTGCGGCAGCCGATTCCGATGGCAACTGGGTCGCGATCACGTCGACCGTCAATACGACATTTGGTTCCAAAGTCATCGTGCCAGGCTTGGGCGTTGTCATGAACAACCAGATGGATGACTTCTCAATCGCCCCGGGCGTGCCCAACGCCTTCGGCTTGGTCGGAAACGAAGCCAACGCGGTTCAGGCCGGCAAACGCCCGCTTTCGAGCATGAGTCCAACCATTGTTCTTAAAGACGGCAAACCGGTTATGACGGTGGGTGCCGCGGGTGGGCCAAAGATCATTACGCAGGCTCTCTTGGCGATTGTGCGGCGGATCGATTTGGGACAATCCATCGATCGGGCCGTCGGCGACGCAAGAATCCACCATCAGTGGTCGCCAGATATTCTATTCGTCGAAAAAACCAATCGGGAAAAAACCGTCAATGCTTTAAAACAAAAAGGCCATCGCGTACGCTTAATCAGCGCCGCCGGTGTTTGCCAGGGAATCACGTACGATCCTGAAACAAAACTGTTCACCGGCGCCCACGACCCTCGGGTCAAAGGAAAAGCAGGCGGCCAAAGCGGGAAGACAAGAAGGAAATAGCGGATGATTTCGACTAAAAACCTGGTGATTGTTTGCGCTGCGTTTATTGGGATGACGCAGTCGAGTTCGGCGCAAGTTGAAAAGACGATTCTGCTTTGGCCTGACGGGGCACCGGGTGCTCTGGGGACGGAAGAGAAAGACAAGCCAAAACTTCATATTCGTATTCCCAAAGACTGCAACGGTACGGCCATCGTCATCTTGCCCGGCGGAGGCTACAGGCATCTTGCCATGGGGCACGAGGGGAAAGATATCGCGGCGTGGTTTAATGGACTCGGCGCTGCAGCGTTTATTTGTGAATACCGTCATCGCGGAAAGGGTTACGGACACCCCGCCCCGATGCAGGACGCGCAACGGGCGATCCAATTGGTCCGCGCGAATGCCGACAACTGGGGTGTCAACAAGGACAAAGTCGGGGTGATCGGTTTCTCTGCGGGTGGGCACTTGGGTTCGACCGTGTCCAATCATTTTCAGGGGGATGACAAGGATTCGGAGGATGCCGTTTCAAAGCAGAGCCGCCGTCCGGATTTTTCGATTCTTTGTTACCCGGTGATTGCGTTGGGTGAGTCGTACACACATGGCGGCTCGCAAAGAAATCTCTTGGGAAAGGACGCTGACGCAAAAATCGTTGAGAAGTTTTCCAACGAAAAACAGGTGACCAAAGAAACGCCGCCAACTTTTCTTTGGAGCACGGCGGACGATCGTGTGGTCAAAGTCGAAAACAGCCTGCAGTACTTTCGCGCCCTTCGGAAAAACAATGTTCCGGCGGCACTGCATGTGTTTCCGTCAGGGCGGCATGGATTGGGAATGGCCAAGGGGAACAAAGAAGTCTCACAATGGACCAAGTTATGTGAGCAGTGGCTTCGCAATCAGAAGTTTCTGGATGCAAAAGCCGATCCGTCGCCGCAGCGATAATCTCAGCGACCGGTCGGGTCGTCGCGCGTCTTGGGCCAAAAAAAGAAGCACAAACCGAGTTTGTGCTTCTCAGTGACCCGTAATTCATCTCATGCAGCAAGTCGTGTGGGTCGATTGGCTTTCCCGTGTTCTTTCGGGACCGAAAGTATGCCAGCCGAATGTTGTCAAAATGTGAACGTTGTACGAAAAATCTGGAGGCGAAATCCGAGTTCGTTTCTGCTTGCATTGATTGCGGATTTGGACGCCGCAGGCGAAACGTTTGGTTGTATTTCGTCCCGTTTTCATTGAGAATACGGAATTCGCCTTGCGGCGTTTCCTGAGTAACATTGCGGCCATGAACCAGAACCCAGAAACATCGATTAGTTTGCTTGACGCTGTCCGGGATGGGCAGGATGAATCAGCGTGGAAGCGGATGTTCGAGATCTATGAGCCACTCATTGAAAAATGGCTTCGACGATTTTCTGCGCCCAATCAGGATATCAAGGACCTCGTTCAGGAGGTCATGATTGTCGTGATGAAAAAGATCAAGCAGTTTGATCATCGTGGCCATACAGGTGCTTTTCGAGGTTATCTCCGCGAGATTGCTCGACTTCAGCTTCTTCAATTTTGGAAGAATAAGAAAATTCAACCGATCGCGTATGGGGATTCGGATTTCCAGCAAGTGATCGAGCAACTGGAAGTCGAAACCAGCGAGCTTAGCCAACGCTGGAATATGGAATACGATGAGTACGTGCTCAAGTCAGTGATGAACTCGGTCAAAGGCGAATTCACGGACCAGACTTGGCAGGCGTTCCATGCGGTAACTTTCGAAGAGAGAAAAGCTTCGGAAGTCGCGGAGACTTTGGGAATTTCCACCAATGCGGTTTTCGTCGCGAAATCGCGCGTCCTGTCGCGAGTTCGCAAATATGGCGAAAATATCATCGATCTTTAGTGCCCCAACAACAGGAAATGGGCAACCATTCTCCCTCAAATCCGAAGTTCTGCGGACGCGAAGGCAAAAAGTCTGAAAACATCGGCCGAATTTCGCCATATGATAGAGATAATCCGCGAAAGCCGTTTGGGGAAACGTTGAAGTGAACGAATCCAGGTCTTCTGAACCTGATGCCGCACTTAATCAATCGTCGGTCGAAGTATGCCCGGCGATGGACGAGCTGCGTGAGTTTTTGATCGGCAGCCTGGATGTTCGACGACAGCACGAGTTGGAAATCCACATCGGCCGCTGTGATGAATGTTGTGAGCAACTGGAACGGATTGAAGGCGAGCCGGCGGACGACACGCTGTTGAGCCGGTTGAGGCAGTTTGATACTTCCGTTGATTTTTCGAATCCGGAACCAACCGACTACAATGCCCCGGCGATTCCAGACGAGCTTGCCAATCATCCCCGTTACGAAATCCTGGATCACATCGGGACCGGCGGGATGGGCCAGGTTTTTCGAGCGCGGCATCGCATCATGGAAAAAGACGTCGCGGTCAAAATCATCAAGCGGCAATTCATGTACGACGAGAACGCGGTCAAGCGTTTTCAAAAGGAGATCAAGGCGGCCGCCAAGTTAGAACACAAACACATTGTTTCCAGCATCGATGCCGAGATTGAACATGACCTCAACATGCTGGTGATGGAATTTGTTCGCGGGAAGAAACTTTCCGAATACGTCGGTCCGAACAATCCGCTTCCGATTCGGCACTCTTGCCACTTTGCCCGCCAAGTCGCTTTGGGCCTGCAACACGCGATGGAGAAAGGATTGACCCATCGGGATATCAAACCGCAAAACCTGTTGGTGGTCGCGGATGAAGGGTTGGTCAAGATTATGGACTTTGGTTTGGCAAAATTTGCCAGCGAGTCCGTGGGCGATGATGAGGAGAGTTTGACGCTCGAAGGCGAATCGTTTGGTACCCCCGATTATGTTGCGCCCGAACAGATTCGTGATGCGAAAGCGGCGGACATACGGGCTGATATCTATTCGCTCGGTTGCACGCTCTATTTCATGCTTACCGGTTCCAAGCCTTTTCCACTTGGGTCGGTTGGTGAGAAGTTGGCAGCCCATTTGGAAAAACATGCGACGCCGATTGATCAGTTGCGACCGGAAGTCCCTCGGTCACTCTGCATGATTATTGAAAGAATGATGCACAAAGATGTTGACTCCCGATTCCAAACCCCTGCGGAGGTCGCTGAGGCCTTGACGCCTTGGAGCAAAAAAAACTGGAAAGATCATGCAGCCGCCAATGCCGTGGTCCATTCATCGGGCGCGGAGACTGCTCCCTTGGGCGGGACGATGACGGAGCATCCTCCAAACCTGCCGGGAAGCGACGCGGACGCAGGAAACTTGGTTACCGCGGCTCCGGGGCAGGAGACCTGGCAAGAAGATTCGTTCGCCGTCTACGATCAAGTGTCTTCAAACATGGTGACGGACACGCTGGATACCCCGGATTTAACTCCCAGTCTCCCGTTCACTTCGTCGCAATATTCGAACCGGCCCGCGGCGAAAAATTCATCAAACCGAAAATGGATTGGATGGACGGTGGGAGGAACCGTCGCGGTTGCGGCAATTCTGGTGCTCGTCTTCAGCCTGTCGATGCTCTGGAACAGGGGAGACGGTTCGAGTGGAAAACAAAAACCGCTCGCAGGAGGGGGCAATCCGCGCGTTCTCGTTGTGATTCCGGCGCGAAACGCCTACTTCGACGAGTTGGAAGACATCCAGCGAGTCGCTGAATCGAGCGGTGTCGAGCTCGTTTTTACGTCGAGTCAAACAGGTGATATTCAAGTCATCGATAATCAACAAAAAGTTGTCAATCAGATCCGGGTAAGCCAGACATTGGACGCCATGTCAGCCAATGAATTCGATGCGGTCGTTTTCACCGGCGCTTATACCGCCCCCGGAAGCCGCCAGGACCGGCCCCATGGAAATGTGACCGATGTCGAGTTCGCGTACGAACAGCGTTGGAATCGGACCGCAAAGCAATTTATCGATCGGATGTTTGAAAATGATCGTGTTGTCGCTTCGGTTTGTGGGGGCAACGCGGTATTGATCGAAACGCGAACGCTGGATGGCCATTCCGCGGCGACTTGCAAGTATATTCCCACCAACGACCAGCAAGCTCACGCTGGTTTGAACGTCAACTGGAAAGAGAACCAGAATGTGACGACTGACATGCGGCAAGGCAAAACGGGAAAGCTGGTGACGGCCAAAGAACATCAGGGAGAAAAGTTCTTCCGTGAAGTGCTGAAGCTGATCGGCAATTGACCACGAAAAGGCGCTGTCTGCCGATTGGCCTTGATGCGCCTTGCATTCGCCAGTTCACGCTATGAAATTTGCAAACGGTCTTCAATTCCAAATAATTGAACGGCATTTTTGGTCGTGATTCGACCAAGTTCCTCGGTCGAGATCCCGTGCAATTCCGCCAGGCAAGAAGCCGTGTGAGTCACCAACGCCGGTTCGTTGGGGCGATGGCCTCGCTTGGGGTGCGGAGAGAGGTAGGGAGCGTCGGTTTCAATCAACAGTCGATCCAGAGGGACGGCCTTGGCGACCTGACGCAAATCATCAGATTTCTTGTAGGTGACCATGCCGGCGAAGCTGATGTGAAGACCGATGTCCAAACAGGCCTCGGCGTTCTCAAGGTCGCCGGAATACGAATGCATGATTCCACGGAGTGGAAATTCGGATTGGTATTCGTTCAACAATTCAACAATGTCCTCGGCACAGTCTCGCATGTGCACGACAAAAGGAAGATTCGATTCGATCGCAAACTCGATATGCTGGCGAAAATGAACTTGCTGAAGATCAAAAGGACTGTAATCCCAGTAGCGATCCAACCCGGTTTCACCGATCGCAATCACCTTGGGGTGGCTTGCCAGCGCTTTGATTTTTTCCCAATCGTCTTGCCCAAGTTGGGACACATAGTTTGGTTGGATGCCAATGGCGGCAAAAACCGGGGCATGTTTTTCCGCGATCTGAACCGCCAGTTCACTGGACTCCGCATCGATTCCGATGCAAACGATGCCGCAAACATCGGCCGCCTGGCAATTGGCGAGCACCTCGTCCAGTCGACCGCTTAATTGTTCGTCATTTAAATGCGCGTGAGTATCAAAAAAAGCCATCTTGGTTTTACAAATTTCCTATTGAATCATGTTGGCGACGTACCATTTCAGCGTAGAGACCGTCTTTTGCAACCAACTGTTGATGAGTTCCGGATTCCACAATTTGGCCTTCGTCCAAGACGACAATTTGATCCGCATGGGTGATCGTCGATAGCCGGTGGGCGATCACGAACGTCGTCCGGTTTTTCAAAAGTTCCTGCATCGATTGCTGAATCAGTTGTTCGCTTTCGGTGTCGAGATTGCTTGTCGCTTCGTCCAGGATCAGGATCTGGGGATTGGCCAAGAGGGCCCGGGCAATCGAAAGTCGCTGACGTTGTCCTCCGGATAACTTGACACCGCGCTCCCCGATAATGCTGTCGTACTTTTCCGGTAACTCGACAATGAATTCTTCGGCGTTGGCGCGTCTCGCGACATCTTGAATTTGTTCGAAGGTTGCCTCGCGATTGGCGTAGGCAATGTTTTCGCGAATGCTGCCATCGAACAGAAATACTTCCTGTTGAACGATCCCGAGCAGCTCGCGAAAACTTTCGAGCTGGTAATCTTTCAAATCCCGGCCGTTCAAAAGGATTCGGCCCTCCGTAGGATCGTAAAAACGCGCCACGAGGTCGGTGATCGTAGACTTGCCGGCGCCGCTGCGTCCAACCAGCGCGACGACGCTTCCGCCATCCACTTTCAAATCGAAGTCGCGAATGACCTGGGTGTCGCCGTCATAAGAGAAGCTGACATTCTCAAAGACAATCGTTTCGACTTGAGGTTCGACCTCAATTGCATTTTCTGCGTCTGGCTTATCAACCGGTGACTCAAGGACTTCGAAGACACGCTCCATGGATGCCAGCGAGCGCTGGAGTTCCGATACACTTTCTACCAACGCCCAAACGGGATTCAAAAGCAGGAAGGTGTAGAAGTGGAACGCGGTGATGTCACCGATCGTCGCATTTTCATAAAGATACCAATAGCCACCGGCCCAGGTGATCACCACGGCAATCAATGACATCAGGAATCCCCAACTGCTCCAGAGAATGATCTCTCGAGAGTGGGCAAACATCCGCATTCGGGTGATTGAATGATGGCCAACCGCGTATTCGTGTTCTTCCCGTCGTTCACCGAGAAACGCCCTCACCGCGCGAATGCCCTGGAACGCCTCACCGACGCGACCGTCGACATGCGAAACTTCTTTTCGAATCGCGCGGTAGATCGGCCGGATGCGGCGGATGGCGATGAAGCTGATGAACATAATGGGTGGAATCACGGCCAACGCGGTCAACGCGAGTTTCCAGTTAACGACAAACAAGATGATCATCGCGATCAGCAGCCGAACGATTGCGACTCCAGGTGAAATCACGGCCATCTGAAGCAGGCCCGTGGTTTTGTTGATGTCGTCCGTGAGTCGCGAAATGATTCCGCCCGTCTTCATGTCGGACAGTCGATCCAGGGGCAATCGAAGCAGTTTTTCGAAAAGGGCGCGGCGAAGGGTCAGGATCACGCGAACGTTCAAGAGTTGCTGATTCCATGAACGGAAAAAGCCAAGTGCTTGGCTGCCCACAACGATTCCGATGTACATCAACGCAACAACGTGAAGTGCGACAAGTTTCGAAGGTTGCTCTCCTTCGCCCAGCAGAATGTTGTCGATGATGTGGCGCATGAACAGCGGCTGAATCATGTCCAGCACGGCCACCGACAATGCAAGAAGCACCAGGATCGCTACCAATCGCCAGTGTTTCCAAAGTCGATTCACGTAGAGTCGAAGGTATCCCCGGCGTTTGGCTTTTCTTTCGGGGTCGAGCTTGTTTTTGCCGGCCTCCTTTTTTGATGAATTCGAATCGGGCTTGCGACGATCCTTCTCGGGTTTTTGCTTCTGGCCAGACTCTTGTTCGTCGAGCAGTTCCTGATTGAACTCACCCTTGCGAAACTTTTCCTTGAACTCCTGAAATCGGCCTTTGGACGTTTCCGGAGGACGTTGATGAAGACTCATGGTTCACAGGGGAATGGGCAAATGGCAAAAAAGAGTAGTTGTGGCATCAAGATTCGGGATTGCCGTCGGCCATGCTTTTCTTGATTCGAATCAGTGCGCGGGTAAACCGTTTGTAGCAGGCTTCTTCTGAGATTTCGAGGATCTCGGCGGCTTCCTTGTTGGAAAGCTGTTCAAAGTTTCGCAGGGCGATGACCTCACGATCCATTTCGTCCAGTGACTCGAGTGCCTCGGAAAGTTTTCGTTTCAACTCCGCTTGCTCAATGATTTTGCTCGGCGTAAACCCGCTCGCCGCCAAGTCATTTGCCATGATGATGGACGTGGCTTCCGGCCCGACTTTCTGATTCATGGAGCGTTCTCGTCGTGCGTCGCGAGCCTTGACGTCGAGATGTTTTCGATGAATTTGATTCAGTTTCTGGCAAGCGATAAATCGCAGCCAGACGTAGGGCGAAACTTTTTGATCCGATTCGTATTCTTCAAACCGTCGTGCGGCGTCGACAAACGCTTCCTGAACGACGTCCGAAGCGTCGACTCGTCCTTGCAATGTAGGATTCATTCGCAGCGAGATCAGCTTTCGCAGCCGTTGGCGATTCTCGTCAAGAATTTTTTCCAGGTCCACGTTTTTGCCATTTGGAATGAGCGACTCACAACGGATTGAATTGTGGTTGATTTATCCTGATTTCACAATCGAAGATCACAAAAAGGAAATAATCCGGGCCATTTTTTAACTATAATGGCCGCCAATATCTTTGGGGAAATAGTTGGGGGGGTGAGCCAGGGACGGCCATTCGATTGGATGACGAATCTACGACGAAAATATCGTTGGCTGTTGTACAAAGCAAAAGTCGACCGTTTCGGCGGTTACTATCTGCTCGCTTTGGTGTTTGTTCTTGCCGTCTTGTACCTTTTATTTGGTCGCAGCATTCGACCCGCCAAATTGATTCGGCAATGGATGTACGGTGATGGAACCGTTGCCAACGAAATGCTTGATGAAACTTCGAATACCGATAGCGCTTCCGATGAACCGAACGCTGAAATCGTCGAAAAAATCGACGAGGCAGACCTTTCGATTTTGTTTATCGGCAACCAACGAACGGATATCGGAAATGTTCCCGATCTTTTGCGATCGATGCTGGAGCAGCGTTACCCTGACAAAAAGATTTTCGTCCATCAGCACACTTACGACCGCATGAAGCTGGTCGCGCATGCCCGAACCGCCAAAACCCGTGCATTGTTGGGCGCCGGCGATTGGGATTTTGTTGTTTTGCAGGGCGACCGTGATGCCACCACCACTCAGGGCGTCGATGCATTCAGTGAAATGCAAGAATCAAAAGGCAAGCGAATCGTGCTGTATGCATTATGGGGCGTGAAGGGTCACATTGAGCAGGCGAGCCGAATCCACCGAAACAACTTGCTGATGGCCAAGCCCGTCAAATTCGATGTCGCCCCGGTGGCGATGGCATGGTTGAACGCCCATAAAGAATCCAACAACCGATACAGCCTTTACTCGCCGGGAGCCAACAATAGCTCGACGATTGGGAATTTTCTTTCCGGTTGCGTATTCTTCTCTTTCTTTACGAATCAGTCGGCCACGGAACTGGGTGAGATTGATTTTGCAAACTGGAAGGAAGGAACTCGGATTCCACCCGTTCTTCGCAAACGAATTGCGAAGATCGCCTGGGACACCGTCGAAAAAGAAGCTTACTTTGCGGCGGGCCGGGACGCGCACAAGGAATCGATTCTCCAGTAGAATGAAGCCCTGTTTCGTCTGTTTGGTTTCCTGGAAATATGATTCAAGTCTCGGATCTTAGTAAACATTTTGATGACTTGGTGGCGCTGGACCGAGTCAACTTTCAAGTCCAACCGGGAGAGGTCGTCGGGTACCTTGGCCCGAATGGCGCTGGCAAATCGACGACCATGAAGATTTTGACTGGCGTGTCCAAACCTACCAGCGGAACTGCCGTCGTCGCAGGATTTGATGTGACCACGGACCCGATCGAAGTCAAAAAGCGGATCGGTTACGTTCCCGAAAACGCAAACCTCTATTCGACCCTGAGTGTTGAGGAATACCTGTCGCTGGTCGGTGCACTTCACAAAATTGACCCGCCCCAAGTTGCGGAAAGAAGCAAAGCCATTTTGACCTCGTTTGAAATTGCCGATGCGTTTTCGAAACGAATCGATACGCTAAGCAAAGGCATGAAGCAAAAGGTGCTTTTGACGTCGGCGATCCTTCATGATCCCGACGTGTTGCTTCTGGATGAACCGCTTTCCGGCCTGGATGCCAACGCCGTTCAGACGGTCAAAGAGACCATTCGCAATCTTGCAAACGAAGGCAAAACGGTCGTCTATTGTTCGCACATGCTGGATATCGTCGAAAAAATCTGTGACCGCGTCGTGATCCTGAACCAAGGCATAATTATCAAGGAAGGAAATCCACAGGAGCTCATGCATCATGCGCACCGGGATTCTCTGGCGAATGTCTTTCGTTCCCTGACCAGCAAGGAGAACCATGGTGAAATTGCCAACCAGATTGTGCTCGCAATGAAAAAGACTGGACGGGATTCGGAAGCACAGAACGACAAGCAGCCAAACGAGTAGGCCTGGGGTCGAGCCGGATGTCGTCACGGAATCAGATAGATCGTCAGAGTTTAGAGGCGTTGCTCAAAGCGTTCTTGCTGATGGACCTGCGAAATCAGCAGTTTGGCCGAGTAACTTATAGCAAGCCTTCCGACATCTTTTCCTCGATGTTTTGGATCGCCGGCCAAAACTTGATGATTGGCACGTTCCTCAGCGTGGTGCTATTCGATCGCGTCGAGAGTTATGTGTTCGCGCTCTTGGCGATTGCCGTCTCGATGCTGGTCGTCGTGACTTCGATCATCGTCGAATTCAACGAGATTGTCCTGGACCCGGATGATCTTCAAGTTGTCGGCCACCGTCCGGTCAATGTCGAAACCTACGCAGCGGCAAGAATTGGGAACCTGTTCCTTTATCTGACTTTTGTCATTTTGACGGTCAATTTAGCGCCCAGTATTATCGGCATTGGATTGCAGGAGACAAAGCCTTGGTGGATCTTCCAGTACTGGATTGCCACCATCGTCGGCAGCTATCTCGCCGGCGGAATGATCATTCTGTTTTACGTGTGGGGCTTCGCGGGACGGCCGGGCAAGGCGATTCAGGAGATTCTTGCCTGGACCCAGGCGGCACTGATATTTGTCACGTTTTACGGAGGACAGGCAGTCTTTCGTGATTCGAGTGCACGGACTGAGATGGCGCTCTACCATCTTCCGGAATGGGTTCAATGGACACCGCCTGGGTTATTGGCTCAGTTTGTTTCTTCCGGTAACGAGAGTTTGTTCTCGGTCACTTGGTGGGTCCCGCTTGCGGGATTGGTACTCACGCTTTTGATTTGGCGAATTGTTCTTTGGCGACTTTCAACTTGGTATGAACAGTTGGATCCCGGTAGGGGGATTTGGCAAAGCGAGAAGGTGCGGCCGCTTGCCCGGCCAGCGGAATTGACAACCCCGTTGCATTCATTTTTGACGAGACCGGGAGAGGAGCGTATCGGGTTTTGGTTTGGGTTGACGATGATTCGTCGGGATCACAACTTGCGGATGCGTAGCTGGCCCGCGCTGGGATTCACTTTGGCATTTGTGTTCCTCGGATTGGTATCGGGGGAATTGGAGGATCCGCTGAATCATCGTGGTCGCGGGGCTGCCTTAACGCTGGCGGCTCTTTACTCGCTCGCCCTTCCATTACCAACGATTTTTCACAACCTTCGATTCTCAAAAGAATATGAATCGGCTTGGGTGTTGCAGATTGCGCCCTTGGAGAACTTTGCCAGATTCACGGGCGGGTTGGCCAAGGCGGTAGTCTACAAGTTCATGCTGCCGGCCCTCCTGTTGATGGGGGCTGTATTCTTTTTACGCTGGCAGAACCCGTTGCATGCTTTGTTGCACTTCATCGCGGCGGTCCTGGTGGTGGCGATCGCGAATCAAGCCTGCGCGATGATCCAGCTTCGTCGCATTCCTTTTTCAGAACCGGCCGGCCGTGGGGAATCTTTCGGGGCCGTGGCGCCGATGATGGCGGCCGTGAGTTTCGTGGCGGGATTCCTGGCGGCAATCCACTTTGTTGCCGCTGTTTCGTTGTGGGGACTGCTGGGCTATCTGGGTTGCTTGGCGCTCGCGCTTGCGATCCTGACCTACATCCGCAGCATCCGAATTCCTCGAGATGCGAAATCGGATCGACACGTGAACTCGGAGGTCGCCTAACAATGGATCGCAAGGAACTCCGCAAGTTCAAGATGCAACTGGCGATGCTCGGTGGGCTCGTGGTTTTGGCGACGGTGGCCGCCCTGGTTATTTCAACACAAAGAGGGTTCGCGCGGAAATTTGTCAAAGAAAAATACGCGGCTGTGCCCAAAAGCTTGAAATCGGAAATTGAGTCGATTAAAACCAGATCAGCTTTGACGGAATCATACGAGAAGCTGAAAGAAAAAGATCGATTGCTTTTGTATGACGCCTGGATGACCGATCAGCTTGAAAGCGATGAGTTCCCGCGGCTGATATTGAAAGAGGATTTTCAGATATTCAGTCGGCGTGCAGAACGCACGTTGGTTTGCGGGTCGACTCAACAGCGCGATCGAGCATTGGAATTTTTCCGATTGGGTAATCATCCTGATACGATTCCAATTCTGGAAAAAGCCAGGCGTTGGGCAGACCGTCGAAAACTTGATTCATTCGAATCCGAAATTGGGAAAACGCTTGAGTCGATTCGGGGCGAATGAAGCAACCTCGTTTATTGCAAAGGGATCACAAAATGAATGATGAAGGCGGCAACGGCTGGGTCGGAATTCTGATCTTTGTACTGATTTTTGGTGTTGGAAATGTCATTCTTTATATGACAACCGGGATCGTAATTATTCCCATTCGCCGCTAATTCATGACGGATAACGACGCCGAGTCGTCGCGAGGCAAAATCGGATGGTTGGCGCGGGCTGCTCAAACGGCCGATCGCATTGCCATCCTGTTTGAGCCTTGCGGACGACGGTATTTCTGGTTGGTTTCGGCTTTGGTGATTGGCGGCTTGCCGGTCGCCCTTTCGATTTGGACCAACGTCCCCGGCCATCAACTTATCTCGGCGCTACTTCTGTCGGCGCTTTGCCTCGGGTTGGCACGAACCGACCGCTGGATTGCCGGGATCAGTGCGATCACGGTCGCTTTCGTCGCTCATTCATTGGTGGTGATCCTGCTTGTTCCCAATGACCGAGCCAAAGTCGATCGCCTCTTTCCCCGCGCTGGAGAATATTGGGACAAACAGCAAGTTTGGATCAAGAGCGGCGAAGATCCAGAATACGAATTGAAGAACTGGGTTCCCGCCCATGTAACGTTGTTTGCCGGAACAACTCTGTTCTCATTTTCTTCGTTTGGTGTTGTCACCTTTCACGACGGATTCGTGCAGGTCGACATGATGAACTATTACAATGCCATGATGGCTCGTGAAAGCAAAAGCGCCTTTCGTTCGTTTTCGTTCGGTTGGCATATCTGGTCGATGTTGCGCGGGATCGGATACGTATTCATTACCTTTGAGATGATTTCGCTGGCTTTGCAGGTTTGTTCCCGTCGTGTCATTTCGGAATGGAAAACCAGAAGGTGGAGGTGGCTTTTTGGAATCGTTTTTCTTGTTATGGATGGGCTGATCAAGGCGTTTGCACTGGAGGCCGTGCGAGTCCGCTTGTTTGAAAACTTGCTTTGATTTGATAACTTGAGACCTCAAAGGGTCGCGAATTTTCCAGGGAGACGTCAATGAGTCCGAGAGAAGGCATTTTCTATGCAGGCTGGATGGGCGGAATCATTCTTTGTGTACTCGGTGGACAACTTCTGAATTTCCACCGAATACTTTGTTTGTTGGCGGGAGTCGTTATTGGCGCGATCATTGGCGCTGTGTTGCAGAAGGTTTATGACGCTGCCTTTGGTCCGAAGACCCTCGAGCAGACGAAAATAGACGAAGACAAATGCAGCAACGCTTACTGCGACTGGACCGGACCCAAGGGGCAATACGGTCGCTGCCCGAAGTGTGGATCGGAAATCTAGGCGTCTGTCTTGTCGGCGTGAACTCGACGCCTATTGATCCGAGTAAACGTGTGTCGATTCTTCTTTTTTGACGGCCAGTTTTCGTTCGTCACTCGACATGCTCGCAACAACCCGGTGTTCTCCAGCGGTGATACCTCGTGCGCGGATTCGAAACGTCTTTTGCTGTTTCGGCCCCAGCGTTGCGATTCGTGGCAGAGCAACCGTTTGTCCGGCAATCTGATTGGTGGTTCCGTCAACTTGGATTGGCTTGATCCCGCCGCTGAAATCGACCGTGACGTTCACGTTCTTTGCAGCCTTGGAACCCTGGTTTACGACTCGAACGTTATAGACCGTTTCCGTTCCGACTTCGAGTGCATCGGTCTCGTCTTTGATGTCAAAGTAGAGCTCAGCAATTTGATAAACAAGCATGGTGGCCTGAGTTGATTCTTTTTGCCCGAGGTCGGCCCGCGTGGAAAACTCGATCGTTTGGTTGCCGTTTTGCATGGGCAGCGTCGTTAACTTCACTTTACCCATCACACCCGGGTCGAGTCTTTCGAGGCTCCAAACCACCGTGTGCGTATTCGGGTTGTATTGTCCATGATGATTGGCGTTCGAAAATCGAAGTCCGCGAGGCAGTTTGGCGACCAGGTCGACGTTGGTAGCCGCCGCGGTTCCCGTATTTTTGACGGTGAATTCATGTTCCGCTGGACGTCCCAGGAAACGCCGGCCCGGTCCCTTGGCTTCCACGCCGATTTTTGGCGCGACGACCTTGAGGTCGATTTGATGTTGAGCCTGAAGTCCACCATCGGCATGGGCCAAAAGCTGGTTGATGGTCGAGCCCACTTGCATCGCACGAAGGCGAAGCGTCACGGCCCTTTTTTGGCCAGGGCGAAGTGTTCCGACCGCATATTCGATTTCTTTCTCTTCGCGGTTGCCGATGGCAAAACGAAATAGCGACGGCACCTTCTCCTGGATGACGACATTGGTCGCTGGACCATCGCCGACGTTTTCAATCTCCATCCGCAAAAGAACATCGCGCCCGATGAGTGTTTTTTCCGAAGCGGAATGAGTCAACTTCAATCGGGGGCGAGTGATTTTGGTGACGGCACCGGCGCGCGACGTGAAGGTGACCTGGGCAATGGAATTGATTTCGCCTGCGGCGATCGGTTTGATCCGCATTTGAATTTTCTTGGTCGTTCCGGGGGGCAACGATCCAACATTCCAGGTCACGTCGCCACCGCGGTTGTCGACGGGTTGCGGCGTCAGCTTGATGACTTGAACGTTTTGGGGAATTCGATCTCGAACGGTCACATTTTCGGCCGTTGATTGGCCCACGTTCTTGACGATCAATTCGATGGTTGTCTCCTGGTTGACGGTGACTTCCGCCGGAGCAATTTTCTGTAGCGTCAGCGAAGGCGTTTGGCGGCTTCGAATTCGCGTTGTCGGGTTCGAGTTCATGGATGACGAGTTCACGTTGTCCGTGGTTCGTGCGTTACCTGTGCTGCTGACGGGTTGCGCAGGAATTCGATTCCCGTTCATTCCGATTCCCCCGCCGTCCCGGTTGGACGAGGTACCCTTGGGCGTCGCGGGCAAGTTGCTGGAGTTCGAAAGCTGTCCGGAATTCCCTGGGGGAATGGAATTGAATGTTTCCGGTTCGGGCGAAAACGCTTTGACAGGGGACGAGTTGTCTTGCGAAACTGGACTGGAGGTACCTCCGGCCGGCGGAAAGTTGTTGGTTGCGGGAGGCAGGTTGTTGTTAACTGCGGGTAGGTTGTTGTTGACCGGCGAAGCGAAATCCGAGTTGCTCGGAAGTTGGACGGGCGTGCCATCCAAAGGTTTTGAATTGTCCTGAACCTGGGTGATCGGCGGCTGGCTGGGCAAAGGCGACGATTGTGCCGTTGAGCTACGAAGATCATTCTGGAAAGGAGGTGGCTGGTTTTGACCGGTCGAAACGTTCGGCAGGTTCTGCGGAAGGCTTTGATTTGAAACTTCCTGACCGGAAAGCTGGTTTGGCAATCCGGCGGGAGGTAATCCGCTTGGGTTGGTCGAATTCGAATTGGCCAAATTTGAACTGGTCAGGGGTGGGTCGTTGGGCAAAAGGTTGCTCGACTGGCTGCCACCAAACTGAGTGTTTGGATCCTGTTGGCTACCGTTTGATCCCGGTAACAGATTGTTGTCCGCTTGAAACGACTTCGGTGCCGGCGGAACGGAGTTGTTGGCGATACTGTCACCGTTCAGCTTGGGCGTCGAACCGAAAGGGTCGTTGGGCGGCGTGCTGCCTTTGGGGAGCAGGTCCGGCGGCGATGTTGGTAATCCCGAATTCGCTTGATTGCCATCACCCAACTGGAACGAACCATTGTTCGCAAGGTTATTTACCGTTGAGTTTGTGTCTGGCAATTTTTGATTGCTTGGATTTTCTGGGAATCCACCGAACTGACCATTTCCGCCACCTGTGGGGGGGGGCGAATCGCTTTGGACGACCGGCGGATCCGATGGAGTGGATTGGTTGGGATTGAAACTTCCTGGCAGCAAGTTGGAATTCGCAGCCGGATTCGAACCGTCTTGTTCGTTGAGCGCGTTTGCGTTGGCTGGAGGCAGCGAGTCAATTCTCGGTGTTTCATCGGAAGACGCGGATCCCTGCTCAAACGATGTGGGCTTGGCGCTAATCTGTTTGAGGTCTTCGATCGGCAGCGAAGAGTCGTTTTCAATCGGAATCGCGTTGTTTTTGGATGCGTCTTCGACATCGGAATGCTCGACATCGGTTGCGCCCGCGGCTGCCTGGGTCTTTGATTTTTGGGTTTGCCGAATCGACTGGTAGACGGCAAATGAACCGAGCAAAACGAAAAGCGCAACAGCGGCGATTCGGCCAACAAATGCTTTGCTAAACTTGAATCTTCTTCGTGAACGGTTCATGACGAATCCATGTCGATGATAGGTTCGGGAATCGCGACCAGGTTGCTTCGTGTCCGACTTGAGCCAAATTCCTGGCGCGCGAGTATTTTGGACCTTTTTTTCGGTCGGGTTGAATATCAACTCACGCCATTGCCGACAAGCCCATTGTGAAATGCAGTCGCTGAATGAATCTTCAACTGCTAGCGGAATTCATCAAAGATGGCCGTCCGGATCTAGCGCCGCTTCTTCTTGCGGTTTTTGCGACGGCGTTGATTGCTTTTCGGTGCTGTCTGTTTGGGAGTCGCGTCGGCTTGCGATTTTGAAGCGGTCTGAGCTGTATCGGGTTCCTGGGTGGAAGCGTCGGATTCGGAATCCAGCCCGTCTTCTCGCAACTCGGAACACGACTCGCTTTCGTCCTGTGGCCGCCCGTCTTCCGGACGGTTTTCTAGGGGATCAGGCACCCTGATTTCAGCATCGAGAGGCGAACTTGAATGCTCATCAAGGTCAGCGACGGACGCCTTGGCGTCATCGTTGACCGAAGATTCGTTCGTCAATGTGTCACTTGTCGATTGACCTGCTTCAGATTCGGACTCGTTCCTGGGCTCAAGCTCGCCTGGCGTCTGCATGTCATCGTCGAGCAACTCGTCACCATTTTTGATGACAAAACTTTCCGCGAACGGTTGGTCGCGAGGGTCGTGGTATTCCGTGGTTGGCTCATTGCCTTTCTTTTGTTTGATCGCGTCAACGAGTCGGACCATGTTGTCGATTCGCGAATCGGATTGGGTCTCTTTGTCATCACGTTTCAAAAATTGAGCCATCCTCGAAAGAAAGCTGCGTTTCTTGGTTTGTTGCTTTTGTTCATCGGCCATGTTCATTTGCATGGAGATGATTTTTTCTTCGAGTTCGCGTCGTTGGCGCGAGATCCGAGCCCGTTCGAGAGCTTTCTCGATTTCTTCGCGTCGTTCCAGCTCACGTTGGTTGTCTGTTTGTTGCTGCTCCGCTTCGGAAACATGGATTGTCGTAGCCGGTTCCGAAGGCGACTCTTCGCATGTCGATGGAACGTCGGCTGAAAGGTTTTCGATTTCGGAAACGTTCAAGCCTTTGACTTCGAAGTGGTCCAGCGCCGGTTCTGGCTCAATGGTCACGTTGGGTTGCTGCGGCGTTTCGTTTCCAACCGTAGAGGTTGAATGTTCCACCTCACCTGATGATTCCATCATCAGACCGTATTTTCGCATCAACTCCATTTTTTGCTCTTCCCAACCGCCGCTGATCAAATCCGACTCGGAAGCCGTTTTCGCCTCTGACGACGGTACGGGGGGTGCGGCCTCCGTGGCTTTGGCTTCGTCCGAACTCGAAGGTGTGGCGGGCAGGGAAACAACCTGCGAGGACTCAAGTTTCTGGACCTGACTTTCCAGCCGCGCAACCTCGCTCCGGAGATCGTTTGCTTCTTTTTCGTAGTTGGACGTTTGAAGGTGATAT
>CAYSXI010000105.1:0-1918 GCA_964434955.1 uncultured Pirellulaceae bacterium
CAGGATCAGCCTCGGTGCAGGATCAGCCCACCAACGGGATGCGCCTCGATGTGGGATCAGCTCGGTGCGGGAGAAACACCTCAGTGGGAGAATAATGACAGTGCCCCCCCCGAACGGGCCACTCGAGTGGCGGCATGTGACAATCCAAAACTTTTTTCAGAATTCGCCAAATACTGAGGAGCTTGAGGCGAATAGCTCAAAAATTACCTGAAAAAGGGATTTTGGACCCCAGGATTGGAATCATGTCGTACCACGTACCATTTCACATGCGTAATCAAAACACGGGCGAAAAGCCGCCAGTTTACATTGGTTTTGAAGCTCCACGACGCCCGCTTCGTCGATTTAGCTTCATGGGCTTTTTTGGTTTCTTGCTTTGTGTTTTCACCTGTGGAGCGCTGGCCCCATTCTCGTTGATCATGAGCCTGATCGGCTTGAGAAAAGGTCCGAATTTCTTTTCGGTTGCCGGGACGGTCCTTTCGAGCCTGGCCCTGGCCGGAATGACGATGGGGCTCGTTGGAAACTCGATCGACGAACACCACCGAATGGCGGAACGGCGTGCTCGAATCCAGCATCAAAAAGTACACAAGATGAACGAGGAAACTCGATCGACGATGGTCAAAGCGGAAAAAGAATTCCGTGCTTACAAATCCGAAAATGAGAATAAGTTGCCATCGCCAATGACCGGAAGCATGATGGCCGTTCACTTCAGGGATGCATGGGATCAAGAATTGCGTTACGAGGTCGAACCCGAGTTTTGCATTTTGCGATCAGCAGGTGCGGACATGGAATATGAAACCGGCGACGACTTGATCCGAAAAATCGCCGGCCAGCCGATCATGGAATTCGACATTTCGATGGATAGCGATTTGTCTCAGAAATAAACGCTCAAAGAATCGGCCGCGGAAGTGGCGGCCGTGTTGGAAAAAGCGTTCGGTGGAAACCGAAGAGGTGAAACCCCTTTCCCCAATCCTGCCGCTACCCTGTTCGCATGGTAGCGGTTTTTTCGTTTGCTTCGGTGCTGTTAGTTGTTTTGCGAATCCGGTCGCCCTTCAAACGATTCGATAGTCACAACGCTAACTTGAACATTCAAACCGCATTTTGCCGGTCCGATCACTCGATAAATCGAAGGACCAGCCTGCGGAGGCGGGCGGATTCTGAGGATGGAGGCGATCGATGTTTCAATCAAGAACGATGACATTCGCACTCTTGGCATTCAGTGCCACCTTCTGGCTGACTTCTCAAGTCGAAGCACAGCGACCCTGGAATTCCCGAACTCGCGTCAATCGGATTCATCGGTTCATCGGTGTTTGGGTCAGTGACGGTTATCACTTGAATACGCCCGGCCCCAGTGTCGGCTACTATCAGCCCTGGTCAGCTCATAATACTTCCTCATTCAGTCGTTACCAAAAAGGTGACCGGAATGGAGCTTACGGGAGCGGAAACTTCTATGGCTCGACGACGGGTCAGGACAATTCGATACGCTACTTCCAATTTTCGCAGCCGAACCAGGCACCACCGGCACCGCAATCTCGAATCCGGTATGAATTCATACCCGACCCGAGAAACGAATATCGCAAAATCCCTGCCCCCGCGGCTCCCAAGCCACCGGCCCCACCCAAGTTCGATACTTCTCCCCAACGAGAGTTATCGAAGAGAATTCAGAAGCGAGATATTCCCAGCAAGGAAGAAGAACTGCTGGACGCCCTAGAAATCAAATGACAACCATTCAAGGTTTGGTTGAACGGAGCGGTCAAGCAATTGGCCGCTTTTTTTGTGCGCCGATTTATGGGCGCCGATTTTTGTGTGCGCCGCGGTGAACGAGCCCGCATCCAGTTTCCAATGTTCATTGGTTCATGGCGTGGAGGTTCATGGCGTGGAGGTTCATGGCGTGGAGGTTCATGGCGTGGAGGTTCATGGC
>CAYSXI010000105.1:2018-18017 GCA_964434955.1 uncultured Pirellulaceae bacterium
TCATGGCGTGGAGGTTCATGGCGTGGAGGTTCATGGCGTGGAGGTTCATGGCGTGCGAAGAAGAATTATTGCGCTGGCTCGGGCTGGCCCCACCGTTTTGGGACGCTGAACGGCAGGTCGATTTGCGCATCGTTGGGGAACCACTCGCTGGCGCTTCGTGCTTGTAGTTGGGGTTATTCGAAAAACGCGGACGATTCACTCGCTGGCGCTTCGTGCTTGTATGAGGATGTCCATGGATACAGTGAGGGCGATCAAACGATACCAACGAGCAAGCAATGCCGGCGAGCAAGCAATGCCGGCGAGCAAGCAATGCCGGCGAGCAAGCAATGCCGGCGAGCAAACGATACCCTTGGGTCGCCCCAGGCTCCTTAGCGCAAACCAGTTACCCGAGTCGCTCCAAGTCGGTGCGCGTTCGATCGCTTGAAATGTTTCCGGTATTCACCGTTTCGGCAGGCTCAAAAAGAATCAATTGCACTTCCTGCTTCGCAATCGGCCGATGTTCAACGGTCTTTGGCACGACGAAGAACTCACCCGCTTTCAGCAACACCGACTTGGTCGCTTCTCCCTCTTTCCATTGCATTTCCATTTCACCCCGATGAATCAAGAACAATTCGTCCTCATGTTCATGGTGGTGCCACTCAAACTCGCCGAGGATTTTGGCGACTTTGACGTGCTGACCATTCAAGTCAGCAACGATCCGCGGGTTCCAGTGGTCATCAAAACGGGCGAAGGCTTCGTCAAAGTTGACTTTCGATAGCATCACTTGTCTCCTGAAATGGGCTTTTAACAACACCGGGGTGACGCTAGCGATTGTTCAAAGTAAACGTCGGTTCGGCTTGTTTTCATTCAACTGGATTTCTATACTCCGCGACCAATTTTTTCAAATCATGCTGCGCGAATCGCAGTTGGGGGCAATTCTTGTCCAGGTGAGTCCTGAAACAAGTTCAATGGAGTGACTCGATGAATTCAGTTTTTGTGAAGCAACAAATTCGAATGCCCAAGATGGGTGTCGTGTTGGCGCTGGCCGGTCTGATGGTTTGGGTGCAATCCGGATTCGCACAGTATACCCGCACCAATCCCCAATACCCTTCGACGACCCGAATCCGGAACACGGGCAATCAAGTCCGACAGACGCCGCCTCAGCAGAATCGGAGTCGACCTCCTCAAACGCAGGAAAACATGATCCAGACCGTTGCGATGGTGAATGGTCAGACCATTTCCCGGCAACACCTGGCCAACGAAACCGTCCGTCGGTTTGGTGAAACCGTGATTGAAAGCGTGATCAACAAACAGTTGATTTACAACGAACTCAACCGCCAGGGAATCAGCGTCACCCACAAGGATGTCAACGACGAAATTGCCCGCCAAGCTGCCAAGCTTCGCGTTTCTGTCGAACGATACCTGGAAGTCATCCAAAGCAAAAGAAACATCTCCATCAGTCGTATCAAGAACGACATTTTCTGGATGGAATTGGCACTTCGTCGTTTGGCGGAAAACCAGATTCAGGTGAATGAACAGGAAGTTGCCAAACGAATGGAAACAGAGTTTGGTGAAAAAGTCATGATTCGGGTCATCGCATTGGACGATCCGGAAAAGGCCAAGCAAATCCACGCTGCGGTCACCGCCAACCCGCAGTCCTTTGGTCAAATGGCGATCAAACATTCAATCGATCCCAATAGTGCCTCCCGCCGGGGCGCGCTACCTCCGATTCGAAAACACACGGGCGATCCCAAGCTGGAACAGGTCGCTTTCTCACTGAAGCCGGGTGAAATCTCCCAGGTCGTTGAGTTCGGCGACCCGCAACTTCAGGCCAAAGGCGCAAAAAAGGAATTCTTCATCCTTTACTGCGAGCGAAAGTTTCCGGCGACTCGCTTGACCGAGATTCAGGCCAGCGGGGAAAAACAACGAATCATCGAAGAAATTAAAAACGACAAACTGCGTGGTGCCGCTTCCAACCTTTTCAAGCGACTTCAGCAAACCGTCAAAATTGTCAACGTTTACAACGACGAAGAATTGAAAAAGTCGATGCCGGGCGTCGCCGCTACCGTCGACGGCCAACCGATCACCATGCGTTACTTGAGTGAAGAATGCATCGCGAGGTACGGCGTTGAAATCCTTGACAGCTTGCTCAACCGAACCTTGCTGCAACAGGCACTACAGAAAACCGGTATGCGAGTTGAAAACGAAGACGTTCAAAAAGAAATCGTTCGCACCGCCGAATCGTATGGTTGGGTGAAGAAAGGGCAAGTCGACGTTCAAGGTTGGCTGAACTTCGTAACGCGTGGCGATAAATCAAAAGTCACTTTCTACGTTGAAGACGAAGTCTGGCCTTCCGTGGCATTGCGAAAACTGGTTGAGAAAACCGTTGAAGTTACCGACGCAGATTTGCAAAAAGGGTTCATTGCGAACTTTGGCGAACGAGTGATGGTCCAAGCGGTCGTTGTCAACGACAACAAACTGGCCAACAAGGTTTGGAAGATGGCTCGCGACAATCCCACCGAGCAGTTCTTTGGACAACTTTCCAACGAGTATTCTTCTTACACCGAACTTCGAAACAACTACGGTGAGTTCCAACCCATTCAACGCTATGGCTCGACTCCATTCCTTGAGGAAGAAGCGTTTCGCTTGAAAACGGGCGACATCTCCGCGATCGTCCAACACGGGCGCGACTGGATTATCCTGCGGTGCAAAGGTCGGACAAAGCCGGAAGTCACCGACTTTGATGCGGTCAAGGACATGCTTCGGCAGGACATTTACGAGAAGAAACTTAATCTCGCGATGGACAAGTACTTTGGCCAATTGCGAACCAGTGCTCAAATTGACAACTTCATGACGGGCACAAGCCAAACAGGGCGTGAGGCCGTGGAAAGTGCCCGGCGCATGCAGCAAGGGCAAGGGCAACCACGCCGCTAACCAAAATTGCTTTTGTAAAACCCAAAAGCCCACCAATGTGTGGGCTTTTTTTATGCGCAGTCCCAGGCTGCCGTCGCCATCGATTCGGCGTCCCTGGCGAATTCCCCGCTCACCTAAATACCGATGAACGGCAAAGTGGAGGCGCCACAGAAACCCAGCCCCCCTCGACGTGGAAAGGGGCGGGACGCGAGTCATTCGTTTTGCCAAAGACATTTTGGCTCATTTTGAACAACGACCTGATGGATGATTCGGCAAAATCGCGCAAATCTGGATAATGACGTTGTCGCCGAGCTCTGGATTGCCGAGCAAAAAAATGGAATCGGAGGGAATAAAATGAGTTCTCGACCGTAGTGATATCAGAAAGCAAATTGAATTGTTGTTTCCCTGAGATGCAATGAGTGCCATCCGAACGATAACCACCGAAGAATTGAAACAGTTGGCGGGGAAGGGTTTCTCGCTCGCGTTTCAGATTCTTCAACATCGCGAAGATGCGGCCGACGCCGTTCAGGACTCCCTGCACCAGCTTTATCGAAAGCAGGGGCAGTTTGACTCCAAACGCGGAACCGTGCAGGCATGGTTTCTCAAGATGGTTCGAAACCGTTGCATCGACATTCAGAGGAAATCAAAAGTTGCCACGAACGCCGACGACGCGCCCGTTGTGGATGAATCCATGGACTCGCCCGGACAATCGGCTCAGCAAAACGAGCTGATTCAAATGGCAAAATCCGCGCTGGATTCGCTTCCGCGAGACGCGCGCGAAATCATCATGCTGCGAGATTTTCATGACCTCAGTTACGCCGAGATTTCGGAAATCCTAGGCATTCCCTCGGGAACCGTCATGTCTCGACTTCATCGTGCTCGGGAGCAATTGCGCAAGCAGGTGATTGGCAAAGACGGCAAACACGATTGACGATCTGGCAGTCGTGCAAAGAGATTTAGCGGCCAGGAAACTGGTCGAATGGTGATCCCATTTGTGTGATCAAAAGAGTGAACCTATGACAAGTTGCGAAAGAATCAACGAACTGATTTCAGGCTACCTCGACGAAGAGTTGGTCCAGGGCGATCAGCAAAAGGTCGAGGTGCATTTGAAGTCATGTCCATCCTGCAAAAAAGTGTTTGAAGACATGAAGCAGCTGCGGGATGCGGTTTCGAAAAGCTCGGTCGAGGTTGAGCTGTCGCGGGAACAGTTGGAGTTAATCATGAATGATTTACCGGCAAAGACGTCTCAGGGGATTGGTTGGGTGTTTTTGATCACCGGGATCCTCTCGCTCGCGGGTTTTCTCATTTGGCAATTTGCCATTGATGACGAAATTCCACTTTTTGTCAAAGTGGTCGTCAGCATGATTTCGTTCGGAATCATCAGTCTTTTCTTTTCGGTACTTCGTCAGCGAATGCTCGCTTCGAAATCCGATCGCTATAAGGATGTTCAAATATGATCGTTGTCACAACTGAAACCATTTCCAACAAACGAATCACCGAGACACTCGGCCTGGTTCGCGGAAACACGATTCGGGCTCGTCACGTTGGACGCGACATCCTTGCGGGGCTTCGAACCCTGGTCGGCGGTGAAATTCACGAATACGCAAAACTTTTGGCGGAAAGCCGTGAACAGGCTTTGGACCGAATGGTCGCGGAAGCACGGGAGTTGGGTGCCGATGCCATTGTCAGTGTTCGTTTCTCAACCTCCGTCATCATCGGCGGTGCGGCGGAGATGCTGGCCTTCGGTACGGCCGTAAAACTGGTAGACTCTCAGGAATAGCGGGCTCAACCGGGCCCGCAGCCTGCTTTTCCGACGAACTGAATTTGATCAACGACGCAATCGAACGATTGTCAAAGAAATGGAATTCGAAGCCGTAATATTCGATTGCGATGGCACGCTTACCGATTCGATGCCAACCCATTTTCTGACCTGGAAAAAAGTCATGGCTGATGCCGGCGGCGAATTTCCGGAACACCGTTTCTATGAACTGGCAGGCGTTCCAGCCGACAAGGTTGCGAAGATCATCGCAGCCGAAAACGGAATTGAAATCGACGTTCACGCCGTCGTTGAACAACGCGAGCTGGAATTCGATAAGTTGGCCGGTCAAGTGAAGCCGTTTCGCGAGGTCATCGAACTTGCCGATCAATTTCGGTCGCGCGTTCCGATTGCCGTTGGCAGTGGAAGCATCCGGCGATCGGTCGAAGCTCAGCTTCGGGGGCTTGGAATTCTGGATTGGTTTTCGGCCGTCGTTTGTGCCGAAGACACCGAGCGCCACAAACCCGAACCGGACGTTTTCCTGGAAGCGGCCAGGCGGATGGACGTTGCACCGGAGCGCTGTTGCGTTTACGAAGATGGCGACCTGGGGATTGAGGCCGCCCACCGGGCCGGCATGCAGGTCGTCGACGTCCGAAATTTCTCAAACCGAAACGAATCCACCTAAAAGGAGCGATGTTAGATGAAGCGGCCATAAGCCGCTTCATCTTTGTTCGTCGCACCAACTTGTCACGCGTTTTCTACTTGTCGCGCCGATTGTTGCGACCGCCCATGGCACGAAGCGTCATTGGATCCGTGATCGGGACTTCGGTTTCCCAGTTCTCACCGTTTCGTTTGCCGTTTCGAACGTGCGTATGATGCGACTTTTTGACTCGCGTGAATTCCTTGACGACGGCAGCCAATTCTTTCTTCATTTCATCCGATGAGGCTTTCGCATCCAGGGACTTGAGTAACTTGCCCTTCATCCCGTAAGAATCTGCTTCGATTACAAGGAAACCCTGTTTGACTTTCTCAGCGCCGCTTATTTCTTTGAATTCTTTGGCATCGGTCGCGGAAGCAAAAATGAACTTGCTGGCTAAACCGTCGTCGAAAATGACCTGGGCCAGTTTTTCCTTGAGCTCGGCAACTTGTTCTTCGTCTTTACCGAAAACAACGACGTTGGGGAGACCATCGCAGCTGGCGACGTTGAGCCCGAGTCGGAAGTTTTTCATTTCCGGAATCGCGGGTGTGCCTTCTGTTTCCTTTGCCGGATATTTTTTGGCAATTCCTTTCATCGCTTTCGCCATGTTGCCCGCGCTTCGATACACGAATTGGGGGCTTCGATTGGGGCGGCAAAGTTGTTTCTTGCCATCGGGCGAGAGAATGCAGAATACCGTATTCTCGAGTTCCCCCGTGCGTCCCACAAAAAGCGATTTCAGAAAACGAGCTTCGTCGGCGTCTTCGTAGGTCGCCGGGCGAATGCAAACAAAGTCCTGAGAGGCCTTGATGATTTCGTCGTTTGACAGGAAACTCCTGTCAGTATTTTGTTTGCCGGGTCACCACATACCTGGAACGCCAGCACATTGAGGTGCCGCCGACATCAACAAAATTGGTTTGCCCGTTCGCTTGGCTTCGTCCAGGCCGTCCTGCAAAACGCCATACCAGACGATTCCCGTTTCGACTTTATTGCTGGAAGGGCGACTGCCACCATAATAGGTCCCGCCGCCAAACCGAGGTGGTCCGCCCGGCGGTTGAGCCAGGCAGGGACCGGCAACGGCGGCGACCAATGCGATCGCCGCAAATCCGCCAAAAATCTTGATTCTTGATTTTGTCAGTTTCATAAAAAGCGATTCCCCACCCAATTCGTAACAGAGACCATCGGTTCAAAGAACTTAAGGAAAAAACGCTCACAGGGCCCGGCGTCTACATGGAATTTGAGAATACTTTAAACAAGTACTTTGGTCACAAGCAGTTCCGCGGCCCCCAGCGCGAAATCATCCAGCACGTCGTGTCCGGGAGGCACGCGCTGGTCATCATGCCCACCGGGATGGGCAAGAGTATTTGTTTCCAGATACCGGCTTTGCTCCAATTCGGGGACAACGATTCTTCGCGAGAATCGAAAAATCAATCGGAAACCACGCCGATCACGATGGTCATTTCTCCGCTCATCGCACTGATGAAAGACCAAGTCGACAATTTGGTTGAGAAGGGCATCGCAGCCACCTTTGTGAATTCGTCGCTGACTCGGCAGGAACGTGAAGACCGCTACCGGGGAATCCGGGAAGGCGAGTTTGATTTGCTGTATGTGACTCCCGAGCGATTTCGGAAACCGGAATTTATTGAAAGCATAGGGAAACGAAAGGTACGTCTCCTTGCTGTTGACGAAGCCCATTGCATCAGTGAATGGGGACACGACTTTCGCCCGGACTACACGCGACTGAAGGAAATCCGCGCAATCATCGGCAATCCAACGACCATTGCCTTGACGGCGACTGCGACACCCGATGTCCAAAAAGACATTGTCAAACAACTGGGTTTGCGACCGGATGAAATCAAGACTTTCCATGAAGGAATCAATCGGCCAAACCTGAGTCTCGACGTCGTCAATGTTTGGGGGCAAGACGAAAAGCTGGCCCACATTCAAACCGTCGCCAAAAACAATCCGGGCTCAGGCATTGTCTACTTCACGTTGATCCGCACGCTGATGGAGTTTAGCCAGCGACTCAAGAAACTTGGAGTCAAGCATTCGGTTTATCACGGCGACCTGGATCGGCACAGCCGCCGCAACATCCAGGACTACTTCATGACTCGCAAGGACCAAATGGTGCTCGCGACGAATGCATTTGGAATGGGTGTCGACAAAGAAGATATTCGGTATGTCGTGCACGCAGACATTCCGGGATCCATGGAGTCCTACTATCAGGAAATCGGCAGGGCAGGGCGAGACGGAAAACCTTCCTCCTGTGTTCTGCTTTACGAGGATAGTGATTTGGCAACGCAGATGGAATTTATCCGTTGGAGCAATCCGGATGACGAATTCTATCAACGGGTCCACCACTATCTGGCCAATCAAACCGAGGCAATCAATGCCTTCGGACTCGAATGGCTGCGGGAAAAACTTCACGCCAAACAAAAGCATGATCGCCGACTGGAATCGGCTTTGGCGATGCTTGACCGCTACGAAATTTTTGAAGGCACACTGGATCCGCTCAAGATCGATGCCGTTCATGAATTGTCGAATCAGTTTCTAAATCGCGACCACTTCGACGACAAACTGAAGCGGGACCAGATGAAACTTCTGGCGCTCGTAAATTACGCCAATCACGAGGGTGATCGAAAAGCTTTTATCCACGCCTATTTTGGCTTGCCCTACGAACCGGCTTAGGCCGCAGTCTTCTCAGAAACCGGCTTGAATTGTGCCGGTTTTGTCGGCGAACGGTCAATCCGCTTGCGAATTCGGTCGATTTATCCACTGGTCGAAAAGCGACAAAAATGTGATAATTCCACGACGTTTGAGAGATCAAAAAAGCTTTCGCGATTGCGTTCGGCAGACGTGCTTTTCCTGCCCTCGGACATTTTCCTGCCCTCGGACATGGGAACGCAAGTAAGAAATCAAGCAAAGACACGCAGAGAGGAAATTCGTGAGTACTGCAAGCCCACAAACTTCTGGAGCATCCAATTCGGCCAAAGATCCTTTACGGCTGATCGATGTCGACTACGTTCGCTTTTACGTTGGCAACGCCAAACAAGCCGCTTACTTTTACGCGCAGTGTTTCGGTTTTGAGATCGAGCAGATTTCCGATTTGACGACTGGACAGCGAGAAGAAGCATCTTACTTGATTACGCAAGGAAACATTCGCTTTCTGTTGACGACCGGGTTGCACTCGGAGCATCCCGCTCAAAAAGAAGTTGCTCTTTACGGCGATGGTGTCAAAGATATTGCATTCACGGTCGACTGCGCCGAGGCGGCTTACGAGCAAGCATTGAAGAACGGTGCCGAATCGGCTTACGAGCCCTACGAGGTCAAAGACGAGAACGGCGGCGCGACATTTTCTGCGATCAAGGCCATGGGCCGCGTGATTCACACATTCGTCTCGCGCCACGGTGCTTATGATTTGGACAAAGTCAAAAACGAGCGGAGCCAGTTTCTGCCAAACTTTGCCAAGGTCGACGACCTCTCAATCAACGACTACAACCGGCAGAACCCTTGCGGATTGTTTTACGTCGATCACTGCGTTGCGAACGTTGAACTCGGCAAGATGGACTACTGGTGCCAGTGGTACGAAGACATCCTCGGATTCAAGCTCTTCAAGCACTTTGATGACAAAGATATTTCGACTGAGTATTCGGCATTGATGTCGAAAGTCATGGATTCGGGTCGCGAACTGATCAAGATTCCAATCAACGAACCGGCAGAAGGAAAACGAAAAAGCCAAATCGAAGAGTATCTGGATTGGCACAACAACACACCCGGGATTCAGCACATTGCCTTGCTGACAAACGACGAAATCAACAGTGTTGGCCAATTGCATCGTCGAGGCGTCGACTTCCTGAGAATTCCTGACGAGTATTACGACATCGTCTGGGACCGAGTTGGAGATATCGCGGAAGATCGCGACGCAGTCAAAGATTTGAAAATCCTGATTGACCGGGATGACAAGGGTTACCTGCTGCAGATCTTTACCAAGCCGCTTCAGGACCGACCAACGCTGTTTTTCGAGATCATTTGCCGTCGCGGAAGCGAGTCATTTGGAAAAGGAAACTTCAAAGCCCTGTTTGAATCGCTCGAATTGGAGCAGGCCAAACGCGGGAACCTCTAAATCCAACAAAATTTCTGACTAACATAGATATTGGCAGACGCGATCGTGTATCGGCAGCCAGAGTTGCAAGGGAAAGTCCTGCAAGTCTTTGGCAGTTGGACAACAACGCGGCCAATCGACATGACGAAGGAACCGAGGGGGATATGATGAAGCAACGTATGGCATGGCAATGGGTGCTTTGCGTGATGTCCGGGCTATTCTGCACCGGGCTGGTTGGCACCAATCAGTTGGGATTGCCCCAGCTTAGCGCTCAGGACAAAACATCCGAAAGCGTCGTTCTGAAAGCCAAGGAAATTTCTGGCAAGACGGGACGTCCCATTCTGGCGATCGCCGGAAGCAACACGTGAGCCCCCTGCAAGGCTTTGATGAAACGGTTGACGACCGAATCTTCACTGAAGCCACTGGTTGCACAGTTTGTGCCCATCAAAATTGACGTTGCTTCTGACGACTACAAAATCTGGCGGCGAGATCACAAGCCCGAGAAAGGCGCGATCCCGCAAATGTACATCATCCGTGCCGACGGCGAAGAACTCTACAACAAGGTAGGTGGGTTACCCGCGGACCAACTTCAACAGGTCCTTTCAAGCGCCTTGAAAGGCTCGGGGGCGATTCTTTCCGATTCGCAGGCTGCCGAGGTTGAAAAAGTAACACAGGCTTCCAAGGAATTGATCAAGTCGGGATCGACGCAATCCGCCATCAAAGAAATCGCGAAGATCCCGGCCGCGTTGAACACGACGGTTGTCTGCTACGCCAAGCCGGTGATGGAACTCCGTGAAGTTGTTGGAGAGATCGTTAAGTTGGCGCAGGAAGATTTGACCCTCCTGACCGATGACATCAAAGACCTCTCCCAGGACTCGGACAACGAGGTCAAGATCCGATTGGCAAATCGAATTGTGGATGCCCAAACTGAGTTTGCGAAGTTCAAACCGCTAAGCAAAGACATCCAGGGATTGAACCGGTCGATTCGGGGCGACAAAGCTCTGGACTCGATGGTTTCCGACATCAAGAAATTTCGTTCGCTGAAAAAAGCTCGCACGCCTAGCACGACCCGTTTGGGTGAACTGCTTAGCAAGTACGAGGGAACATCGCTTGGAAATCAGATTTCCGTTGTTCTCAAGAGCGCTGAAAAGACATCCAAGGCAGCCTGGATCGGCTTCAAGGATACAGCGACTCGAACTTGGACCAGCAAAGGTGGCGGTTATACAATTGAAGCCGAACCGGTTTCTGCTTCCGATAAGGAAATCAAGCTGAAGACCACCGCCGGCAAGGAAATCACCGTCAAGTTTTCCAGCTTGTCGTCAGAAGACAACGAGTGGATCAAAAACAACTTGAAGAAGTGAGCGATCGAGTTGAACCATCAAGGGTGGTTTCAAACCACCCTTTTTTTGTGCCGATTGAGAGCGTATTGCGATGACTCGAGCCTTTTTCGTTGCCAAAATTCTGGGGCTGTTAGTTTCCGTATTCGCGGGAAATGCGACAGCTCAAACAACGGAACGCGAGCGACTTGAGCAGCCCACACCGAATATAGTTCTCGTTTTCATCGACGACATGGGCTGGGCTGATTTTTCTTGCTTTGGAAACAAGCAGACGAAAACGCAACACATTGATCAGATGGCCAAAGAGGGCATTCGTTTTCACCAGTTTTATGTGAATTCGCCGATTTGCTCACCTTCGCGTGTTGCGATCTCAACGGGCATGTACCCCCAGCGATTTCGGATAGGTTCTTACCTTGCCTCGCGAAAGCAGAACAGGAATCGCGGAATTGCCAATTGGCTCGATCCCAAGGCCCCGATGCTTGCCCGGATTCTTCACGAGTCGGGATATGCAACCGGCCACTTTGGAAAATGGCATATGGGAGGACAGCGGGATGTCGCGGATGCGCCGCTGATAAGCGAATACGGCTTTGACAAATCACTGACGAACTTCGAAGGCCTTGGGGATCGCGTCTTGCCTTTGAAAGATAAATACGATGGCAGGCCACCTGTGAAACATGCGTTGGGCTCCGACAAATTGGGCCACGGCAAAATCACTTGGGAAAAACGGGACCTGGTGACCAAGGCCTTTGTTGAACGCGCAGTCGAGTTTATTGATGAAGCCCAGGAAGCGGGAAAACCGTTTTACATCAATGTTTGGCCGGACGATGTCCACTCTCCTTTCTTTCCGCCTCAGGCTCGTCGTGGCGATGAGTCCAAACAAACTCTCTATCAAGGCGTGCTTGATACGATGGACGAACAGTTGGGCGTGCTTTTTGCCCGACTTCGCAATGATAAAGAACTCTCTCAGAATACGATCGTGATCATCTGCAGCGACAACGGGCCGGAACCTGGAGCAGGCTCCGCCGGAGACCTCCGCGGATTCAAAACCCATTTGTACGAAGGCGGTGTTCGCTCACCGTTGATCGTCTGGGCCCCGGGCTTGATGGCGGCAAAGGCCAAGGGTGCGATCAATCGAGAATCGGTGATTGCCGCAATGGACCTTGTACCCAGTCTCCTGAAGATGGCGAAGGTTGATGTTCCTGAATCCACCGCGTTCGACGGCCTGGAGATGCAAAGGGAGCTCCTGGGATTTTCAAACAAGTCGCGAGATCGATCGCTTTTCTTTCGCAGGCCTCCGGATCGAGATTCGTTCTATGGAGTCCGCAACCTTCCCGACCTCGCGGTCCGGCAGGGGAAATGGAAATTGCTTTGCGAATACGATGGATCACGAAAAGAACTTTATGACCTGAGCAAAGACCGGCAAGAGAAAACGAATCTCGCCAAAACGAATACCGAAGTCGCAAACCGATTGGCCAAACAAGTCATTGCCTGGCACGAATCGCTTCCGGGCGACAATGGCTCCCAATTTGTCAAACCGAAATCGATTTCTCTTTTTGACGGAACATCGTTTGCAGGTTGGGAAGGAGATACCAAAAATGCTTTTCGAATCGAAAGGGGAACCATCGCGGCCGGATCAAAGGAAACGAGGTTTCCGCGAAATGAATTCCTGGCGACGACCCGCGAATTCGAGAATTTTGAGCTGGAACTCAAATTCAAGATTGATGGTGACAAACATGTGAATGCCGGTGTTCAGTTTCGGACCAAACGGATCCCCGATCACCATGAAGTCATCGGCTACCAGGCCGATATTGGCCCCGGTTATTTCGGGCACTTGTACGACGAGAGCCGGCGTCGACGTATGTTGGCTTCTCCAACGAAGGAGAAGGTCGCGCGGGCATTGAAGGCCGTTGGCAAAGACGGATGGCATCGCTATCGAATCCGCGCAAACGGGAATCGAATTCAGCTCTGGCTCAATGAGATCAAAACCGTTGATTTTGTTGAGAAGGACTCAAAGATTTCGAGGAAAGGGATCATCGCGTTGCAAATTCATGGTGGCATGCAAGCGGTGATTGCCTACAAAGACATCTTCCTGACCGAGCTTCCGGCCAAAAAAACGAAATGACCCGAAGCCGTGACTAAGCCTTGCCTGATTCGAGGTTGGGGTCATCTTTTCCATAGAAGCCACGAAATTTCTCTGCTGGATACTTCTCGCGATTCTTCTTCATTTTCGATTCGAATGCGGCCGCCAGGTCGATATTTAATTCATTGGCAATGGCAAGCGTATAGCAAAAAATGTCAGCGAGCTCTTCCTCGACCTCTGTCCTTTTTTCCATCGCGTCAACATCGCGAGAAACACTCGGCTCGACCCACTGAAATATTTCCATGAGTTCAGCCGCCTCGACGGACAGAGCCATACTCAAGTTTTTTGGCGAGTGAAATTGTTGCCAATCACGTTCGTCGACAAACTCGCGAATCGCTTCTTTGATTTGATGAAGTGGCGTTTCTTGGTCGTTCAATTGCAAATCCAATTCTCAAGGATTGTCGTCCTAGCGGACGGTTGAGCCGGATTGATTGGCGGTTCGTGACGAACTTCGACTTGAACGCAGGAGTGCGAACAAGTCCAGGATTTCATTCTCGGTAAGCTGATCCAATAGATTGTTGGGCATGGCTGAGACCTTCGAGTCCACGATCTCGTCAATTTCGTTCCTGGCAATTTTTCGCTTCTTGCCTTCGCGTGTCAGGACAATGACGTGCCCATTTCGGTCCCGCGTAACGATTCCAGCGATTTGTTCGCCGGAATGGGTCGTCACCACCTTCGCCGCGTATTGAGATGAGATATGTTTGGACGGTTCAAGAATTGATTCGAGGATTTCCCGGTCCGAAAACCGTTTTGCAACGAGTGACAGATCCGGCCCCATCAATTCGCCATCCCCTTCGAAACGATGGCAACTTGCGCAGTTCGCTTTTGCGTAGGCCATTCTTCCTTGCTTGATATCACCGATCGATTTCTTGGCATCCAATGAGTCCAGCAACTGTTGCTGACTCCATTTGCCCACCTTCAAGTTGCTCTGCACCTGGATCGGTGCGTGTTCCGGATAGGTGGATTCGAACCAGCTTTTCCAGATATCAAGCGACTGCTTCCAAGAGTCGCCTTCGGCTTCGATCTTTTCTTCCGTCCAATGCTGAAGCAATTTCGCCGCCTTGACGGCACCTTGATGTCGAAGCTTGTATCCGACCTCGAGAACGGTCTTGAAGTACTGGGGTTCACTTGGGCGACGATCGACGGTCGCCAAACGATCCAGGATCTCAATAGCGCAGTCGTCGTCGACTTGGGGAATGCTGGTTACCAGGTAAGGCCAGTTTTTGCCCCCCGGATTTTGCGCCAGGCCAATCGATGCGTCACTTCGACGCTCCTTGTCTCTTCGCCATATCTTGCGAAGGTATTCGTTGGTTGCCGTAGTATTCTTCTCCGACAAGATGGCGATGATGGCCAATTTCAGTTTCGTGCTCGCTGAATCGTTCGCGGAAACGAGGGCACGATCGATCTCAATGAGCTTCTGGACGCGAGCCTCGGTCCAATCCTTTGTCCGGAAGATGACTTCCAATGCACCGTTCTGCCACTTGTTGCCGGAATCAAGAACCCGATCCATCTCCGCCGCATCCATCGTACGCACCAGATCGCGTGTCATCGTTGCCAAATAGTGAGGGTAGCTGCTACCGGCCGGCTTGCGACTTTTCTGAGATTCAAGCATCTGCAACAAGGCAAACCGATCTTCGGATTCGAATTGCTTGCCCATCGTTTGAAGATGCATGGCGACCGATAGTTTGTCCGCTACCGGATCCGCGGATTCTTCAAAGTACTGAGTTAGCTTCACCTCGACTTCGGGATATTCGAGAATTGCCAGCAGCCGGGCAAGCTCCCGGTTGATGGCGCCATTTTGCGACGGAAACTCGGAGGCGACGAGTTCGCCAAACGCGGGAATTTTGGACGGCTCAATTCCGCAACGAACGACGGCCAGCTGCGAGATTCGCAACATCGACAAAAACTCGCGATCGTAGATTTCGCCTTTTGCGAATTCACTGATTCGGACCAGCAGACGGTAAGCGTTCTTCTTGGTTGGTTCGACTCGCAAAAGGGCCAGCGACAATTGGCAAAACAGCGGATGGTTGGTGGTATTGAAACAGATTTCTTTCCACTCACTCGTCGGGGTCGCCTCGACCAACAAGCGGGCGGCCAGGCTTTCAGCCCAGTCGTCCGACTTCAGCATCTGCGTGAGTTGATCAATTTCGCAAGAGAGCCCCATCTTCAACATGGTCTCGCAAGCACACCTTCGAACGGCACCATGGTCATCGGAGAGTTTATCGATCAAGGTTTTCTTGACTTGCTGGGTTTGCGACTCCGGTGCATTGCTTGTCACCAAAGTCGGAAACATTCCAATTGCCGCACGGCGCACCGCAGGGTCCTCATCGGACGCCCAGCGAACCAACTGATCGAGTCCCGGTCGTGGTCCAAACAGAAACATCGCGCTCATCGCGTTGAGTCGATAACTTGTTTTGTTTCGTCGTTCGTCGGTAATTCCGTAAACGGCTTCGTCCCATCTTTCTCCCATTTTTTGTCGCAGCAAGGCTCTTTGCTGCAGGGCCCAGGAACTCTGGACCTGAGGCATCCGTACGATTTGGGCAATCTCGTTTTCGACATCCAGAATATTTTCCGGTGAATCGCCGTTCCACTGGATTCGGAAAATCCCGCCCTCGGTTCCTCGGCCACCGGTGCAAAAATAAAGGGCGCCATCCGGCCCAACTTCAATGTCGGTGATCGGCATTCCGTCCGCTTCGAAGAATCGATCGATCTTCGCGGCATAACTCGCACCGTCGGTATTTAACGAAATGCAGTCGATTCGGCCCTTCAACCAATCGGCGGAGAAAATGCAATTCTGGAATCGAATTGGGAACGTCGCGTGGCGATAACAAGTCATTCCCGTAGGTGATCCGTTGCCTGTTTCCGCGATCGGTTTGGCGGAATCCATGAAGTACTTTGGCCATTTCGACCACCCGCGACGCCACCCCATGTCGGATCCAGCGATCACGTGGTAAACGTTTGCCGGGCGATACCAGGGTGTACCGTCATCACCTTCCATGTCACTGTCATGAACAAACAAATCGCCATGGATGTTGAATTCGAGATCGTAGGCATTTCGCAGCCCGCCGGCGAAGGTTT
>CAYSXI010000106.1:0-18005 GCA_964434955.1 uncultured Pirellulaceae bacterium
ATCATCACAATACAAGCACGAAGCGCCAGCGAGTGAATTACGCCAACGCCCGTTTTCTTCACGCGTACGAAAACGGGGCAACTTCCCAATCGCCCTTTGCCCATCTTGATCCACCGGCGTCATTCCCCTTCGCCCTTTACGGACAAACGATCCTTCAAATAATCTTCGACACTTGGGGAATCGTTCAATACATGCTTTACCCAGGCGTGACGCTCGTGCACGATCACTTCCAGTTCCCAAACGCATGCCATCGGGCCCTCGGTTTCAACTTGCTCAAAGGACGTCGGGGTTTCGAGGTCCGCCCGGAATAGTTGATGAAACAGTAGGTCATCGAGCCAATAATCGACCAACAGCCAGACGGCTTCTTCGCCGAGATGAACCGTCAAAAATGCGGCGGATTCGACACCCTCTGGCAAGTTTGCGTTTGCCTTTGCATACTCGATGGCGTGTTCGACAAGACTTGTTTCATTCGTGAAGGCCTTGGAGAAAATCGCGTAAACTTTCGCCGGCCACCCGTTGATCACTTCGCGCTTCAAAAACGTGATTTTTCGAGGTCGATAAATGGGCTTGGAAATCATTGGGTTCAAAGGGAAAAAATTCGTGGGTCGTTGTTGCTTGCTTATTCTATTGCTCCTGCTTCCTGCTTGCGAAGGGACAGACAGGTCGGCCAGCGGCCTGGCTCCCCAAGACCATTCGGGGAACAGTGCGCCTCAGACCCGACATTTTGACTTTGGACAATCGGCCACGCCGGAATCTTTGGAAAAAGTTTACGAGGAATTTTACCAGGCGGCCGCGATCGAAGATGAATTCGCGCGGCAAACGACGACAAGCAAGTTTTGCTGCGATGAAACGGATCTCAAATTGATGTTTCCTGAAAAGGAGGAAATGTACAACTTGGTTATTGAGCTTTGTCGATTGGAAAACCTTCAATCACGAATGCGGTTTTTGCGCGGCGAGCAACTTCCTATTCGAAAAATCGAGGCCAGTGAGTTGCTTGAAAATGCGGATTCGATGGAGGCCGAATGGTATGCAATTCTGGCAAAGTATGTACCTGACGGGACCCCGATGTACCAAGTCCGCATCGATTTTCTTCCCCGCGGTGCGCAAGTTAAGGCCCCAATTTTCTTTTTTCGCAATCGCTGGGTCATGATTCCGAATCCTGGAACAACTTTCGAGCTTGCCGATAAATGGGAGGCTGAGAAGGGCCGAATCCCCGAATACGAAAAAGACGCCAAGAATTTCCAGGCGTTGGCGCGAAAAGGGATTCAACGCGCCCTTCGAAAAAAGGCCGAGAATCAAGCCGTTACGAATGAGAAGAAAGAAGACGTCCCGAATCGTCGTTCCGAAAAATAGTGTCCCACTTCATATTGATTTGAGCCATGCAGCAGGCAATTGAGTTTAGCGCCGTGATATCCAGTGCCGTTTTTGGGGTGTTGCTTGCGCGTCGAAATGGAATGGATGTCGTTGGCGTATTCAGCATGGCCTTCGTGGTAGCGTTTGGCGGTGGAACGCTTCGCGATGTGTTGCTTGATCGGCATCCGCTGTTCTGGATTCAGAATGCGCACTACCCGGTAATCGTTTTTGCAATCGCCATCGTGACGTCTTTTTTGCCTCGGCTGCCGAACAAAACGGAAAAACTCCTGGCGGTTCCCGATGCGCTTGGGTTGGGGCTGTTCAGTATTGCGGGTGCCGCGGCGGCCATTGAGGCGGGCACTTCGCTTTTCATTGCTGCGCTGATGGGCGCCGTGACGGGTACATTTGGGGGCGTCATCGCGGATATCATTTGCAACCGCGTACCGAGTCTGTTCCGCCCTGCCCCCGTGTTTGCAACCTGTTCATTTTTCGGTTGCTGGATTTACTTTGGGTTCGACGCGATGGCTTGGTCAAAACCTTTTGCGGCCGTAATCGGCATCGGCGTGATCGTTGTCGCGAGGTTAATTGCCGTCTATCTCAAGCTTCAATTGCCGAACGTCGAAAAGACGCTCGGCGAATCAAAACAGAATCCTGAATGAAGAGCTTCAGGAATGGGGACCGACGTAAGTCAGCGGCCGTAAGTCAGCGGCCGTAAGTCAGCGATCGCGAGTCGCATGGGCGACTAATCTTCCATGACTTCTTTTTCACGGCTCTTGGCCATGTCGCTGGCCTGGTCCTCGTACTTCTTGGTCAGATCCTGAATTTCTTTTTTAACGTCATCACGCTGGTCCTCGCTGCACAGCTTGTCTTTTTCACATTGATCGGCAGCCTTATTGGAATCCCGACGAATGTTTCGAACCGAGACTTTCGCGTCTTCGGAAAGTTCCTTGATCCGTGAAACGAGTTTTTTCCGAACATCGGTTGAAAGGGGCGGAATATTGATCCGAACGACTCGGCCATCACTTTGGGGGTTGAAGCCCAAGTCGCTTCCCACGATTGCTTTTTCAATTTCCTTGATGCAACTGGCATCGTAAGGACGAATGACAATCTGAGTCGGTTCCGGTGCACCCACCGATGCGAGCTGTTTGATGGGGGTTGGCGAACCGTGGTAGTCAACTCGAAGCGAATCCACGAGACCTGGATTGGCCCGCCCCGTGCGAATACCGCTCAAGTTCTTTTTCAATACTTCGATCGCTTTTTCCATTCGTTCTTCAGCGTCAAAAAGTATTTCTTCAGGAGTCATCGGTTTTTCCTCAATTCGAATCAATTGCGAGTAACCAGCAAGTTTCCAGGTCATCCCGCACGGGGTTGTTTTGTGGCTTTCGATTGTGCCGTTGTGTTATTCGGCGTTCACAAGGTTTTTACTACTGATGATCGTTCCGACTTTCTCGCCGCTGACGGCCTTTTGAATGTTGCCGGGTTTCTGGAAGTTGAAAACCATGATTGGCATTTCGTGTTCCATGCAGTGAGTGATCGCGGTCGAATCCATGACTCGCAGGTTCTTTTCGCGAACCGTATTGTAATCGAGTGATTCGTAGAAGATTGCGTGCGGGTTCTTTTCGGGATCGTCGCTGTAGACACCATCAACCCGTGTCGCCTTGAGAAGGATATCGGCCCCCAATTCCAGAGATCGGATTGCGGCGGCCGTGTCAGTCGTCACAAATGGGCCCCCGGTACCGGCTCCGAGAATAATGATTCGTCCCTTATTGAGGTGGTGATTGGCTCGTCGGCGAATATAGGGTTCGCAAACGTTGTCCATCGGGATGGCGCTCATCAGCCGCGTTTCAGCCCCGATATGTTCCAGGCCATCTTGAAGCGCGAGTCCATTGATGACGGTCGCCAGCATGCCCATGTAATGCGCTGTACCTTGCTGGATATTGGCATTGGCACTCTTGAACTGTCCGCCCCGGAGAATGTTTCCCCCGCCAATGACCACGGCAATCTGGCAACCCAGGTTCTGGGCTTCGCGAATCTGGGTCGCGATCTGGATGACCTCTTCCATGCTGATTCCGCGTTCGCCGGTCGCAGCAAAACTTTCGCCGGAGAGCTTCAACACAATTCGTTTGTACTTGGCGGAATCGGCCATGAAAATCCTTTCGAGTCGGCTTTGAATTCAACGTGAATCTTGTTGCGGCCCAAGCGGAAATGCAGGTGCGAGCACGCAAATGATTACCTCGGAAAGATTTTCGTTTCTTTCCGGGCACAAAAAAAGCCCCATTTGCATGGGGCTCGATTGGATCGGCTTAAGCGCCGGCGTCGGCACCGAGTTCCCAGTGAACGAATTCGTTGATTTTCATTCCCTGGCTTTCGGCAAATTTGCCAACCGTTTGGCTATCGTCTTTGACGAAAGGCTGCTCGAGCAAGACCTGCTCAGCGAAGAAGTTTCGCATTCGGCCTTCGACCATTTTGTCGACGATGTTTTCCGGCTTACCTTCTTTCAAGGCAGCTTCGCGAAGGATCTCTCGTTCCTTGGCCACAATGTCAGCGTCCAAGTCGTCTGTCGACAAAGCACTTGGTCGCATCGCGGCAACGTGCATGCTGATGTCCTTTGCGACGTCGTCGTTTCCGCCGTCGTAGCCGAGCAGGACACCGGAAACGGTACCGGCGTTGTGGGTGTATCCACCGGTACCACCTTCCACCCGCTTCATCCGGCCAACGTTGAAAACTTCGCGAATTCGGTTGAACAACTCATCTTTCTGTTCGCGAAGCGTAACGCCATCTTTGCTGGGTGAATTTTGGTCCAAAAGCTCTTCGGCGTTGGCGGCACCAGGTCCCGTTGCCAATTGCTGAGCAAGGTCGTTTGCCAGTTGGATGAATTCTTCATGGCCTGCAACGGGAGCACTTTCGCATTTCAATTCGACGATGGCGCCCGATGCATTGTCGGTGCCAACATAAAGGCCGAAACGTCCGAATGCGGTCTCGCGATCCGATCGTTTATCCAATACAGCTTGTCCCCGTTTTCGCAACAACTCAATTGCTTTGTCCTGATCGCCATCGGCCTCGGCCAAAGCCGACTTGCAATCCATCAATGGCAAGCCGGTGCGCTCACGAAGCTTCTTTACATCGGCGGCTGAGATAGACATCTTTCGAAACTCCTGAATCTAACTTTTCAAATATGTGTTCTGTCCCGTTTTGACAACAAAATTCAAAACGGGTTCGGATCGTTCAAACGTGATTAAGCGCCAGCGGTTTCCGCATCGGCGTCTGCTTTGGCAGCGGCCTCTGCGGCTGCTGATTGACCGGAATCATCGCCCTCTTTCTTGGCGGAGACGTTTTTCGCACCCGCGATCACGGCATCGGCCAAGTGCGAAAGAATCAAATCAATGGACCGGATCCCGTCGTCATTTCCTGGAATCGCCAAGTCAACGATGTCCGGATCGCAATTCGTATCGATCAACGAAACGGTCGTGATTCCCATGGCCTTCGCTTCACGAATGGCATTTTTTTCTTTGTTGGGATCAACGACGACCAGGCATTCGGGAAGGCGGTTCATGCGACGCAATCCATTAAGGTTGCGATACATCTTGCGGAATTCACGATTCAACGAAGATTGCATCTTCTTGGAGTAGGTGTGAATTTCCTCGCCACTGCGAATCGACTCCAGTTCCTCCAAACGCGTCATTCGACTGCGAATCGTTCGGAAGTTGGTCATCGCACCACCGAGCCAACGTTCGCTAACAAATGGCATGTTGCAGCGGTCCGCGTGTCGTTCAATCGAAGGACCCGCTTGACGTTTGGTGCCGACGAACAAGACGAGGCTACCGCCCGAAGCAACTTTGGCCAGGAATTTTTTTGCGTGAAGAAGTCCGCGAACGGTTTCGCGAATGTCGATGATATGGATGCGGTTTTTCTTGCCGTAAATGTACGGCTGCATCTTCGGGTTCCAACGGCTGCAACGGTGACCGTAGTGAACTCCGGCTTCGACCATGTCTTTGACAAGTTGATTTGCCATTTTTTTCTCCCAATGTCCCGGCGGATAAACAAGCTCGAAACCACTTCGAACCCGATTATTGGCACCCCTTGAGGCAGAGATGCGTACGGAAACACAGCTAATTGAAATGAAATACCTTGGCGAGAATCGCCAGACAGACCATATAAAATAAGGCTATCGGCAATTTCTTGCAATGCTTAAAAGGCGATCCTCGTCGCTTCTTTCTTGCGGAATTGGGCCCGATTTGCCTCAATCGCCTGGGGCGGGTCAAATCCCGGTACAAGACGGTACGTGATTTGGTTTCCGATTTGGCTAGAATTCCAAGCCAAGACGGGGAGACTGGATGTCCAATGTTCAAGAATATCAGCCATATTTTGGAATCTCGTCGGGTCCGGGGCGCGATATGTTTTGGCGCATTGGATACCGCGACGGGTATTTTGCGTAACGGGTCGGAACAACGCATCCTTGCCTATGGGTTAGCTTTCGCCCAAACGCCGTCAGAGTTTTATGCTCTGGTCAGGTTTGACGAGTCGCAAATTCAGTTGCAACTCTGGCACAAGTCGACGCTCCCGGAAATTGCCGCACGGCAAATTGCCGCTTTGGCGTTTGATTCCGACTTCGGTTTCGAGACTTCAGACTCTCGGCAGAAAATTGGAATTGGGTTGGTGCAAATTGGAATACAGTTCCAATTGGCCGTCCATTCTCAAGCGGCGACCGCGGTCGTCGCTTGGAATTCCCAACAAGGGGCCGCTGAAAAGGGGCAGCTTCGAAACCATCTTGGGAATGAAGAAGATGAGGAGCGGCTCCTTCGAGCCATCGAGGCTGTATTGAGGCGGGATCGAAGCCAGTTGAACCAATTGCCAGCATGCGATTCAACGCGCGTTGAGTTTGCCGATCAAGTCGAATTGAACCGATGCGATTTTGGCTTTATGGACGAACCGGCTGAAGGAACCGGGGTCGAACAGAGATTGCAACGTCGCGCTCAATTGGGCGACGACTTTCATTTGATCTCGGGCTCTTTTCAGCCACTTCATCGGGGCCATTTGGAGATGGCAGAATATCTTGAACGGTATCGTGGCGGCAACGCTGCGTTTGAATTATCGATCAACAATGCGGACAAGCCGCGTCTGGATCACATCGAATTGCGCAAGCGATCCACGCAGGAGTTTGGAAAACGCCCTCTGTTTGTCACCAGGTCGGCAAATTTCGTCGACAAGGCACAGCTTTTTCCAGGAACCAAGTTTGCGGTCGGCGCTGATACCATCGTCCGCGTCGCGATGCCGAAATATTATCAAGGCGGGGCATCCGAAATGATTTCCGCGATCAAAGAAATACGTCATCGGGGATGTGGCTTTGTGGTATTCGGGCGAATCCTGGGGCAAAAGTTCGCGACACTTAACCAATTGGAACTTCCGACCGAATTAGTTGAAATTTGCGAAATGATCGACGAAAATGAATTCCGTTGCGATTTAAGTTCAACCTTTCTGCGAAAGCAGCGAATCGAAACTGACGATTCAAAATAAGTCGTTGCTTGTTGCCCGTCTCCAAAACCAGGCTTGCCATGAAGATCTTTGTCCGCTGCAATGCCTGTCAGAAAAGCCTCTCAGTGGACGCCGAAAACGAAGGTAAAAAAGCACGGTGTCCGGCTTGTGGTGAGGTTTTTGAAATACGGGCCAATCGTAGTGACCAAGGGACCGATCCCCATCAAGGAGGCCAGCCACTTTCCGGCGGCCCGTTCGCGGGAGGCGGCGGATACCAGGAACCCCATGGTTCTCAGCCTGGAGCAACCTCGCCTTCAAATTATGGCACGCAAGCCGGATATGGCACGCAAGCCGGGTACGAGTCCAAACCAGGGTACGAAAAAGAATCCAGCTATGGCTCGGCGGGAGCTTATCAACAGCCGGCCCCATCCAACTACCCGATGCAGCAAAAGGGCTATCAAACATATCAAGGCCAGGTGCGACCCAATGACGACGTCGCCGGCTGGGTTTCGATCGCGCTTGGCATCATTGCTTTGCTGTTTGGTGGATTCGGCTATGTATGCTGCTGTGGTTTTTTTGGTTTCGTGGGCGCGCCGGCCGGAATCGGCGGCTTGATATGCGGACTGTTTGCCAAAAATCAAAACATCAAGGTCATTGGTTTGGTTTTGAACGGCGTGGCATTACTCTTGAATGCGGGCCAATTTGCGATGTTCTTTTTCAGCATGTTCCTCCAAAGCATCTAGATCAGTCCAGCTGCTTAGCGCCGATCGCCTGGCGCCGATCGCTTGGCGCCGATCGCTTGTCGAGGCGTCCCACCCTTGTCTTGATTCTCGTCGCCAGGTGCCTGGTGAACATTAACGGATATTCGAATCTTGCGTTTCGATTCGAATGTAAGGCTTTGGGAACGATGCCGGTTTCAAAATCCCTACTTTTCAGAGTTGGGTGGAATCTGAAAACGTAGAATTGCATACGGCAAGTCAGCACGGAAACCCAAAATGTTCTCTTTTCGAAAACGCAAGAAATACGTCGACGCTTCACCATTTCTGCGTCGAATCATTGATCGCACGACCGCGACCGGTGCCCTATTGAACGATTGTCGCGAACAGAATCGCTATTCGCGGACATTGCCGGTTGTATTGGCGCCCTGGCGTGATGGCGCGCCGGACATGAACAATGTTGCGTTTGGGATCACCAAAGATATCAGCGACAGTGGAATGTCTCTGGTCACGACGCTCGATTTTCACTCGGATATCGTTTTTGCTTTTCTGCTGGATACGGCCATTACGGATCGGATCCTCTGTTTTCGGGGAGAGCCCAAACGGTCTCTCAAGGTCGTTCAAGGCATTTCCGAATATGGGCTCTATGTTGCTGAAATGTTGAACGAACATCATTCGGGCGTCTTGGAACCGTTTTCAAGTTTGATTGAAGTCGAGAAAACCAAGCGTTCAGCAAACTCAGCTGAAATCGTCAATCATTGACGAAAACGCCTTTCGTTGGCCGGATTGCCTAAAAATTGAGCACGGAGCCGATTTAATTGTCTTGGCAAGACGAAAAATATTTCAACGGCTCAGTGTGCCTCTGAATCGACACCTTTCCGCAAATGCGGGGTTGTTATCTTCCATAAGCGCTTTGTGGCGAATGGCCGGGTATGTACTACAAACGGAACCAGTGTCAGAATTGTTACAAACGTCGCTTGCTTTTTTTCTTTTGCGCCTGTCGCCAAATTTGCGATTAGCCGGCTAAATCAAACCGCTGATAAAAGTAATAGCCGGAAATAATAGACCCATTATTTCAAATGTTCAAAACGCGCCGCAGCCGTTGAATCCCTTTGTTGGTTAAAGTTGCGCGCGAGGACGAAGGTGAAATGCTCAAGTTCAAATCCAAAAATCGAAACGCGTTAACTCTCCTGGAATTGCTGATCGTGATCACGATTTTGATCGCGTTGAGCGGAATCGTCGTTGCCACGCTCCCTGGACTTTTAGGGAAAACGGAAACGGCGGCTGCGACGGCCAATGTTTCAGAGATCGATGCCGCGATCAAAAGACAGGCATTGGTCGGAAATGGAGTCATTGGCAATCGCTTCGATTCGCTGATCGGAGAATCTTCTGGAACGAATGGTGGAATACCTGACTATGTTGGCGGGTCGACTATTTTTCAGTCGCTCGCTTTGACCGAAGCGGATGTGGAAGCCCTCAATTCGATTGGCATTTTGGAATTGATTCCGGCTTCGACCGGCATCGAGAACGCAACTTTTGATTCACACAAGAATGAACCCATGACCGTTTCCAACGGCACCAAGGTTTGCTCGATTAGTCCCGAGCAAGCCGCGACCGTCGTCGAAAGAATATGGAATATCCCACCGGAAGATCAGCAGATCTATTTGGTTTTTGGTTTGGGCGAGCGATGCTCGCTGGTGGGTGCTGGGGCAAAAGCCATATTTGCCGAAGCGCCTTTGCACTTTTCTGATGACCCGATTTCAAACCCCAAGACGATGTATTCTCGTTACTTGATCGTCGTCGAGCTAAAACGAAACGGGACACAACAATCAACCGCCCGGTACATCGGTACCGCAATTCCCCACATGGATGGTTTGCAGGGGATCGGCGATCAATTCGAACAGTTCTTTTCAAATCGCTAGGCTGGCAGAACGATGAACGTTCAAGAAAATCGAAACTTAAGGGCCAAATGGATTCGGGCCTTTACGTTATTGGAGTTGTTGGTGGTGCTCGTGATTTTGATCGCTACCGCGATTCTGATCATTCCTATCTTCACGACACAAGTCGAAGTCACCGAGGGCAATACCCAATCGTCCCAGGAGATTTCCACGGAAGCATCCATGAAAGCCATCAAGGATGCGATAACCGGCGAGAAGGGCGTGTACGAGAACCTGGGACACAAGCCCGAAGCCTTGCCGCGCAGCGTCAACGAGTTGGTTGAAAAAGCGCCCCCGAAACATTTGCAGATCGAAGCCCCCGAGCTGAATCACTACGACCCGGTATACGGAATCGGCTGGCACGGTCCCTATTTGTATCCAACGGGTGTCAATAAAAACGGTGAATCGACCCTGGTGGATGCCTGGGGCAACGAATTTCAACTTCAAGTAGATTTTGATGGAGATGGCAAGGTCAACTTGGAAGAATCAAAACATATGCGAATCGTTTCGGCGGGACCCAACGGGCAAATCGACACGCCAAAGGATTTAAGCAATATGAAGCCGGGTAACGACCAAACAAACGAATTGACAATGTCGGAATGTGGCGATGACCTCGTTCTGTTTGTCAAAATCCCCGATCTTCGCCAATAACGGCTGGTGATTCCCGTGTTGACTCGTCCGCAATCAACCCGAACTTCTCGGTATTCGTATCGTCACGGAACGATTCGAACTGCTTCCCTTCGTCAAGCAATGACGTTGATGGAGTTGCTTGTGGTTTTGGTCATCTTGGCGGTCGTGGCAACCATCGCCGTTCAGGCATTGCAGCCTCGCGTTGAGTTAGCCCGGTTCGAACAAACCAGGAAAACGCTGGAGCAGCTTGAAGTCGCAACGGTCGGAAGCTCAACGGCCCGGCATGCGGACGGCTCGCCATTGATTAGCGGATTCATTGCGGATGTGGGAAGGGCCCCGCGGCTTACCGTGCCCTCGCTGCCGAAAGAAAATCCGACACAGCCCAAGTCTTCCGCGCCCAGTGCGGCGATGTTCGATGGAGATATACAGGAAGATCGGAATCTATATGAGCTCTGGGACGAAAACTCGGTTCTTGCGCAGCAGTATCCCTTTCAGTTTCGCTCGGGGCCGAGCCAACCGGTCGACTTTTCGGACATTCGTCTGGCCTGTGGTTGGAAAGGGCCTTATTTGTCTCTCCCGAAAGGAAAGGACTCCGTCGTTGATGCCTGGGCTCAGGATTTCCTTTTCGAAACAAACGAAAATGAAGAGGTTTCCCGGATCAACTGGAAACCGGTCGGCGAGTTTGATCTGCCGCTTAGCAGCGACTTGAGTAAGGGACGTGTGATTGTCTCCGGCAATATCGATTTCGGGCAGCAGACTTCGAACGACGTGAAAGTCTACATGTTGGTTCCCGATCCCGAATATTCGTTGACGGAACTTCGCCCGATCGAAGACCTCGATCCAGCCAAGCAGACATTTCAATTTGAAAACGTGCCCGTTGGTTTACGAGCGATACGAGTGATTGCCGACGGGAAGTCATTCACAAAATATGTCAACGTGCCTTTGGGCGGTCTCACTCTGTTGATGGACTTGGAGTCGGCCCAATGAAAAAACGAAATGATACCACCATCATTTTGATTGATTCGGATGCGGTCCTTCGAGCTGACTTTGCCAGCCGTGGTGCGTCGCTTCCTCGAAGCGTGGATTCGTTTCGGGCCGACGCCGGGATGACCATCGGACGAGCTGTTGAGACGACATTCGCAGCCGACAATCCGTTGGGACGAACCGCGATGATTTTTTCGACGCAGGTTTGGACGCAAAAAGTTTCACTTCCTCGTTTGTCGGTAACGGACTTGGGCAACGCGGATCTTGCGCAGGCGTTGAAGTTCGAGACGGAAACGCTTTGCGGAATCGACGCGGATCTTTCGATGCTGGCCTATCAGGAACTCGAAAGAAACTCGGAAGAAGTTTCATTCTGGGTTACGGTCATTCGAATCGATGAGTTTCACGAATTGTCGGCCATCCTGGAATCGAATGGAGTGCGGCAATTTTTTGTGGCACATCCGGCGGGTGCGCAAGGTTTCGATTCCGACTCCAGCCATCGAATTGAGTATTGGCGGGATTTTACCTGCGAATTTTCCGGAGCAGGCGGCAAGCTGACCCAGGTCGGACATGCCATATCCGATCAAGGGGAATTGCCGGTCGAGTTTCAGATTGACAAAAAAACGCGTTTTCTCGTGGGGCTTGGGCTCAATCGGGACTTCGACCCATCGAGCGAACTCGCCGATTTGAATTCGTCCGAGGACCTGTCTCAATGGATGGCGAGCGTTCGTGCCAGGCTTGCAGGCGGCGGACTGAATGTGCCGCTGCTCGAAAAACCGCGGCCAAATCACGACGCAAAACAACGGATCCTCGCCAAGGCGCTTTTGGCTTTGTTGGCCATTGTCGGATGTCTCCTGAACTGGAATTGGCTCAACCATAGACAAAATGCTTTGGACAAGTCAGCCGAGGTTTTGCGGCAACCGTCCGAAGAAAAAAAACGCTACGATTCGCAGATTTCCAAGATCCAGAAGCAGGCCAAATCAATTCGCGCCCAGGCCGAAGAGATTGAGTCGGAATCGAAACGAGTTCAATTTCTATTGCAGGCTCAATCCGATCGCCTCAACCGCCTGATGGATTACCTGCGGGAACTTCATACCGACGATGTCCTCATTCAAGAAATCATATCGGATGAAAAAGGCGTATCGATCGTCGGAATTTCTTTGACCAGCGACAGTGCAACTTTGTTGGCGACCAACTTGCGAGAGTTGATATTGCCAATGGGATGGAAGGCGAATCCGGCACAGCAAATTGGTCAAAAGAAAATGGTCAACGGCGGCCCTTGGAAGTTCACCATCGTCTTGGAAGACGTCGGCCCGATGGAATTGAAGATAGGGGTCGCTCAATCCGGTCTCAGCAGTTTGGAGTCTCGGTAAGTCTCATGTTTACAAAGAAGAAAACAACTGTTCGCGAACAAAGGCTGCTGGTGTTACTTCCAGCCGCATTGATATTGGCTTTGTACACCTTCATCATCGCCATCCCACGGCAGCGAGATCTGAGCTACACATCTGCGAAGTTAAATCAGTTCAAACAAATTGCCGTCAAACAGATCGATGCTGAGAATTCTCGAATCAAGTTGTTGAATGAACAAAAGGCGCTGAAGGCACTTCAAGAGAACCTGGTTCAAAATCAAAAAGACATTCGCCAGATTAGCGAAGACTGGCGACGCCAGGAATCCCGACTGGATGCGGTCCAAAGACTGACCGAATTGATGGAGGAGTTCAAGCTTTCCATTTCCACCCAGGATTACCAGGAAAACCCCAAGCTCACACCTTATTTCACCGAGTTGACGCAAATCATTAATCGTCAATTTCCGGAAACTCCGTTGGAGTTTTGGCAGGTTGAATTGGAAGGCAGGTATTTGGATGTCACGAATTTCTTAGCTGCCGTCAAAAACAGTGACATTCAAACGGTGCCCTTGATGTTGAGCATGACCGCTGCCGAGTCAGGGAATGGACAAAACCACTGGATTATCACGTTCATGATTTAGTTGGGAGCCGAGATGAGCGCTGATTTGATTACTACTCCTGATGCCGCGAACTCAAACAATATGGGTTCGGCTTCGCTTGATTCAAGTGATTTCGAGTCGATTTTGCAGCAGTCAATCCAAAGGGGAGCAAGTGACATCCATGTGACGGAGGGGCAGGTCGTCTCCCTCCGTGTGGGCGGCGAAATTCAATCGGCATCAAGTCGCGTCGTGGACAGCGCATTATTCAATTGTTTTCTCGACGAAAGACTTTCTCTCGAGCAACGAAAGAGATTTGCCGAACGGGGCGCGATCGATGGCGTCCTGGCGGGACCGGCTAATAACCGTTTTCGTTTCAATCTTTACAAGAGCGGCGGGCGGCATTCCCTGGCGCTCCGGCATTTGCAGAACCGTTTCTTTGGCCTGGATGAGCTTGGCCTCAGTGATCAGCTCTACCAACTCTGTGACCTTCGAGATGGATTGGTGTTGGTCGCCGGTCCAACAGGTTCCGGTAAAAGCACGACGCTGGCGACCCTCATCAACCATATCAATGAGAACCGCAACGCTCACATCATTACGATCGAGGATCCGGTCGAGTTTACCCATTCAAAGATTAAGTCGATCGTCAATCAACGGCAGGTCGGCTGCGACACCGTCGATTTTAACCAGGCATTGTTGGATGCGCTTCGTCAGGATCCGGATGTGATTCTCGTTGGCGAAATTCGTGATCTGGACACCATCCGAACTGCCATCACCGCTGCCGAAACCGGGCATCTCGTTTTTGCAACCGTGCATGCAAGCGATTGCATGTCGGCGATCGAGAGGTTGGTCAGCGTTTTTCCGGGCGATCAACAGCAAAACATCCAACACCTTTTGTCGACAACCCTGCGTGCGGTTGTTGCACAGCATTTGCTGGTGTCCGAGATTTCGAAGTCTCGATTGCAAGAAAGCGACCCCCGGGCTTCGCGAAACCGCGTCCTGGCCAGCGAGGTCTTGCGTGTTAATCAAGCCGTTTCCAATTTGATCTCGGGTGGGAATTTGAAACAAATCCAATCGGTGTTGGAAACGGGAACGTCCGAAGGGATGTACACCATGGACAAGTCGCTGGCCAAGTTGTTGCGTCAGCGGCTGATCAGTCTCAATACCGCAAAAAGTCTGGCGCGCAATCCCGAGTCGCTTCAAGAGCTATCGAGAAAGGTTTGACAGTCGAGTGACTTCTCAGCTTGATGCCATTTCGAAAAGCGACGTGAAGGATGCCGATTCGATCCTGAACATGGACGAGGTTCGGGTTGACCCAAAGTGGGCGTTGCGTGTCCCCGGTAATCTGGCTGTTCGTCGACAACTTCTCCCCTTCACGATCCAAGACGATCGCGTTTTGGTCGCCTGTAAAAACGTCGAAGACGCCCAAGGCTTGCAGGCCGTGCAACGTTACGTTGGGCATCCGGTTGAGGCCAAGCTGGCAGACGCGGAATCACTCGAGCGGGCCATCGAGTTGATATTTCTTAATTCGGCGTTGACCTCGGACAACGAAAACGCGCCCGCAAGAGTGAATTTGTCCGGGCAGCGTGGTGCCGCTGCCGATCCCGAGGGCGACGAGATCGTTGCCTTGGGTGACGAAATTTTTCACGCGGCTTTGATTCAAAATGCCACCGACATTCATATTGAGCCAACCGAGAACAAACTGCGAGTTCGAATCCGGGTCGATGGAGCCTTGGAGGACTATCGAGAGTTGCCGGCTTCGATCCACGCGGGATTGATTTCTCGATTCAAGGTCCTCGCCGGAATGGACATCGCGGAAAGGCGAGCACCCCAGGACGGGCGGTTTACGATCGGTCATCAATCTTCACGGCCGATTGACGTTCGTGCCGCAACGATCCCGACGAAGCTCGGAGAACGCATGACCTTACGCCTGTTGGCGATGAACACGCGTGATCTGACTTTGGAACGGCTGGGCATGTTGCCTTCCGACTTGAAAACGTTCCGGCAGGCCATCCATCGGCCACACGGCTTGATCGCACTCACGGGTCCTACGGGCTGTGGGAAAAGTACAACCCTGTACGCGGCTTTGCGTGAACTGATTCAAGACAACTCGCAAAATATCATCACGATCGAAGAGCCCGTCGAATACGTGGTGGAGGGCATCTCTCAAGTTGAAGTGGACTCGGCCGACAAAGTTAGTTTTCACAAGGCGCTGCGAAGCATTTTGCGGCATGACCCGGATGTCATCATGATCGGGGAAATTCGAGACGAGGAAACGGCGGAGATTGCGACGCAAGCCGCTCTAACGGGGCATTTGGTTTTTACCACGCTGCATACCAACTCGGCTCGTGACTCGGTGACTCGGTTGCTCGACATGGGCGTTCAACCATTCCTGCTTTCTGCGGTGGCGCGGTTGTTTGCGGCTCAGCGTCTGGTTCGAAAACTTTGCCAGCGCTGCCGGTTTCCAACTCCATTGTCGGAAGAACAGGCCAGCTTCTTGGGGCATCCCGAGATTGCGGGTGTCGAGGTCTTTGAATCACGTGGTTGTGAATACTGCGCCAACTCAGGCTACTCAGGCCGTACCGGTCTGTTTGAACTGGTTGGATTTCAACAAAGCCCACAAGGCGGAAGCAAGGTTTCGTCGTTGAACCAGGGGACGATTGATTTCGAAGCACAGATTACGCCGGATTCGCGCTACCTGATCGATGACGCGATCGACAAGATGAAGCGTGGAATTACCAATTTTGATCAAGTCGCAACGGTCGTTCACACGGGATAAGTATCAGCCTCATGGCCGAATTCGTATACATTGCGAAAGATCAACGTGGCGAGTCCATGGAAGGTGTCCTGGACGCCGCGTCGCGCTCGGTTGCTGCGAGTCAATTGCGCGAACGCGGATGGGTGATCATTTCGATTCGCAATCAGGCAGGATCTCGTGGTTCCGAATCCGAGGCCCGCGAATGGGTCGCCAACCCATTCGTTTCCATTCGCAGTGTTCACGTTGAAACGTCGCTGCAACAATTGGCGTTGATGGTAAAAAGTGGCATGACCCTTCTGGCTTCGATCGAAGCCTGCAAGCAGCAGACTTCCTCACGCGGCCTGGCCCGAGTCTGGGCCCAGGTAGCCAATGACATTCAAAAAGGTGGGAGCTTCCATCAGGCGCTGGAGGCCCACCGCTGTTTCCCTGAATTCGTGGTGCGACTGGTAGCTGTCGGGGAAAAGACCGGGAACCTGGAGCAAGTACTTCGTCGTGCTTCGACCAGTTTGAAGAATCGCCGCAAAGCCCGCGATGATTTTTGGTCCGCGACCATCTATCCCGCAATCGTGGTTTTGCTTTCGATCTTTGTGACCATTTACATGGTTGTTTACCTGATTCCCAAGTTGGATGTTTACCTTCAAAGCCTCGGGAAGGAGATGCCGGCAATGACCCAGAGCCTGGTCAATATGACCGGTTGGTTCACAGACAACTTTGCCGCTATGGCGATCATTTCAATCTCAATTGCCGTCCTGTTTACGATCTTTTACTTGTCGGAGGAAGGCAAAAGGCTCGTTGACTACGCGATTCTGAGGACACCCATCCTCGGGAACATGGTCGCCCTCTCGGAAACAACGACCTTTTCCCAAAGCCTTGGAATGATGCTTGCCAGTGGCATTACATTGACAGAGGGTTTGGGAGCATCGCAACCTTTGATTCGAAATCGGCACCTTGCCGACTTGGTCGCCCGCGCAAAAGACAAAATCATGCGCGGAAGCAATCTCAGTGAGGCGCTTAAGCAGAAGGTTGGTTTTACGCCCATGCTTTCACAAATGGTGGTCGTTGGGCAACAGTCGGGTGAATTGGAGCAGGTACTCTCCGAAGTGGCTGAACTTCATCAAGAACAATTTCAAGCTTCAGTGAAACGACTGAACGCCATGCTGACGCCCGCATTGACTTTGATCATTGGCGGAATCGTCGGATACGTCTACATCGCATTTTTTGTTGCCCTGTTCGCCGCAGGATCATAAACGGAGGAGATGAAATGAAACAGATCGTCCCAGGATTTGGAATCGCTTTGCTGATCATGGCAGCAGGTTTGAGCGGATCGGCGAATGCACAGGACAAGAGTCCGCCCGCAAAGAATCCGCCGGCAAAGCAAGAAAAGAAAGATGGCAAAAACGACAAAACGGATCCGACCGCCAAAACGAATATGATGGCGGAGACATTGAATAAAATACGCAATGTCGAGCAATTGGATAAGTTTGTCAAAGAGAACTCGGCTTTGAAAACGGAAAACAAAGGTCTCAAGGCGAACATTGGCAACCTGAATAAACAGATTGCTGGCTTGAACAAGCAGATTCAAAAATTGACCAACGACCTGAAAGCCGAAAATGAGCGAATGAAAAAGCAGCTTTTGCAGCTGCCGAGTTTTGAATTGAAGTCGCGAGTGGTTGGACCGGAACGATCGACAGCACTTTTGAAGCAGGGGGAACGGACATTGAAGATTCGCGAAGGGATGGAGATGTCCGTGCTAGTAAAAGATGGCGTTTATGTATTGATGAAAGTCGACAAAATCTCTAAAGAAGCCGTAGAACTTAGCTTTCCGGAGCTTAGTCGGACGATCATCCTGTACGATTAGTCAGCGGTTGCACTGGTCAACGGGGATTCTGGTTTTCCACGGGTTTCGGACTGTTCAAAGGCAGCGGGACCCGTGAACCCAAGAATTGAAAAAGTAAAAACGCAAATTTGCTGTCGCAAGATGTGGCATCGATTTGTGGACGATTTCTCGAATCCGCGATGGATGCTTTCATTGGTCGCCATTCTCCTGGTCGGCCAAATCTTCGGGAGTCAGGCCGGCTCCGCTCAGGCGCCCCCGCAACCTGGTAGCAATGGCACAGCGGTGCCAATCGTCCAGCCGCAGGAACGGATGGGCATCGGTGATTTGCTTCCACCTCGTTCACAGGAGACCGACCAGGGGAAAAAATTTGTCGCCCCCA